>JBEELK010000298.1:0-6384 GCA_041168165.1 Planctomycetota bacterium | reverse complement strand
ACGACGCTCAGCTACGCGATCCAATACGCAGGCTTCGGCTGCGGCGCAGAGCCGTTTGGCTACGCGCTCGGCAACGTGCTGCTTCACCTGTGCAACGCATGGCTGCTGCACCTGCTGCTATTGCGCATGCTGCGACGGCCGCTCGTCGCGTTTGCCGCTGCAGCGATCTGGGCTGTGCACCCGCTCGCGAGCGAATCGATCGCAAACCTCGTTGGCCGCGCGGACCTGATCGCGGCGAGCGGCGTGCTGCTCGGCTTGTGCATTCGCTTTGGCGGCGGCGACGCGCCGTTCTCGCGAATGCGCAGCGTCGGCATCGCGCTCGCGCAGTTGCTCGCGGTCGGCGGCAAGGAGAGCGGCGTCGTGCTGATGCCGCTGCTCGTGCTCGCGGACCTGTGCGAGCCAAGGCGCGTCTCGTGGCGCGAACGCATCGGCGAAACGCATGCGTGGACGATCGCGGCGCTCGTGCTGTGGGCAATCTTGCGCTCCATCGCAGTCGATGCGATCCCGTCGCCATCGGCAGCCGACAACCCGCTGCTGCTGCTGCCCCTGTGGCACTCGATCGCAGCCGCATCGCTGTTGCTGCTGCGCTACCTCGCGCTCGTCGCACTGCCGTGGTCGTTGTCGTGCGACTGGTCGTTCGATGCGATCCCTGTCGCCCAACCATGGTTTGCGTGGGCTGGCATCGCCGCCGCGCTTGCATGCGCAGCAGCCATCGCAATCGCGTTGCGTAAGCGCGCAACTGCGCCCGCCGCCGCGTTCTTGTCGCTTGCGTGGTTTGTCGCGTTTGCGCCGGTCGCCAACGTGTTCGTCCGCATCGGCACCATCTTTGGCGAGCGCCTCGCGTATCTGCCAATGGCGATGGCGATCGCGATCGCGTGCCTTCTGGGCGCGCGCATCCGTTCGCGCGCGATCACCACGGCGCTGCTTGCGATGATCCTCGCTGCGTTCGCATGGCGCGCCAATGTGCGCAACCTCGAATGGCGCTCGCAGGAATCCCTGTGGGCCGCAGCCGTCGCGACGGCACCGGGGTCGTTCAAGGCGCATGGGTCGCATGCGGTGGCGTTGCACGAACGCGCGGTCCGCGAAAACGCTGTCGCAGCGCGCATCGATGAAGTGCTTCGCCACGCCGAGACGGCGCGCGACATCGCGCTGCGCTTGCCGCCGCGCGACGTGCCCGCGGACACGTTCCTCAACCTCGCCGCGTTCTTGCGCGTCAAGGCAACGCTCGTAGCCGAAGCCGACCGGCCCGCATGGCGCAAGCGAGCGCGCGACGAATACGAACGCGCGATCGAACTCGAACAGCAGGCGCTCGCAGCCGATGAAGCCAACGCGACCGCACTGCGCGGCAGCTTCCGCCTATGGCTCGCGCACGGGCAGTTCCTCGTCGAAGAACGCGACCAGGACCGCGCGATCGCGAGCCTGCAGCGCGCCACAGACCTCGCGCCGTATCCCGAGACGCTGCTCGCGCTCGCAGACGCTTCGTTTGCCGCGAGCCGCAGCCAGCAAGCGGCGTTGTCTGCAGCGCGCGCCGTGCTCGTCGATGGGCAATCGATGCGCGGCTACGAGTTGTTGCAGCGCGCATTCGCGCAGTGGAAGCCCGGCGGCGTCGCCGTCATCCGCCGCCCCGATGGATCGCCGGGCTTCAACGCCAAGCAAGACGGCCTGCGCTCGCTCCTCGTCGACGCCGCGAAGGCGCAAGCCGCCGCAATGCGCGAGCTCGGCCAACACAAGGCAGCCGATCGCTTCACGCGGCAGGCCAGCGCGACGCTGGGCCTACGCCTCGACTGACGCGCGCGTCACTCTGCCGCGCGCTTACGCGCCGCGAGGTATTGCTTGGGCCACGCGAAGTCCGCGACGCCGTAGCGATTGGCGCCCTGCAGCGTGAGGTAGGGCTCGTCGAGATGCCCGCGCGCGATCGCGCAGAGATCTGCTCGGCCGGCTCCGACAATCGTGTTGGCGTGGTCGACGCCCTGGATGCCACCGACCGCCATGACCGGGATGCCCGCCTCGTGGCGAATCTGCTCCGCGAACGGCACCTGATACATGCGACCGTAGACCGGCTTCGACTCCGGCGAGTTGCCCGCGGACGACACGTCAATCATGTCGACGCCGACTTCCTTGAGCCACTTCGCGACCTGCACCGCCTCTTCGATCGTGAAGCCGCGCTCGCCGAGCCAATCGGTCGCCGAGATGCGCACGATCAGCAAGCGATCCTGCGGCCACACGGCGCGCACGGCGCGGCACACCTCGAGCGGCCAACGCGCGCGATTCTGCAAGCTGCCGCCGTACTCATCGGTGCGCACGTTGGAGAGCGGCGACAAGAAGCTCGACAGCAGATAGCCGTGCGCCATGTGCAACTCGAGCGCATCAAAGCCCGCGGCGGCCGCGCGCTTTGCGCCAGCGACAAACTCGTCGCGCACGCGCGCGAGGTCGTCGGCGTCCATCGCCTTGGGCGCCGGCCAATCGCTGCGGAACGGCACGGCCGACGGCCCCATCGTGCGCCAACCACCGCGCTGCAGCGGCGCATCGCCTTCCCACGGGCGAGAGCACGATGCCTTGCGACCCGCATGCGCGAGCTGCAGCCCGATCTTGCTCGCCGAGTTGTGATGCACGAAGTCGACGATGCGCTTCCACGCCGCTTGCTGCGCGTCGTTCCAAATCCCCGTGCAACCCTCCGTGATGCGGCCTTCCGCCGACACGTTGGTCATCTCCGTGAGCACGAGCCCCGCACCGCCGACCGCGCGACTGCCGAGATGCACGAAGTGCCATTCGCCGGGCACGCCGTCCTGCGCCGAGTATTGGCACATCGGCGACACGACGATTCGGTTTGGGATCCGCACGTTGCGCAACTGCAGCGGAAAGAACGCGGGCGGCGCCTTCTGCGCGCTTGCCGAGATGCCCTTCGCAAACACGCGATCCGCCGCGTCGACGAGCGCTGGATCGCGCAGCTTGAGGTTGTCGTAGGTGATGCGCCGGCTGCGCGTCATCAAGTTGAACGTGAACTGCACCGGCGGCTGCGACATGTAGCGACCGCTGTTCTCAAACCACTCCAAGCTCGTCTGCGCGGCGCGCTGGATCTTGAGCACGTCGACGAAGCGCGCGTCTTGGTAGGCCTGCAGCGCCGCCTTGATGTTGCTGCCGTGCTCCACCACCGCCTTCGCGAGCGCGATCGAATCCTCCATCGCGAGCTTGGTGCCGGAGCCAATCGAGAAGTGCGCGGTGTGCGCCGCGTCGCCGAGCAGCACGACGTTCTCGTGGATCCACGTCTTGCAGCGCACGGTTGGGAACGTGCGCCAGATCGAACGGTTGGTGAGCAACTGGTGGCCGGCAAGGTGCTCGGGCCACAGCTTCGCGCACCACTCCGCCGACTCTTGTTCGCTCTTCTTGTCGAGTCCCGCCGCGCGCCACGCTTCTTCGCGGCACTCGACGATCCACGTGCCGCGGCCCTTCTCGAACGGATACGCGTGCACCTGGAACAAGCCGTGCGGCGTGTCGGTGAAGACGAACGTGAACGCGCTCATCTCCTTGTCGGTGCCAAACCACGCGAACTTGCACTTCCGCCAATCGAGCTCGGGTTGGAACGTCGCGGCGAAGCGCTCGCGCACCTTGCTGTTGACGCCATCGGCCGCGACCACGAGGTCGTAGTCGCGCATCGCCGTGTCGAGATCAGTGAACGCCTTCTCGTAGCCGATGCGGATACCGAGCCCCTCGCAACGCTTCTGCAGGATGTTGAGCAATCGCTTGCGCGCCAGACCGCAGAAGCCGTGCCCCGTGCTCGTGACCTTCTCGCCGCCAACGAACGTGTCGATGTCGGTCCACCGCGCGAACGACGCGCAGATCTCGGCGTAGGTCTCGGGATCCGCAGTCTCGAAGTTGCCGAGCGTCTCGTCGGAGAACACCACGCCCCAGCCAAACGTGTCGTCCGCGCGGTTCTGCTCGAACACGTCGATCGCGACATCGGGCCGCGCCTTCTTGAGCAGGATTGCGAAGTAGAGGGACGCGGGGCCGCCGCCGATGCACGCGATCTTCATGGGTGATAGGTCGTTAGAGGATGGCGCAGATCGCGCAAGCAGGCGGAGGTTCGAAGGAAGGGACGGGCTGGACGCGCCGCAGCGTCACTGCAGCGTGCGCCACAAGAACGTGGTGGCGAGCGCGTTCATGAACGCCGCTTGCTTGTTGTCCGCAGCGCCGCCATGGCCGCCCTCGATGTTCTCGTAGTAGAGGACGTCGTGACCTTGCTCCTTCATGCGAGCGAACATCTTGCGCGCGTGGCCCGGGTGCACGCGGTCATCGCGCGTCGACGTCGTGAACAGCACGCGCGGATACGTCTCGTCCTTCTTGACGTTGTGGTACGGCGAGTAGCGCATCAGCCACTTCGCCTCTTCCGCATCGTCTGGGTTGCCGTACTCGCCCATCCACGACGCGCCCGCGAGCAACTTGTGGTAGCGCAGCATGTCGAGCAGCGGCACCTGACACACGACGGCGCGGAACAGCTTGGGATACATCACCGTCATGTTGCCCATTAGCAGGCCGCCGTTGCTGCCGCCTTGGATGCCGAGATGCGCGGGCGAAGTGATCTTCTGCGCGATCAGGTCCTCGGCTACCGCCGCGAAGTCCTCGTAGCACTTGTTGCGGTTCTGCTTGAGCGCAGCTTGGTGCCACTTGGGGCCAAACTCGCCGCCGCCGCGGATGTTGGCGACCACGTAGACGCCGCCGCGTTCGAGCCAGTTCGCGCCGACGCCAGCGCTGTAGCCCGGCGTCAGCGAAACCTCGAAGCCGCCATAGCCATAGAGCAGCGTTGGGTTCGCGCTGTTGCGCGGCGCGTCCTTCTTGGCGACGAGGAAGTACGGCACACGCGTGCCATCCTTTGACTTCGCTTCGCGTTGCTCGATCTGCATGCCCGTCGCATCGAAGAACGACGGCAGGCTCTTCAGCTTCTGCGCTGGACCCTTGCCGATCTCGCCGAGGAACAAGCTCGTCGGCGTGAGGTAGTCCGTGATCGTGAGCCAGTACGCGTCGCCCTCTTCGTCATCGACCGCACTCGCGCTGACGGTGCCAAACTCGGGCAAGCCCGGCAGCGGCTCGCGCTTCCAACCAGCGTCCGTCGCCGTCAACACGTCTACCTTCGTGCGCACGTTGTCGAGCGTGGTGAGCAGCACGTGGTTCTTGGTGCCGGCGAAGCCCGACAGCGAGCTGCGCTCGGTCGGCTCAAACAACGCCTCGAACGCGCGCGAACCCGCGAGATACGCGTCGAACTTGCACGCTAGCAGCGAGCCCGCCTTGTGCGTCTTGCCGCCGACTTCCCAATCGTCGCGCAACTCGATCATGAGCCACTCGCGATGGACGCTCGCGTTCGCGCTATCGGGCTTCTCGATCTGCGTGAGCTTGCCGTCGCGGACCACGAACTGCTCGTTGGTGTAGAACGTGATCGCGCGCTGCACGAAGTCGCGCTCGAAGCCCTTCGTCTGGTCGCGATAGCCATAGACGAACACGTCGTCCGGCTTGCCCGCGAAGATCACTTCGGCAGACGACAGCGGCGTGCCGCGCCGCCACACCTTGACGATGCGCGCGTAGCCCGAGCTCGTCAGCGAGCCTTCGCCGAAGTCCGTGCCGACGAGGATCGAATCGCGGTCGCGCCACGACACGTTGGCCTTGGCTTCAGGCAGCGCGAAGCCGCCCTCGACGAACTTCTTCTCCACCACGTCGAACTCACGCGTGACCACTGCGTCCGCGCCGCCGCGCGACAACTGCATCAACACGCGCGTGCAGTCAGGCTGCAGCCACGCTGCGGACTTCCACACCCAGTTCTCGTTCTCCTGCTTGCCGAGCGCGTCGAGGTCGAGCACCAGTTCCCACGCAGGTTGCTCCTTCTTGTATTCGTCGAGCGACGTGCGCCTCCACTGGCCGCGCGGGTTCTTCGCGTCTTGCCAAAGGTTGTAGTAGTGCGCGCCGTGCTTCTGCACGTAGGGGATGCGCGCCGTCGAATCGAGGATCGAAAGGATGCGGCTGCGCGTCGGCTCGAAGCGCGGGTCCGCAGTCAGCTCCTTCGTGCTCGCATCGTTCTGCTCGCGCACCCATGCGAGCGCCTTGTCACCGCCGACGTCTTCGAGCCAGAGATGCAGGTCGTTGGGATCTTGCGGCATGGATGCGGGCGATTGCGCGAACAGCGCGGACGCGACGCAGAGGGCCGTCGTGCGCGCGAACAGAGGAAGGATGAAGGCCATGAGAAGCGGTCAAGCTAGCCGCGCCGCGTTGCCGGGGCCATTCGGTGGAATGTCGCGGCTACCACTGCCCTGCGCGGCGATAGGATCCGCCGCCCATGCCTCGCCTCGTGTTCGCTGCGCGCGCCGCCATCGCCTGCGCCCCGATTCTCGCGCTGTCGTC
>JBEELK010000297.1:0-3278 GCA_041168165.1 Planctomycetota bacterium | reverse complement strand
AGTACAAGAAGTAGGGCGCGCCGAGCGCGCTCGTCACGACGCCAAGTCGCAGGTTGGCGACCGGCAAGTTGCGACACGCAACGTCGGCGATCACCAACACCAACGCGCCGAGTAGCGCGCTCGCGGGCAACAACGCGCGATGCGAGGGCCCGACCAACAAGCGCGCGAGATGCGGCACGACGAGGCCCAAGAATGTGATGCCGCCCGTGTTGGCGACCGTCGCAGCGGTGAGGCCGCACGCAAGCCAGAGGATCCAACGACGCGCATTCACGACATCGACGCCGAGGCTCCACGCGCTCTCTTCTTGCAGCGTCAACAAGTCGAGTTCGCGCGCGCGCCACGCGAGCGGCGCGCCAAACGCGACGAAGCCAAGCAGCGTGATCCACGCCTTGCTCCAGTCTTGCGCATCGAGCCCGCCCATCAGCCAGAACAGCACGCTCGAACTCGCCGAGTAGTTGTCGACCGTCAGCGTGACGACGAACGTCGTCACTGCTCCAACGAGCGTATTGAGCGCAACGCCCGCGAGCAGCAGTCCCGCGATCGAGAAGCGCGCGCCCGTTCCTGCGAACGCAAACACGAGCGTCGTCACGAGCCATGCGCCGAGCAACGCGGCGATTGGCGCAGCGATGACGCTCGCCAGCGCAAAGCCCATCGCGATCGCGATCGCGCCGCCGAGCGCTGCGCCCGCGGCCGTGCCGACGATGTCCGGCGACGCGAGCGGATTGCGGAACGCGGCCTGCATCACGGCGCCCGCAAGGCCAAGCGATGCGCCGCCAAACATGGCGACCAACGCGCGCGGCGCGCGCAACTGCAGCACGATCTGCCGATCGAGCGCATCGCCGCCGTTGCCGAGCAACAACGAGGAGAACGCATCGATGACCTCCATCAAGCCTGGCCCCGATGGCGTCCACGACAGATGCGCAACGATGGCGCAGCACAGCGCAGCGGCGAGGCACGCGAGCACGCGCCGCGCGTTCTTGCGCGACTTCATGGCCGCCCCCAATCCGACAATGACTTCTGCAGCAACGCGCCGAGTTCGACCGCGTGATGCGAAGTGCTGCTGAGCAACGAGCCAGGAATGCGCACGACGCGGCCGCGCTGCACGCATGGCAACAGCGACAGGCCCGCGTGCTGCGCGACCCACTCGCCGCCTTCGCCAGTTTCGCTGACGCTGACGACGATCGCATCGGGCTGCCATCCCAACACCGTCTCGATGTCGAGCTTGCGATAGCCCGCGACGTCGTGCTCGGCAGGAAGGTGCCGCGCGCCTGCGCTCTTCACCGCATCGTCGAGCAGCGACCTGCTGCCATACGTGTCGAGCGCGCCGTTGAGGCTCATCACGCGCCACGCGTCGAGCCCTTGGCCCGCGCTTCGAATCTCGTCGCGGCGGCGCAGCATGCGTTCACACAGTGACTCCGCAGCGGCGTCTTGGCCGATCGCGAAGCCGAGCATGCGAATGTTGTTGGCGACGTCGTCAAACGTCGCGACCGGAAGCGTGCGGACGACCGCGATGCCCACCGATCGAATCAACGTGACGGTGTCCGCGAGCGTGAACTCATCGACGACCACGAGGTCCGGTCGCGCAGCGATCAACTGCTCTGGCGACGCGCCGAGCAGCGGCAACGCGGCGGCCTTGGCAGCAGCGCGGCTGTAGCGCGCATCGGCAGCGAGGAAGTGAACGCCCGCGAGGCTTGATGCCGGCGCGAACTCCAGCAGCGTCTCCGCGCTGAACACCGAGGCCGCGACGATGCGCTGCGGCGGCGCCTTCACTTCGACATCGCCGAGCTTGCGCGGAAACGGCGTCGCGATGCGTTCTGCGGCATTTGTCGGGACAACTGCCCGCCCCTCCGCGCCGCGCGGCGCGCGCGCGATCGCGATGCCGCATGCAAGCAGCGCGAGGAGCATCAGGTGGCCGGGACGGAGCGACATCGGGCCGAGGATCATGGCAGCGGCGACGCGCGCCGACCAATCGCGAGGTCGCATTTGATCGCCCGCAACCAGCCGGTTTCGGCGCCGTCGCGCCGCCGGTCCGCACAGCTGCAAGATCGACGCGTTCGTTACACCAGAAGCCCTCCGTCACCGTCCGCACGCCGCGATGTGCGACGTATGGTGCGCCGCCCCATGCAGCCGACCTCTCCGCAGAACAGCGCCCCGCCGCGAGCGCCAAACCGCCACAAGGCGACGCTGCTCACGTGGCTCGGCATCTGGCCTACCATCACCTGCGTGCTCTGGGTCTTGCTGCCCGTGCTGCTGCCGCGTCTGCCGCTGCCGCTGTTGACGTTGTGCGTGACCGCGATCGTCGTGCCGCTGATGAGCTACGTGGTGATGCCGTTCTTGTTCCGTCGCTTCGACGGTTGGCTGCGGCGCTGACCGAGCGCCTCTCGCTCACCGCGAACGGATGAGCGCGCGCAATCGCGCCTCGTCGAACGGTCCCTCGGTCACGACCACGTCCATCGGAATGTCGTGCGCCTCAGGCTTCAGCGACGGCATGGCCAACGACGTGAAGCCAATGCCGATCGCCAACGGCCGCGGCTTGCGAGCGGCCAGCGTTCGGTCGTAGAAGCCGCCGCCGTTGCCGAGCCGGTAGCCCTGCGGGTCATAGCCAACCACCGGCACGAACATCGCGTCGGGATCCACGTGCGGCGCGTCCGCGCACGGAACGGGGATGTTCCAGATGCCGCGCTCCATCGCGACGGACTTGGTCCACTGGCGAAACACGAGCGGCGCGTCGTGCGCGATGACAACGGGCAGCGCAACCACCGCGCCGCGGACCAGCGCGCGCTCCATCGCTGCGAGCAAGTCGACTTCGCCTTGGATCGGCCAATAGAACGCGATGCGCGTCTTCGGCATCGCATGCAGCAACGCATCGACCACGCGATCAACATTGGCGAGCACCGCAGCGCGCGAGGCAGGGCCTTCTGCTCGACGCAACGCACGGCAACGCTCGCGCTCCGACCGACGAAATGCCGCGACGTCCGCGTCGCTCACTTCTTCTCCTCGGGCACTGGGAAGCCTGCTGGCAACTCCACGGGACCGTTGTCGTCGTCCGCGCTGCCAGGCAAGTCTGCGAGCATGACGCTGACGGACAGCGGCGTCTCCTCGCGCTTCTTCTGCACAACGAGCGCGATCGATTCGCCCGCCATGCGCGCGCCGACCAGCATCTGCAAGTGCGCGCCATTGCGCACCGCGACTCCATCGATGCTCGTGATGATGTCGCCTTTGCGAAGTCCCGATTGCGCAGCGGGGCCGTCCTTCGGCGTGCCTGACAACTTCGCGCC
>JBEELK010000296.1:0-3867 GCA_041168165.1 Planctomycetota bacterium | reverse complement strand
CCATGTATCGCCAATTCGGGAGCGACTCCTTCCTCTCCGCATCGACGGCCTTGGTCGTGGCGCACAGGCGCCGAACGCAACGCTCGACGGCCGGCAGGTGTGCCGGATCGCCGCCCGAAAGAAGCGCCAGCGGAGCGAAGGTGTCATGCACCGGGTCGCCGAACGATCCATCATCCCGCTGATGCTGGACGAGGTACGCAAGCAGCTCCTTGGCGATGCGCTCCGACTTGGCGCACTTCGCCGGATAGTCCGCACCGAAGCAGCCGTACGTCGTGCCCACCTTCAGCGCGACCTCGATGTGCTGGCCCGCACGCAGCACGGTCAGCGTGAGCTGCCCGGGGGACGGCGCGCCGGCATCCTGCGCGGCTTCGAGAGCCGTTGCGAATTCCTCGATCGGGCCCGTCGCGCCGAAGACGTCCTCGCCGTAACCGTTGCGGTGCGCTTCGCGGAACGGCCGCCCGCCCGCACCGATGATGTGGTCGCCTGCGAACACCAGGCCATGCGCCGGCAAGTTCGCGAAGACGTAGCGAATCACGAGCGACTTGGGTTCAGCAGCAACGAGCTCCGCCCGCATACCCGTGATGCCGAGGTTGTAGTACCAGCCGGGGACCTCGGCATCGGGGCCGGCATCCGCACGCTGGTTCCACGGGTGACCACCCTCGTGGTAGTGGACTTGCGCGCTGGCCGCAGCAGCAGGCAGGATGAGGGCGACGGAGGCCCAAAGGAGCTCCACGATGCGTGCGGCGGCTCGGTGCATGGCCGCACGGTATCCACTGGCAGCTGCGAGCCACGACATGCGAGAATGTCATGCAAGCACGACATGCAAGCACGACATGCAAGCATGACGCCTCGATCTACGACCACGTGAGCCGCGTCTTCCCGAATCGATCGACTCGACCCCGGTCGGTCGACGATCCCGACTACGCCCTGAGTCCTCCGGTGACGTCGCTTGACAGTGCACGACACCATGTCGTACGCTGCACGACAGTCTGTCGTACACCACCGCTGACCCTGAACTGCGGAGACCCTTCGAATGCCGCCTGCTGCCCTCGCCAACGCTGAACTCTCCGTCATGGAACTACTGTGGGACCACGGCACCCTGGCCGCGCGCCAGGTCCAGGACAGGCTCTACGGCGAGTCTGACCGTTCGCAGCACGGCACCGTCCAGCGCCTTCTCCAGCGCCTAGAGGACAAGGACCTCGTGAAGCGCGAGAAGACCGGAGCGGCAAACTCGTTCTCGGCCCGCATCTCACGTGAGGAGTACGCCGGGTCGCAGCTCGAGTCGCTTGTCGAACGGCTGACCGGCGGATCGATCGCGCCGCTCCTCTCGCACCTCATCGACCAGAAGCGCCTGAGCCGCACCGAGCTGCGCCGCCTGCGCGAACTCCTCGACGGAAAGAACCCATGACCCCTACGGTGCTCGAGTACGCGCTTGGAAATGCATTGCTGGCGTTGCCGCTCGCGGCGCTCGCATGGACGATCGGCCGCACCCGGCGAAACCCTTCCGTGGCGCACTTCGCCTGGTTGCTGGTCATGGTCCGGCTCGTCATGCCGCCGGTCGCGACGGTGCCGTGGTTGTCGATCAAGGTCCCGGTTTCGGACGCGATCGTCGTCCAGCCTCTGCCTCCAAGCGCTGCGGAATCGTCGGCGTTCGAATCCCGCGTCGCCGAGCAGCCGATGGGCTCGGCCGACGACTCCGCGATCGCCACTGCGAGCCGGAACGAGGCCGCCGCGCAAGGTTCAGCCGGCCTTTCCTCCGAACCACAGGTCGCCGGGCCCATCGTGGCCCATTTCTGGACGGCGCTCGGTCTCGTCTGGCTTGCGGGAACGGCTTTCGTGGTCGCCGTCTCAGCCGCGCGGCTTCTGCGCTTCCAGCGCATGTTGCGCGCCGCCAGCTCGCCCGCCGATCCGCGGGTCCGTCGTCTGGCGGAAACGGCCGCAGCAGAGCTCGGCATGCCGCTCCGCGCCGAGATTGCAGTGATCCCGGCCAGCACCGTGCCGTTCGTGTGGAGCTGCTTTGGGCGCCCGCGCATCGTCCTTCCTGCGTCGATCGTCTCCGAGATGTCCGACGACGAGTTGCTTCTCGTCCTGACGCACGAGCTCGCCCATGTGCGCCGCTGCGACCACCTCGTCCGCTGGCTCGACTGGGCCGTCGTCGCGTGGCTCTGGTGGAATCCGCTCGCGTGGATCGCGCGCCGCGGCCTTCGAAGGACCGAGGAACTCGCCTGCGACGCGCTCGTGCTGCGCACGCGTGGTGCGGCGCCACACAGCTATGGAAGCTGCCTCCTCTCCGTTGCGGAGGCATTGAACGGGCCTGCGTTCCGCGCGCCGGCCCAGATCTGCACGATGGGTGACGGCGGATCACTCGAGGAAAGGATCAGATTCATCATGTCCGAAGCATCCAGCAGCCGTCCTTCCATGCCTTTGCGGGTTCTTGCCACCGCCGCCGCGAGCGCTTCGATGCTCGCGGGCGTCGCCGGCGTCGCGTCGGGTCAGGAAGCCCTCGCTGCTCCATCCGCAGCGCAGCAGTCCGCGCCCGCGGCGCCATCCAGTGCATCCGCGCCGCGCGACGTCGTCCGCTCCAGCCGCACGCTGGAAGCGTCCATCGAGGGCGCGAAGTCGCTGCATGTCGAATCGATCAACGGCTCGATCAAGATCGTGCGCGACGATTCCGCGAAGGTCATGCAGGTGACCGCTGCGATCGATTGGGAACATGCCGCACAGGTGATCAATCATGTCGGGGAGGGCACGACGATCTATGTGGTGGACGAGAAGACGACGATCGCGACTTCTTCGCCAGAGAAGCGGCGTTTGCTCTCCGACGAAGAGAAGCAGGCGTTGATCGACAGCATGAAACTTGTCGCAGAGAAGAACTCGAGCGGACGCGTGACCGTGCGCGTCGAGCTCCCCGAGTCCGAAGGCTCGCGCCAGTTGCCTTCCGTCGGCATCACGATCCGCACCGCGGCGCTCGCCGATGTGCATGCCGAGTCGATGAACGGCGCGATCAAGACGATCGGCGACCTCGGCAGCCTGCATGTGGAGACGCTGAACGGTGCGATCGATGTCTCGGGCATCGCGTCCGCGCTGCGTGCCGAATCGACGAACGGCGAGGTCCGGATCTCGCTCGCCGACAACGCCGCCGCGTCGGTCGATGCCGAGTGCACGAACGGCCGCCTCGTGCTCGAGTTGCCCGCATCGTGGAACGGAAAGGTGAATGCCTCGACGACCTTGGGAACAATGGTCGTGAAGGACATAGACGGGACGACGACCCCCGACCTGACGGGTGCATCCTTCAAGGGCACGGTCGGCTCGGGCAAGGGCGCGGTCGCCTCGCTGGATGTCACCAATGGTTCGATCGAGGTGCGCAAGCGCTGAGTCGCTGCGTTGTTGCGGAGTTTCCTGTGTTCTTCCGTCAGTTCTTTGGACTTTTCATGCGATCCATGGTTCGTCACGCTGCGCACGCGCTGGTACTTGCGCTCTGCTTCCTCGCCACGATTCCAGGATGCGCGTCGACCCGCGGCCAGGAGCATGCGCCCGACCCCGCCATAGCGGAGCAACTGGCGTTCCAGGACCTTTGCATGTCCTATCAGAAGTCGATGGCGGAGCACCAGCCCGCGAAGGCGCGGGCGGCTGCGGAACAACTGTTTGCGAAAGAACCGCAGCCATGGGTGCAGGTGCTGCTGGCCATGACCTGGGCCGCCGAGGAAAACCGCGACGAGGCATTCCGCATGCTCTACGCCGCCATTGCCTCGATCGCGCACTCTCCGATCGACGCCGGACCGATCGTGGTCGACCTGGCCGAGTCACTCGAGAGTGGAGACGAGTGGACGAGCCTGCGTTCGGATCCGCGCTTCCCGGCACTGCTTG
>JBEELK010000295.1:0-18407 GCA_041168165.1 Planctomycetota bacterium | reverse complement strand
GCGTCACGTAGACGCGGCTATCGCGATGGAACGACGCAGCGAGGTCGCTGACGTAGCGCGCGCCGGGAACGCCGGGCAGGTTGTCGTGCAGCTGCGTCCATTCGCCGCCGACCTCGCCGCGCCAGAGCGCGCCATCGTCGGTGCCGACGTAGAGCAGGTCGCGCACGCGCGGAGACTCGCACAACGCGGTCGCCGTGCCATCGTCCGTGCGGCCGAGCTTCTCCGACACGACTTGCGCGGTGATGCCGCCGCCGTTGCGGACCGGCGACCACTGCGCGTTCGCCGCGCGGTTGTCGAGATGCGCGTAGCGATCGCTGCGATAGACGTGGTTGCCGGCGCTCCACAACACGAGTCGGTTGTGCGGCGACAGCGAGAACGGCGAGTCCCAGTTGAACTTCGCTTGTCCGCCGCGCGGCGTCTGGCGCGCGATGCGCTGCTGCTCGCCGTTGCGCAGGTCGACCATGCCGAGCGCGCCGTTCTGGCTCGTCGCGAACACGATCCATGGCTCGACGGGATCGCTCGCGGCGCCAAAGCCATCGCCGCCGTAGATCGTGACCCAATCCGCAAAGCTGATGCCTTCGCGCCAGCGCGTGCGCGACGGGCCGACCCACGTGCCGTTGTCCTGCAGTCCGCCGATCACGCGGTAGGGCACGCTGTTGTCCGCAGTCACGTCGTAGTACTGCGCCGCACAGAAGCCCTGGTGCACTTGCCACGTTGCGCCGCGATCAAAGCTCTCGTTGACGCCGCCATCACAGCCCGCGAGCAAGTGCGCGCCATCCCTCGGGTCGATCCAGATCGCGTGGAAGTCGACGTGCACGTCCTTGTCGATGCTCTCGAACTTCGCGCCGCCATCCGTGCTGCGCCACAGGTTGGTGCCGACCGCGTAGAGGAACGAACTGTCGCTCGGGTCGACGCGGATGACGGAGTAGTAGAACGGTCGCTCGGTGAGGCTGTTGCGCCGCGTCCACGTGGTGCCGCCGTCGCCGGACGAGAACACGCCGCCGGTCTCGTAGCCGTTCTCGCCTTGGTACTTCTGCTTGTTGGCTGCTTGGCCAAACAGTCGGCCTGAGTAGGGGCCATTGCCGCCGCCGAGCGGCGTGTCGATCGAGCGCGTGCCATACGTGATCTCGACCGTCGTCTCCTTGCCTTCGCGCACGTAGACGAACGTCGCCTTCTGGCCGCCGCGCGAGTCGCGAACGATCGCGATCAGGTCGTCGTAGGTCTTCACGTCTTCGTCGTCGACCTTGATCACGCGGTCGCCGATCGCGAGGCCCGCCTTGCTTGCGGGGCCATCGTCGGTCAGTTGCGCGATCACGGCGCCGGGCGCGTCGTCCTTGCCGTCGCTGCCTTCGGTGCCGACGCCCAAGATCGCGGTTTGCCGCGGTTGCCGATTCTGGCGTTGCCGTTGTTCTTGTTGGTTGCGTTCGTCCTCGGGGATCTCGTCGTCCGCCGCGCGATCCTTGCGGTCGCCCTTGGCCCAACCGCTGCGCTCGGTCTCGACAATCAGCAGCACGGCGCCATCTGGCGCCACGTCGATGCCGCTGCGACCCCACGTGCACGACGGCAATCCCGATGCTGCGCCGCCTTGCATGCGAGCCCACGTCGTGCCGCCGTCCGTCGACTTCCACAGGCCCGAGCCTGCGCCGAAGCGAACCGCGGGATCGTTGCCGTCGAAGCGATCGCGGCTGCGTTCATAGGTGCACGCGTAGACCGTGTCGGGGTTCTTCGGGTCGACGCGCACGTCCATCGCGCCAGTGCGCGCGTCGACGAACAGCGTCTTCTCCCACGATGCGCCGCCGTCCTTGCTGCGATAGACGCCGCGCTCCTCGTTCTCGCCCCAGAGCCTGCCCAACGCCGCGACGAACACGACGTCGGGGTTCTGCGGGTGCACTTCGACGTGCCCGATCTGGAACGTCTCGCGCAAGCCGACATGCGTCCACGTAGAGCCGCCATCCGTCGACTTGTAGACGCCGTCGCCCCATTGCACGGAGTTGCGTGCGTTCTCTTCGCCGGTGCCGACGAACACGATCTTGGGATCGCTCGGCGCGATGGCAATGTCGCCGATCGAAGCGGAGCCGAACGAGCCCGACACGTTGGTCCACGTTGCGCCAGCGTTGGTGGTGCGGAACACGCCGCCGCCCGCGGTGCCGACGAACCACGTGCGCGCGTCTTGCGCGGGCACCGCGAGGTCGGTGATGCGACCCGTTGGGTTCGCGGGGCCGAGGTTGCGCCACGCGAGGTCGCGCACCATGTCCTGGTCGGTGTCGAACTTCGCGCGCGGCAGCGAGACGCCGCGTTGCGATGCGCCGCTCGGAGCTGCGTCGCGCGCGCCTTCAGCCTCTTGGGCGGGCGGCGGCGGCGGGGCCGACTCGTCGGACTGCGGCTGTGGTTGCGGCGGGTCCTGTGCCACGACGGATGCGAGGAGGCACGAAAGTGCGGCGAGGCGGAGCGCTGCTGCGAGCATGGGCACCATGTGGGGGCGAGAAGGTGCGCGAGCATACGCAGGACGATGGGTTCCTGTTGGCGCTCGTTCGTCGCTTGCATGCACCCGCAGGCGGTTCGCCGTGCGGCGTCGTCTGCTACGGTCTTCAGCATGAATCGCTGGGCGCTTTCGTTCGTGCTCTGGGTCCTCGGCGGCGCGCCTGCGCGTGCGCAAGAGCCCGAGAGTCCCGCCGCGGAGCGGCCCGCAGCGACCGGCGGCGAAGAGACCTGGACGATCGAACGCGCCCTGTCGCGCATGGCCAACGACGCGTGGCTGCATCGGCCGCCCGCCGCGATGGAGCGAGCCATCCAGTTCAGCAGCTACGACCGCCGCAGCGCGAGCGGACCGGCAGACCATGACGCGTGGTATGCCAATGACGACCGCGGCAAGTACCTGCGCATCGTCGAGGGAGCGAGTGGCAAGGAACATGTGATGGCCGAGGTCGATGGCCCTGGCCTCATCACGCGCATCTGGTCGGCCAACCCGTCGGGCACGCTGCACTTCGACATCGATACCGCGCGCGTTTGGTCCGTGGACTTCGCTGCGTTGTGCGAAGGCAAGGTCGAAGGTCTCGGCGAACCGTTGTGCGGCATGCGCGCGCGCGGCGGCAATTGCTACGTGCCGATCCCGTTCGGCAACAAGCTCGTCGTGTCGTCGACCGCAGGCGATCTCTACTACCACGTCGATGTCTTGCAGTTGCCCGCAGGAACTCCGGTGCAGAGCTTTCGGGCCGAGCACCTTGCCGCGAGCAAAGCAGCGTTTGACGAAGCGAAGAACGCGCTGGGGAAGCCGCAAGCGGATGGTTGGAACGCGATGTCCGGGTCGCGCTCGTGGGATGTCGAGGCCGGAGCGATCGTGCAGCGGATCTCGATCCACGTGCCGAAGGCGAAGGACGGCCTCAACCTCGGCGAACAACTGCGTCGCGTGTGGATCCTCGTGCGATGCGGCGGCAAGACGACCGTGCGCGTGCCGTTGCTCGACTTCTTCGCTGGCGGCTCCGATTGGAGACCGCACGGCGGCCGCCACTTGATGATTCATCCGAGCGGCGACGCGACGTGCTACTTCCGCATGCCGATGCCGCGCGGCGGCTCGATCTCGCTCGTGCATCGCGGCGCAGATCCGAGCTTTGAGCCGCGCATCACTGGGATGTCGATGTTGCGCGGCGCGGCGCAGGACGACGACTTGCTGTTCCACGCGTCGTTCCATTTGCGAAAGCACAGCAAGTCGCGGCCGTTCTCAGACCACCTCGTGCTCGATTGCGACGGCGGCCCCGGCCGCTTCGTCGGTTGCTCGCTGCTCGTCAAGAATCCGCATCGCGCGTGGTGGGGCGAAGGCGATGAGAAGTTCTATGTCGATGGCGAGACGTTCCCTTCGACGTTCGGCACCGGCACCGAGGACTACTTCGGCTACGCGTGGTGCGACACGACGGTGTTCCAGTCCGCGTTGCACGGCCAAGTGCAGTGCGACGGTCCGATCAACTTCGGCTTCACGTCGGTGCATCGCATGCACTCGCTCGACATGGTGCCGTTCCAACGGTCGTTCCGCTTCGACCTCGAAGCGTGGCACTGGGTGCCGGACATCGAACTCGACTACGCGACCGTCGCGTACTGGTATGGCTCGTTCGATACGCAGTTGAAGTTGCCGCCGCTCCCCGACAAGGACGACCTCGGGCTCGATCCGCTGCCGTTGCCCAAAGTGCTTCGCATCGACGGCGCGTTGGAAGCCGAGCGCCTTGCGGTGGTCTCTTGCACCGGCGGCAAGGTGACGCCGCAGGACACGTGGTTCGTCGAAGAGTTGTGCAGCGGCGACCAGCAGGTGTGGTGGATGGACGGCAAGGACGGCGACGAGTTGACGCTGGCGATCCCGGTCGGCGAAGCAGGCCGCTATCGCGTGAAGGCCGCGTTCGTGCGCGCGAAGGACTACGGCATCGTGCAATGCGCGATGGGGGGCGTGGCGCTCGGCGAGCAGCTCGATCTCTACTCTGCGGACATCGCGCGCACGGGCCTCGTCGAACTAGGGCAGGTCGAGTTGCCGTCTGGCGACGCGAAGTTCTCGATGCGCATCACGGGCGCAAACAAGGATGCCCTGCCGCGTCGCATGGTCGGACTCGACTGCGTCGTGTTGGAGAAGCTGCCATGAGCAAGAAGAAGCCTCGTTCGTTCGAATGCCCCAACTGCGGCGCGGAAGTCGCGGCCAACGCGCGCGCGTGCCGCGAGTGCGGCAGCGATGCGAACACCGGTTGGAAGGATGGCGACGAACTCGACTACCAATCGGTGGAGATCCCCGATGGCTACGGCGGCGAGTTCGATGCCAAGCCCGCGCGCTCTGCCTTGCTGTCGCCGCGCGCCGTGGCGATCGTGGCGCTGATCGTCGCTGTCGCGTTCATCCTCGCCGTGCTGCTGCGTTGGGCCTGAGGCCCTCGCGCGCGCATCGACTGCGGCACGGCGTTACTCGTGACGCAGCGCTTCGACGGGGTCCATGTTGGCGGCGCGCCACGCAGGGTAGATGCCGAACACGACGCCGACGAACGCCGAGATGCTGAACGACAGCGCCACGTGGAACGGTCGAATGATCGTCTTCTGCGCGAAGAACTCGGTGATGCCCCAAGGGACGATCATGCCGAGCGCCACGCCGACGACGCCGCCGAGCGCGGACAGCACCGCGGCTTCGACCAAGAACTGGAACACGATGTTCTTCTTCTTGGCGCCGAGCGCGCGGCGGATGCCGATCTCGCGCGTGCGCTCCGTAACGGTCGCGAGCATCACGTTCATGATGCCGATGCCGCCAACGAGCAACGAGATGCTCGCGATGACGGCCAGCACGAGGTTGAACATGCGCTTCTGCCGCTCTTGGTCGCGCAGCAGTTCGAGCGGCACGGTGATCTCAAGGTCGGCGAGTTGCTTGTGCGCGGGGTCGAGCATCTCGCGCAGCACTGCGGCCGCGGGCTGCACTTGCTGCTCCGACTCGACGCGCACTTTGATCTCGTGCAGCTCGACGCGCTCGTTCTTGAACGAGCCGCCTGACGACGTGCGGATCTCGTCGCCAAAGCGCCGGCGTGAACTAGAGATCGCGGTGAAGACGCACTCGTCGTAGGTCGTGCCCGCGGGACCTGCGGCGCGGCCTTGGCCCTTAAGCACACCGACGACGCGGAAGCGGTCTTCGGCGCCGGCGAGGATCGTCTGGTCGATCGGGTTGTCGAGCGGGAACAGCGTGCGCGCGAGGCTCTCGCCGAGCACGCATGCGTTGCTCTGGTGCAGCACGTCGGTTTCGGTGAGCCAGCGCCCTTCGCCGACGGACATGTTGGCGACGTCGAGGAACATCGGCTCGGTGCCGACGACGATCGTGCTCTTGAAGTTCTCGCCGTGCGTCACGTTGCGCGGCACTTCGCGCACTTGCACGACGGTGGCTTCGGGCAGCGTGTTCTTGATGCGGCGCGCTTCGGAGTAGAGCAGGCCAAACGCCATCGCTTGGAACGAGCTCTGCTGCGTCGATTGCTGCGTGTCGGGCGGCCGCGTGCTGCGGAGCAGGATGTTGGTCACGCCGAGCGCGCGGAAGCGTTGCAGCGACTCGTCGCTCGCGCCTTCGCCGACTGCGAGCATCGCAATCACGGACGCGACGCCGAACAGGATGCCGGCGGTGGTGAGCGTGCTGCGCAGCTTGTGCAGCATGAGGCTCTTCAAGCCGAGCCGGATCGTCCGTGCGCTGTCGCCGATCATGAGCTGGCTCCATGCGACTTGCCGCGCTCGGTCTCGGTCAGGCTCTCGACGACGCCATCCTTCAGCCACAGCACGCGATCGGCGCGCTCCGCGACCTTGGGGTTGTGCGTGACGATCACGATCGTCACGCCTTCTTGGCGCAGTTCGTCCATGAGGTCGAGGATCTCGCGCTCGGTGTTGCTGTCGAGGTTGCCGGTCGCCTCGTCCGCGAGCAGGAACAACGGATCGTTCATCAACGCGCGCGCGATTGCGACGCGCTGTTGTTGGCCGCCGGACAGTTCCATCGGCTTGTGCATCAAGCGACCGCCGAGGCCGACGCGCGACGCGAGCTTCTCGGCCTTCGCTCGCGACTCGGGGCCGACGCGGTTTTGGTAGAACAGCGGCACTTCGAGGTTCTCCAGCACCGTCAACTGTGGGATCAGGTTGAACGACTGGAAGATGAAGCCGATCTCGCGCCCTCGCACGTCGGACAGCGCGTCGTCGTCGAGCTGCGACACGTCGCGGCCGCCGACGAGGTATTGGCCGCTCGTCGGTCGATCGAGGCAGCCGAGGATGTTGAGCATCGTGCTCTTGCCCGAACCGGAGCGGCCCATGATCGCGATGTAGTCGCCCTCGCGCACTTGCACAGACACGCCGTTGAGCGCCTTCACGACGTTGTCGCCCATCACGTAGTGGCGATGTACCTCGCGGAACTCGGCGATGGGGCGGCGGTTGTCCGTCGCATCCGCAGCCGTCGCGCGCAATCCGGCGTTCGTGTCCATGCTCAGCGATTCCCGCCGCCGCCGCCACCAGCGCCGTTGCCGCCGCGGCCGCCCATCATGCTGCGCATCTGTTGGCGCATCGCATCGTATTTGGTCCAGGTCTCGCCGAGTTCCTTCAGCGCCGTCTGCACCGCGGGTTCCTCGAGCATCGCGCTCATCTGGCGACGGTCGTCGATCTCCTCTGTGCGGTCCGGGAACTTGGTCTTCAAGAACGTCTGCACCTCGGTGCCGAGGCGGCGCATCTCGGTCATCTGCGCGCGCTGCTCCTCGGTCATGTTGGGCATGCCGCCGCCTTGACCGCTGCGGCGTTCGCCCGACGCACCAGTCGAAGGCGCGGTCGCATTCTGCTGCGCGCCCGCGGGCTTCGCGTCCGGCGTGGTTGCGGGCGTGGTTGCGCCCGGCGCAGGCACGGTTGGCATGGGCACGGCGGGTTGCTCCAACGTCGGCGGCTGCATCTCCGCCGGGCTCGTCAGGTGAATGAGATCGCCGACGGCGATGCCCTTCGTGATGACGACGTGCTCGGTGTTGTGCGGACCGATCTCGACGGGAACGGCGACGGGGCCATTCGGCGTCTCCTTCCACACGTAGTTGGCGGAGCGATCGCGGCGCACTGCCTGCAGCGGCACGGCCAGCACGCCCTTCAGGTGGTCGACGAGAATCGTCACCGCGCCCGCCATGCGCGAACGCAGGATGCCAGCGGTGTTGTCGCCGTCGAGCTCGACGATCGTGGTGTAGACCTTGCGGTCGGTGTTCATCCAGCCGCTGCTCGAGTCGGCTTGCTGCGCCACGCGCACGACCTTGCCCGCGAACACGCGGTCAGGGAACGCTTCGATGGACAGGTGCGCGGCCTGGCCGACGCGGACTTGGTTCACGACCGCTTCCTGCACCTTGACGATCGTCTGCATGCGCGACGTGTCGGGCAGCACGATGAGGTCCTGTCGATCGCGCACTTGGATGCCTTCGCGGATCGCTTCGCTGCCCATGCGGCCGCGCTCTTGTCGCGCGTAGATGACGAGGCCCGGAGTGGGGGCGTAGACCGTCGCGTTCTTGATCTGGCGCTCGAGGTTGTCGAGGCGATCCTTCGCGAGCTTGTATTCGGCCTCGGCGCTCTTCAGTCCGCTGTCGGCCTTGGTCACTTCGGCCTCGTTGGTCGCGAGCACGCGTTCGAGTTCAAGGCGCGCGTTGTCGACGTCCTGCGTCAGCTTTTCCTTGTTCTTGAACAGCTCGTAGCTGACCAGAAGGTCGAGGTCGTTCCACGCGAGGCCGACTTGCGAAAGACGTCGTTGGAACTCGATGCGGTCCTTCTCCAGCTCGTTCGGCGTGATGAACTTCTTCTCCGCGAGCCGCTGGCTGTGGCCGAAATACGCCTCTTGGAACTTCAGGTCCGCCATCGCGAGGCGGATCTTGTCGACCTGCTGGAGCACCTTGTTGGCGAGGTCGCCCATGTCGCGGTCGACCGCGGGCTTGCCGTCGGCGTCCACGAGCAAGTCGCCGATCTTGGCCACCAGTGGCGTGTAGCGGCGAGGGTCGATCGTGCCTGCGAGCGTCGGTACTGGCTGCGCACCTTCGGCCGCTGGAGTGTCGGCATCGACCGGAGTCTCGACCAACTCCTTCAGCTTCTTGACCATGTCCGAGTTGCGGCCGCGCGCGACGTCGGTGCTCGCACTCGAATCGCGGCCAAGGAACTTCTCGAGCTCCAGTTCCGCGATGCGGAGGTTGCTCTCTGCGGTGCGACGCTTGGCAGTCAGCTCCTTCTGCAGGATCTCCAACGCCTTCTGCGCTTGCGCGAGCCCAGCCTCGGCCTTTGCGACCGTGATGCCTTGGTTGGCGCGCTTGTCGATCAGCTCGCTCGAGTCGAGTTCGACGAGCTTCTCGCCTTGCTGGACGATCTTGCCCTCTTCGATCAAGAAGATGATCGTCGACTGGCCTTCGACTTCGGAGCGAACGACGGTTTCGCGCTGCGCCTGCAGCTCCGCGTTCTCTTTCACTGTGATCTGAAGGTCGCGCAACTCGACCTTGAGCAGGCTGGGATCCTGAGCCTCCGACGCTTCGCCGCCGCATCCGTAGGGAAGCAGCAAGGCGGGGAACAACACTGCGATCGGGAGCTTCCTCATGGGCGTTCGTCGGCGACCTTCTGCTCCGGCACTTCGAGCGCCGGATCGAATCGGAGGCCCTGCGGCTCGAGGCGGAGGCCCTCGAGGTCGCGCAGGAGTTGGATGCGTGCGATCGCGTAGGTGACGATCGCTTGGGTGAGGCTCAGTTGTGCTGCGAGTAGCGAGTCCTTCGCGTCGAGCACATCGAGCGCGTTGGTTCGGCCGGCCGAGTAGAGCTCCGTCGTGCTCTCGACTCGCAAGCTCGCGACCTTCTCGGCTTCGACCTGGATGACGTAGCTGTCGAACGCAGTCTGGATGTTGCGCAGCGCGGCGCGGATCTGACTCGCGACGTTGTCCTGGCTCTGCTCGCGCGAGCGGATGTTGACCTCGAGCGTGATCAACGAGCTGCGGTAGGAGTTGCGTTCGTCAAAGCGGTTGAGCGCGAGGTCGAGGTCGAACCCAGCCGACCAGTTGACCTTGGACCAATCCGGCTCGACGCCGGGGCCATCCTTCGACGGCACGGAGATCGCTGACGTGAACGCGAGGCCCATGCGCAGCGCGTCCTCGGCGATCGCGATCTTGCGCGCTGCGTCGGCGACCTGGTCGAGGATCGTGCGGTGGTCGTAGCGGCGATCGAGCGCCATATCGACGGCCGAGCTCTCCTCGAGCACGAATGCCGTCACTCCTCGCTCCACGAGGCGATCGATCTCGGTCACGTCGAGGTCGACGTTTGCGGTCACCGGCAAGCCGAGCGTTACCTTGAAGCGATCGAGCGACGTCGCGAGTTGGTTCTGCGCGAGCACGCGGCTGTTGCTCGCCGACAGTTCACTCTGCCGTTCGCGGCCGAGGTCGCTGATCGTCTTGCGCGAAGCCTTGAACTCCTCTTCGGTGCGCAGGCGCGACTGGCGAACGGACTCGTAGTTCGCTTCGACGTTCTTCAGGTTCTGCGCCTGCTGGATCACGCCGTAGTAGTCACTGACAACCTGCGTCGCGAACGTGGCGCGGAAGCGCTCGAACGATCGCATCTGGTAGATCACGTTGCGCTCGGCCTGCGTCAGCGGCTCGCGCGCGATGCGGCGGCCGTAGCCGCGCATCAACGGTTGCGTGATCGACAGGTTGAGGATCGAGCTGCCGTCGAAGTCGCCGCCGCTCAGAACCGAGCGCAGGAAGGTGGTGGCAAAGTCGGCCACGATGCGGCCGCCCGACTCCGTCTGGGTCGAGGCGCCGAGGCTCGCGCCGACGTCGACGTCCGAACTGGTCTCCCGGCCCTGGCCGTCGATGCCGCCGGTCACGTCGCCAGAATAGATGACGTCGAACTGCCGCATCGCGCGGGTTAGGTCGAGAGCGGTGAGGTAGAGCTGCTCCTTCTGGCGCTGGAAGTCGCGGCTGTTCTCGGCGGCGACGTCGAGCGCATCGACGAGGGACAGGCGAACCGCGGTGGGGGAGTCGATCAGGCGCTGCCGCAGGGTGTCGACGGGGCGGACGATCGGCACCGTCTTCTTCACCCCGGTGACCTGCTCCGACGCGGTCTCGAGCAGCGGGTAGACGCGGTCGTCCACTTCTTCCAGGCTGCCCTGAGCGGACCAGCAGGCGGCGAACAACACACCGCACGCGGCTGTGGAAAGAAGTTGGCGCGTCGTCATCAGGTCAAGGCGGGCATTCGCAGGAATCGAACCGGGGCGCATTTACGACGGTAGCCAGCGGTCAGGCCAAGTCTTTTTTCTCCACAACTGCGTACCGACCGCTAGCATCCGCGCCCTGTTAGGCGGTTTCGATACTGGTCCGGTTCTTCCGGGGGCATGGTCTCCATCTTGATCACGGCGGGTCCAACCCGTGAGCACCTCGATGACGTTCGCTTTCTGTCGAACGGCAGCACGGGGCGCATGGGGTTCGCCCTGGCCACGGCTGCGATGCAGCTAGGTCACGAAGTTCGGCTCGTGCTCGGGCCGGTCGACGCAGCGCCTCCCGCCGGCTGCAAGGTCCGCCCGGTGGTGTCCGCGCTGGAGATGCAGGCTGCGGCCGAGGATTGGTTTGCCGACTGCCAGATCGCGATCGCCGCGGCGGCAGTCGCGGATTGGCGACCGGCACACCGTGCTGCCGGCAAGCCTGCCCGGCACGGGGCCGTTCGGTCGGAGTCGATCGAGCTCGTGCAGAACCCGGACATCGTCGCCGGGCTTGCTGCCAAGAAGGGGCAACGGGTGGTCGTCGGTTTTGCCCTCGAGTCCGAGGCCGCGACGATGGAACAGGCGATCGCGCGCGGCGAAGACAAGCTGCGGCGCAAGCAATTGGACTTCTGCGTCTGCAACCGATCCGACGCGATCGCGAAAGACGCAAGCGAGATGGCCCTCGTCTTCGCAGACGGGCGGCGCGTCGATCTGGGCGTGCGAGACAAGGTGGCCGCCGCCGAGGCGATCGTCTTGGAGGCAGTCCGGCTCTACGATCGGCGCAGGGGGAATGCGTGACGGTCCTACGGGGCGGTCTGCGGACCTGAGATCAACGGAACCAACGCAACAGGGAGACCGATGGCGAAATCCAAGTCGAGCAAGTCCGCGGCCACTGCAGCCGTGCCAAAGAAGCCGATGTCCGACGGCGCGCGCGAGATGCTCGCGCTCGTGTTGTCGGGCTTCTCGCTCTACGCGCTGCTCTGCCTCGTGACGTTCCACACGGCGGATCTCGACCAGCCGATTCCGATCGGCGGCGGGCGCAACCTCGGCGGCGCGTTTGGTTACCACTTGGCAGCTGCCTTCACCTACGTGGTCGGCTTCGCGTCGGTGCTGCCCTTCGTGGCCCTGCTCGGCTGCGCAGTTGCGCTGTTCTTGCACAAACGCATCGAGCGACCGACGCTCAAGGCGATCGGCGCGTGGATGTTCACGGCGATGGTGGCGCTGCTGCTCGCGGATCCGCGTGGCGGCGCGTCGGAGCAGGGCTTCACGGCGATGACGCCGCATGGTCCTGGCGGCGCGTTTGGCGCCAATCTGTCGCCTCGCCTCTACGAGATCTTCGGCGGTCCGGGACGCATCCTGCTGCTCGCGTTCGGCGCGTTGGTTTCGCTGGTCGTCGCGACCGAGTGGATGTTCTCGCAGGCGTTGCAGAAGGTCGCATTCGCCGTGCGCTCGCTGTTCTTCCAGTTGCGCAGCCGTCGTGCGGCGCTCGCTGGCGGCGGCGAAGTCGACGTTGAGGAGTCGGAGGACGACGAATCCGAGCCGAAGCCAAGGAAGGCGCGTCAACCGAAGGCGACTCGTGCGAAGGCGGTCGTCGATCTGGAGGACGAGGACGACGAAGAGGTCGAGAACGACGACGAGGAAGACGAGGTGCCCGCGGCCAAGAAGCCTGCGCGCGCCAAGCCCAAGCAGGCTGCTGCAAAGGTCGACGAGGACGACGATCTGCTCGACGACGACGAGGACGAGGAGCCTGAGGCACCGAAGGCCGCAAAGGCGGACAAGAAGCAGAAGGGCAAGGACGCAGCGAAGGCTGAGCCTGCGCCCGCCGAGCCCGTGCGCCCAGCCGCGGTCGTGCCACAGCGCGCGCCGGTGGTGATCACGCCGTCGAAGCCAAAGCCGAAGCCCAAGCCCAAGCAGGTCGAGTTGCCGTTCGACGAGACCTATCCGTTCCCGTCGATTGAACTCTTCAAGGAGGTCAAGACCGAGGACGGAACCGTGTCGAGCGAAGTGCTGACGCGCGGCGGAGAAGCGATCATCCGCAAGCTCAGCAGCTTCGGCATCGAGGCCACGATCGTGGGGGCCGCCGTCGGTCCCGCCGTCACGCAGTACGAACTGCAGCTCGCGGAAGGCATTCGCGTCAACAAGATCACCGGCTACGCCGACGACCTCGCGGCCGCGTTGCAGGCACTGTCGGTGCGCATCGTGGCGCCGATCCCGGGCAAGGGAACGATCGGCATCGAAGTGCCGAACTCGAAGCGGCAGAAGGTGCCGATGCGCGACCTGCTCGAGCAGTTCGGTCGCTCCGAGGACCTCGCGATCCCGCTCTATCTCGGCAAGGACGTCAGCGGAGCGCCGATCGTCGAAGACTTGGCGCGCATGCCGCACTTGCTGATCGCCGGCACCACGGGCTCCGGCAAGTCGGTCTGCATCAATGCGATCCTGCTCTCGATCCTGATGACCCGCACTCCAGCGCAGGTCAAGCTGATCCTCATCGACCCCAAGCAGGTCGAGTTGCAGGCGTACAAGAACGTCCCGCACCTGTGCTGCGAGGTCGTGTGCAACATGCGCAAGGCGCCATCCGTGCTGCAGTGGGCCGTCGACGAGATGGAGAACCGCTACACGATGATGAACGCCGCGGGCGTGAACCACATCAAGCTCTACAACGGGCTTGGGCAGCAGGAGCTCGAGAAGCGCATGAAGCGAGCGATCGAGCCCGATCGCGTGCGCCTGCCCTACGTCGTCATCGTCGTCGATGAGTGGGCCGACCTCATGAACGTCGCGCAGAACGAAGTCGAAGAGTCGATCCAGCGGCTCGCGCAGAAGTCGCGCGCCGTCGGCATGCACGTGATCCTCGCGACCCAGCGTCCCAGCAGCGAAGTGATCACTGGCGTCATCAAGGCCAACTTGCCCTGCCAGATCGCCTTCAAGGTCAACCGCAAGATCGACTCGCGCGTCATCCTCGACAACAACGGCGCCGAGAAGCTGCTGGGCCACGGCGACATGCTCTACGTGCCGCCAGGTTCGGGCGGCCTCACGCGCGCGCAGGGCGCGTTCGTCAGCGAAGAAGAACTGCACGCGGTCGTGTCCTTCCTCGAAGCGCAAGGGCAGCGTCCAACCTACTTGCCAGCGCTCGTGCAGGAGGCCAAGGCTCGCCGCAAGAGCCCGGCAGACCGCGACGAGCTCTACCCCAAGGCCGTCGAAGTCGTCCTCGGCAACCAGCGCGGCTCGGCGACCCT
The DNA here is from genome assembly GCA_041168165.1 of Planctomycetota bacterium. Classification (GTDB taxonomy): domain Bacteria; phylum Planctomycetota; class UBA1135; order UBA1135; family UBA2386; genus SXPK01. Next base: position 4,458 of record JBEELK010000295.1, on the reverse strand, counting down.
GCTGCAGCGCGCGCTCGGCGTCGGCTACACGCGTGGCACGCGCTTGCTAGAGATGATGGAAGAGGATGGCCTCGTCGGCGCGTTCAACGACAGCAAGCCCCGCGAGGTCTTGATGACGTTGGAGGAATACCAAGCACGCGAGGCGGCGATGGAAGAGGAGATGGCTCGCATCGAGGAGGACGAGGCGTCCGCAGGCAGCGAGGATTCGTCGGATGCGCTCGCGGGTTCCGTGGCGGGCGATGACGACGGCGACGGGGACGGCGCGGACGCGGACGAGTCGTCGAAGAGCTGAACTTGCGAGTCGGTGAAGAGTTTTCCACCGACTCGCTTTGCGCAGAATGCGGGCAAATGGCCGTTTCCTGCCGCTTGAGGGCATTGCGCGCGCCACGTAGAGTCTGCGCCTTCTGATGCCCAACCGGGCACAGGGAGGGCCTGATGACCGTGAACACGCTTGGCGATTCGTTCGCCGGCGGCAAGTCTCGCAGCGGTGCGTGGCTTGCTCCGCTTGCTCCGATTGCCATTTCGATCTTCGCCATCTCGGCGTTGGTCTCTTACCACCTGCGCGCAGGAACGATCACGCCGCGGACTGTTCCGCAGAGCGTCGTCATCGGCATCTACGAGTTCCTCGGCTGGGTGCCCGCATGCATGTTCTTCGGGCTCGTGTTCACGTGGAGCTCGATTTGGTTTGTCGCGGGTTCCATTGAGCAGCCGTCGCGCAAGTTGCTGCGCGTGCTCGGACTCACGCTCGCGCTTGCCGTGTTCGGCAACCTCGATGCATCCGCGCCGCACACCGGCGCGCTGGGCGCGTGGATCGGCGGCGGCTTGTCGAGCGTGCTCGGGTCCTTTCTGAGCCACTTGGTGATGGCTCCGTTGACGTTCTTGTCGCTGCTGCTCGCGACGGACTACTTCTGGATGAGCTACTTCGAGCGACGCGTGCTTGAGAAGACGCAGCGCGAACTGCACGGGGCCGGCGTTGGGACCGAAATGGGCGTCGAACCAACGGTGCCCGAAGAGTTCAAGCAACTCGCGCGCACGATGCCGCCAGAAGCGGAGGCGGATGCGATGGCCGTCGAAGACGAGACGGACGTCGATGCCTACTTCGCGCGCCTGGAACAGAAGTCGGTCACGGCTGACCTGGGCGCGACCTATGGTGATGCAAACGAGCAGTCGATTGCGGATGCTGCAGCAGAGGACGACGAAGCCGATGCCGCAGCCGATGGCGAGCCCGTTCGCTTGAGCTACTTTGAACGACGTCGCATGCGCGAAGAGCGCGAGGCGATGCTGGCCGCAGGATCCGCGATGGCTGCCGATCCCGAGATCGAGGCCGATGCAGTTGCCGATGCCGTGGACTCGACGGAGCGCGCGCAGGAATCGGAAGGCAACGAAGCGATGATTGCGGAGTCGGACGATGTCGAGGCGACTGCGCAACCCACGGAAGTAGTGGCGACGGAAGTAATGGCGGCAGCCGAGGCTCAGGCCGAGGCCTCCGATGCACAAGAGTCGCAGCAGCCCGAGCCAGCGGTGTTCGAAGGCCTCGGTGAGCAGTTGGCTCCCGAATCTCCGATCGAAGCTCCATCGTCGGAGTCAATCGATGCCGAGATGCCCGACGAGGAGCCGATGCCCGTTGGATCGGAGCCGACCATCGCTGTTGCACTAGCTGCGAACTTCGAGATCCGTTTCGAACCGCTGTTCGAGTCGGCCTATGCGCATCAAGCTGCGGATCCTTCGGTCGCCGACGAGGGCGAGGATGGCGCACGCGAGGAAGCTGCGATCGAGCCGCGCGCGGAAACCGTCGAGGTCGCAGATCTCGACGCCGTCACTGACCAGACCGACACGCGCGAAGCTGCTTCTGCCTCCGTTGCGGATTACGCAGCGGTAGAGGCCTCGGACGCTGGTCGCAAAGCGAGTGCTGGTGATGCATCTGACGACGACATCGTCGAACTGCCCGCCATGCCGACCGATCTCGACGGCTCGGATGAGTCGGAGTTGCTCGACATTCGTGCCGCGGTGGGTGAGTCGACGAGCGACGCTCCCGCTGAGCCTGCGGTCGAGATTCCGGCCACGGAGCCGCATGTGTCGGATCTCTCGGTGCGGCGTGTGCGCGGTTTCCTCGCCCCCGTGGTTGAGGATCCGGCCCATGACTCCCAGGAAGGAAACGAGTCCGTCGCTGCAGCGTCTGCCGCTGAGGATGTGGTTGCGCAGCAAGCCGAGAGGACCGCGGCTGCCGAGCAGATGGAGGCTGCCGAGCATTCCGACTCGAGTCCCGACGCGGTTGTCGATGGGGGCTCCGAGCAGGCCGAGTCGAGCGCGATCGAAGAGCCTCTGATGTCCATCCCGCGCCCGGCGGAGCCGCCTCGCCAGATGTCGCTGTTTGGCGCCTCGATGGACGAGACGCTGCTGCGCGAAGCGCTTCAGATCTGCGAGTCCTCTCGCCGAGCGAGTGCGACCTTGCTGCAGCGCAAACTGCGCATCGATTACGAGCAGGCATGCGTCGTGCTCGCGCAACTTGCGCAGCGTGGCATGGTGGAACTGGAGGAAGACGGGACCCAGGCGCGCATCCGTTCTTAGGTAGCGCGGCGCTTTGGATGCCCACGTGCAGCGGGCTGTTCTGCACGGATTCCCACATTCTGTCCACCGCCGACGCGCTTGCGCGCAACGCGGCGATCGCTACGCAGAGACGCCCTGATTCGCCGCGCAGTGGATGCGGTGGGACAGACTGAGCCCGAACACCATGGCCGATCTTGGAACCACTCTCGAGGGACGCGGCGTGCCGCAGAACCTCGAAGCGGAGCGCTCCGTGCTGGGCGCCCTCATGCTGCACGCCGACACCGTGTGCGATGTCGGCTTCCTCAAGCCTGAGGACTTCTATCTCCCCAAGCACCAGCACGTCTTCACTGCGATCCTCGCCACGTTCAACTCGAAGAACGCAACCGATCCGATCGTCGTCGAGGAGGAGCTGCACCGGCAGGGCGTGATCCAGGAAGTCGGCGGGCGTGAGCAGTTGCTCGACTTGCTCGAGAGCGTCGTGTCTGCCGCGGGCGTCGTCTACCACGCCGAGATCGTCCGTGAGAAAGCGGTGCAGCGTCGTCTGCTGGAGACCTGCCTCGATGTCGCGCGCCGTTGCTACGAGAACGAGGCCGCGGCAAAGGACCTGCTCGACGACGCCGAGCGTCAGATCTTCGAGATCGCTCGCTTGGACAAGGGCGGCGAAGCATCGAGCATCTCCGACATCCTTCAGCAGACGTTCGAGAAGATCGACAAGCTGCGCGAGCGCAGCTCGCGGCTCACCGGGCTCGGCACCGACTACTACGATCTCGACGACATGATGGGTGGCCTGCAGCAGGGCGAACTCATCATCATCGCGGCGCGTCCGTCGATGGGTAAGACGTCGTTTGCGCTCAACCTGACCGAGCGCGTCGCGGCGCAGAAGCACGGCATCGCGTTCTTCTCGCTCGAAATGTCGAGCCAGCAGATCATCCAAAACATGCTCTGCTGCCGCGCGCAGATCGACGGCCAAGCGATGCGCAAAGGCCGCATCACCGACCAGCAGTATCGCCGTCTGCAAGAAGAGGCGGAGCGGCTCTACGAAGTGCCGATCTTCGTCGACGACGCGGCAGGTCTCTCGATCACGCAGTTGCGTGCGAAGTGCCGCCGCCTCAAGCAGAAGCACGACATCCAACTCGTCGTAGTCGACTACCTCCAGCTGATGACGGCGGGCGGCAAGGTCGAGAGCCGCCAGCAGGAGATCTCGACGATCTCGCGCGGCCTCAAGGGCCTTGCGCGCGAGATCAAGGTCCCCGTCATCGCGCTGTCGCAGCTCAACCGCGACGTCGAAAACCGCGACGACCATCGGCCGCGCATGAGCGACCTGCGCGAATCCGGCGCAATCGAGCAGGACGCGGACGTGATCATCCTGCTGCACCGCGACGAGTACTACAAACCCACCGAAGAGAACGCGGGCTTGGCCCAGATCATCATCGCGAAGCAGCGCAACGGCCCAACTGGCGACGTGACGCTCCGCTTCTTCCGAGATTTCATGCGGTTCGAGAACTTCACGCGGCGTGCCGAACCCATGCAGTAGCCCCGCAGGCGGCGGCCGCCGACGCGGCGCCGCGCTGTTCCTGTGTGCTGGGCTCGCCGCAGGCGTGTCGGCGCAGGAGGACGGCCGCAGCTTGCCGGTGGACGCTCCGCCGCAGGATCCGCGGCCGCCGACGCGTCCCTCGGAGACGTATGGGCCGCCTGCGCCCAAGCCCGATCCGTCGGCCCAAGCTCCGCTGCAAGACTTTGGCGCCGAGGTGTTGATCGACGAACGCGCGCGTCCGCTGCTCGGCAAGCGATTGCGAGCGATCCGCGTGATGCAGGTCAGCAGCGAGGGCATCCGGCCCGCGCCTGAGGACGTTGGCGTCGAGATTGCACGCGGGCTGCGCTCGCGCATCGGGCAGCCGCTCGAATTGCGCA
>JBEELK010000294.1:0-2797 GCA_041168165.1 Planctomycetota bacterium | reverse complement strand
GAGCACGTCGATGAGAACGCGCGCGAAGTGTGGGTCACTGCGCTTGGCTTCCACCAAGGCCAGGATCCGTACCACCGTCACCTCGTGCGCGTGCCGCTCGATGGCGGCGAGCCGATCGCGGTGACGTCGAGCGATGGCGACTGCGAATGGGAACTGTCCGAAGACCGTTCGCACGCGATCGTGCGGTGGTCGCGCATCGATCAGCCGACGGTCACGGAGCTGCGTCGCTGCAAGGATGGCGCGCTCCTCGCGGAGCTCGGTCGCGACGACGCGAGCAAGCTGCTCGCCGCGGGCTTTGCGTTTGCCGAGCGCTTTGTCGCCAAAGGGCGCGATGGGGCCACCGATATCCACGGCATCGCGTTGATGCCGAAGTTGCAGCGCGATGGCGAGCGATTGCCCGTGATCGAAGCGATCTATGCGGGCCCGCATGACTTCCATGTGCCGAAGTCCTTCGAGTTGCAACTGCGGCTGCGCGCTCTGTGCGAACTCGGCTTCTGCGTCGTGCAGATCGACGGCATGGGCACTAATTGGCGCAGCAAGGCGTTCCACGACGTTTGCTGGCAGAACCTCAAGGACGCGGGTTTCCCCGATCGCATCGCTTGGATTCGCGCGTTCGCGGCCAAGCACGCGGATGTCGACGCGACGCGAGTTGGCGTGTTTGGCGGTTCGGCCGGCGGACAGAACGCGCTTGCTGCGTTGCTGTGGCACGGCGACTTCTACAAGGCCGCTGCTGCGGACTGCGGTTGCCACGACAACCGCATGGACAAGATCTGGTGGAACGAGGCGTGGATGGGTTGGCCCATCGATGCTCACTACGCAGCGAACAGCAACGTGGAGCACGCATCGCGGCTGCAAGGCAAGTTGTTGCTGACCGTCGGCGAGATGGATCGCAACGTGGATCCTGCCTCGACTCTGCAAGTCGTCGATGCGCTGCTGAAGGCGGGCAAGGACTTCGACTTCGTGCTCGTGCCCGGGGGTGGACACGGCTGCGGCGAGATGCCGACGCTCGCGGCGCGACGCGCGGCGTTCTTTGTGCGGCATCTGCGCGGAGGTGCATGAAGTGAGCGATCGCCGTCGCATCGTTGCGATCGTGTTGGTCGGGCTGATGGCGATTGCCGCCGCATGGCTGATCGCGTCCCAAGAGGCTGGGCGCGACGACGCAGTGGGGCAACGCGACGCGCAGGCTTCTGCGAAGCCCGAGTCTGTGGATGTCGCGCGAGAGCAAGCCGTCGACGCCGCAACCGAAGGAGCTCGCATCGCAGCCCCGCAACTCGTGGGCACGGAGTCGCGGGAGGTTGCTCCGCAAGATGCGGATGCCGCGAACTACTACAAGTTTCGCGTGCGCGTCGTCGATGCGGCTGGGCGCGGGATCCAACACGTGCACGTCGATCTCGGAACATGGGTGCCGTGGTTTGCCTGGCAGAACGAACAGACAGATCAGGACGGCCGCACAACGATCACGGTCCCGCGTCGCATTGGTCCCATCGACTCGCTCGGCATCGTCGCGCGGCTTGCGGGTGCAACGGCAGAACGTTCGCTGCAAGGGTGCACGGAGAAGGACGAGATCGAACTCAAGATGCCGCCGCTCGGTTGGTTTGCGCTCACCGTCGATGGCCCGCTCGGCAACGTCGGCGCGCAGGTGGTCGTTTGGGATGGTCACAGCACCATGGGCGCTACGACCACATTCTTGTTCGACGAGGCGACGGAGCGAGTCGCGGTTGGCCTCGATCAGTCCTACGCCATCACGGTGTGGTCCGACGGCGAACGCGAACTGCGGCGCGACGTGCGTTCTCCGCAGCGCGCCGGCGAGACTGTGACGCTCGCATTCGACTTCCGTCGTTGCGCCGTGCGATTCGACTTGGCGAAGGAGGATCGAAGGGACCCTGCAGCCAATCCACCAGGCGATGAGACCGTGGTCATCGTGTCGCTGTTGGTTGGCACGAAGTGCGTGCGCTGCAGATACGAAGTCGACGCACAGGGCGTATGGACTGCGCGGGTTCCGCGCCACGCGTCGGCGAGGCTGGTCGTGACGTCGGGCGCTTCCAGTTACGAATCGCCGCCGATGGAGTTTGGCGAGACGGTCGATCTGGGTCGCATCGCGTTGGAGCCGATGAAGGACTTTGGCACGGTTGAGGCCCGCATGCCCGATGGGTCGCTTGTGTACAGCAGGCAGATGCCATCTGCATACGTGCACGCGGACGGTCGACGGCTACCCGCATCGATGGCCACGGGATCGCTGGTCGTTGCGAATGCGACGGATGATGGCACTCGCATCGCGAGTCTGCGCATGTTCTCGGCGGTGGACGTCGTGGCGCGTGCGGATGGCGGCTACTACGCGGAGCCGCCGCTCGTGACGCTGACGGGAGGCACGCGCGCACAGGTGACGATGCTGGCTGGCGCCGAAGTGGAGATCCTTGCTGTGGACGCCGTTCCCTTGCGCAAGATGGCATTGGTCCATCGCGCGACGGGCGAGCGCGCGTCGCCGTGTCTGTCGACTGTCGAAGAGGAGCGGCCGAAGTGGATCTTCGCTGGCTTGCGCCCCGGTGACTACGACGTGCTCATCGACGGCGTGTCGTCGTCTCCATCGACCGTGCACGTGCCCGCGGGCTCCAAACAGCGCGTGGCAGTGACGCTGACGCAGAAGTGACGATGCGGCGCGAGGCGCTGCGCGGTAGGTTGCGCGTCCTTCTGGAGAGCTTTGATGAGCGAGCCGTCGATCACCTGTCCCAACTGCAAGTCCGAGATCAAACTGACCGAGTCGCTCGCGGCGCCGCTCGTGAAGCAGACGGAAGCGCGC
>JBEELK010000293.1:0-21794 GCA_041168165.1 Planctomycetota bacterium | reverse complement strand
TTGGCGTCGCACTCGCGATGCGGATCTCTAGGATCCCGCCCCATACCGGCAGCCCGCCAGCTGCCAATGCCATAGCACACGAAGTGAAAACCCGTTCCTCGGCCAAGAGCCAGCGTCGGTTCGACAAGCAGCTGTTCGAAGCTGGCCAGCAGTGCCAGAAGCGCTTGTATCTCGACTACCACGAACCCGTCGAGGAGACCGAGACCGAGAGTCGCCGCGTGATGTCGGAGACCGGCAAGCAACTGCTGCAACTCGCAAAGAGCGCGTTTGCGCGCGGCGCAGAAGTCGAGGGCACGACGCTCGAAGAGGCCGCGAAGAAGACGACGGAACTGCTGGCATCAGGAACGGTGTTCGCGCTGTTTGGCGCCGCGTTTGTCGCCGAAGGCGTCGAAGTGCGTAGCGACATCCTCGTCCGCCAAAAGGATGGCAGCCTCGACATCTTCGAGGTGAAGTCCGGGACCAAGGTCAAGGGTCGCTACCTCACGGACCTCGCGCTGCAAGCCCTGACGATCGAGCGCGCGGGCCACAAGGTGCGCGGCATCTACGTGCTCTATCTCGACAAGACCTACAAGCACGCGGGCGGCGAGGAATACACGCCAAAGGGCCTGATCAAGAGCGCCGACGTGACGGAGCGCGTCCGCCGCATCCTGCCGCGCGTCGACGAGCAACTGCAGTCGTTCATGCGCCAAGTCACGGACGACAGCGTGCTCGACCTGCCGACCGGCACGTTCTGTGCTGCGCCGTTCCCGTGCCCGCACCTTGCACGATGCCGCAAGCAAGAGGCGGAGTTCCCGCTGCGGCTCTTGCCCGACCTCACGCGCGACCTCGAGCGCGAACTGCACGAAGAAGGCATCGCCGACTTCTCGCAACTCGACCCAGCGCGTGCGTCGCTGACGTTCCGCCAGCGGCGCACGCTGCAAGCTGCCGCTGAAGGCTCGCTGCTGAAGGAGCCGTTCGTCAAAGAGGAACTGCAGCAGGTCGAGTTCCCATTGCACTTCTTGTCGATCGCAACCGCAACCGAAGCGCTGCCTCGCTTCCAAAACCAGAAGCCGTGGCAACCCGTGCCCTATGCATGGGCATGCGAGACGTTGACCGAAGGCGGCAAGGTGACGCAGGCCTCGTTCGCGCACGCGGACAAGGACGACCCTCGCCCGCAGTTCGCACAGACGCTCGGCAAGCATCTCAACTCGGGCGGCATGATGATCCTGTGGGACGCCGACTCGCTGGAGAGCATCCGGTTACTGCTTGAGTCGCTGCCGACCGAGAAGCAGGCGATCCGCGCGACGCTCGCGCGTCCCCATCTCGACCTGCGGCGGCTGTTGGAGTCAGGCCTCTTCCATCCCAAGCTGCTCGCCAACCGCGACCTCGCGTCCACGGCGCACGTGCTATGCGGCATCGCACAGCCGACCGACAAGGAAGTGACCGACGAAGACTCCGCGTTGCGCGCGCTGCAGAAGGCCGCGACGCCGCGCATTCGCGCCGCGACCAAAGAGAAGCTCGCCTCGGAGATCAAGGACTGGGTGCAACGCCAGTCGGCAATGATGCACGCGATCTACCGCACGCTGTCCGAACGGACCGCGGCAGCAGCGCAGGAAGAAGAGCAGAAGCCGGCGAAGAAGACGGTTGGCCCGCGCAAGCAACTGCCGCCGACGCCCGTCGAGGAGTGATCCTCAGCTGCGCCGCAGCTTCTCGGCGACCGCCTGGACCCAAGGATGGTCCTCGACGAGCACGATGACCGAGTAGGGGTGATCCGCGAACTGGTTCTCGCGCTCCTCCACTCGGATCACTCCGCGCGCGCGCAGCTCGTTGACGAGCGCGCGACGCTCGGGATGCACGAGGCTGCTGAAGTGCTGGCTCATCGCGCCCTTCAAGAACGGCGATAGCCACACTTCGCGCGAGCCGTGGCGCATCTGCGACTTGACGATCAAGTCGAGGCACGCGTTGAGCTGCTCCTCGGTCGCGTGCGGCGCCGTGTGCCCCGTGTTGTGCCACGTGACCGGAATGTGCCGCACGATCGCCGCGCGACCCGCGCGTTGGCGATCGCCGTTCTGCCGCGGCGAATCGGCGCCCGTGGGCTCGCTGCGTTCGTGCTCTTGCTCGCGAATCGGCGCAGCAGCTTCTGGCGATGCAGTTGGCGCTGACGGCTGCGGCTGCGCAGCCGACGCCGATGCGGCGGTGGGCTCGCTGTGCGGCAGCAGGTCCAACGCGCTGAGGAAGCGCTCTGCGCCGACGCGCAACCTGAGGTCGCCGCTCGTCGCGTCGGGGATCGCAACCATGCGAAGGCCGCGGTTCTCCTCGAGCACTTGGCGCGCGATCGGAATGAAGTCGCGATCGCCGGCGACGATCACGACGGTCTCGATGTCCGCGCGACGGAAGAGCACGCGGCAGACGTCGACGGCGAGTTGCACGTCGGACGAGCTCTTCCCGTTCGGCGCCACGAGCACGTATTGCGGATCGAATCCCATCAGGGCGAGGTCGTGCGCGACCTCCATGCCCGGATAGGTGTCGAACGTCGCATACGAGCGCCCGAGCACCATCTGCAGCCCCTCGCCGCGCAGCCGCGACTTGAGGTTCTCCAGCATCGTGAGCGCTACGTCGCGCGTGCGCTGGCCAGTGAACTCGCTGCGGTTCTTGAGCGAGGCGAACAGGTTCTCGAAATCGACGAAGACGGCGGCGTTCATCAGCAGCGAATCAGGGCGGGTGTTCTGCGAAGCGAGGAAGCGCGCTCAGACTGCCGGAGTCGACGGACTCGGCTCAGCGGCAGCGCGCGGCTCCTGCGCCTGCGGGGCGGGCGACAGTTCGACGCCGTCCTCGGACTCGTCGGTGAGGTAGGTGTAGCCCGAGAGGCCTTCCTCGTATCGCTTCATCAGGAGCCCAGACTCCTTGACGTTGATGCGCCCAGCTCGGACTGCGATCTCGAGTCGGCTGCGGATGCGACGGATGAGATCCTGCTTCTCGTACTGCACGTAGGTCAGCACTTCGGAGACCGTGTCGCCTTCGATCACGCGCTCGACGCGGTAGCCGTGGTCCTGGTCCATCGACAAGTGCACGGCGTTGGTGTCGCCGAACAAGTTGTGCAGATCGCCGAGGATCTCTTGGTAGGCGCCGAGCAAGAACATCGCGATGTAGTAGGGCTTGCCCTGCTGCACGGGATGCACTTCGAGCACGCTCTTCACGTCGCGAAGGTCAATGAAGCGATCGACCTTGCCATCGCTGTCGCAGGTGAGATCCGCGAGGATCGCGCGCCGCGTCGGCCGCTCGTTGAGCCGATGAATCGGCATCGTCGGGAACAGCTGCTTGACCGCCCAGTGGTCCGGCGCGGACTGGAACACCGAGAAGTTGCAGTAGTAGGTGTCCGCCAGCGCGCGCTCGAGGCCGCCGAGTTCTTCGGGCACGTAGTCGAGCGTGCGCACGATGCTGTTGATGCGATCGCAGATGACCCAGAACAGGTTCTCCGCCATCGCGCGACCCTTGAGGTCGAGATAGCCGAGGTTGAAGAGGCTGATCGCCTCTTCCTTCAGCTGCAGCGCGTCGTGATAGCTCTCTTGGAAGTTCTTCTGCGAGAGGTCGCGCAGGATCTGCACCATGTTGGCGATGGTGCCCTCTTCGACCTTGTCGACGCCTTCAGGCACATCGACGCGCATTTGGCTCACGCCCAGCACGTCGAACACGAGGATCGCATGGTGCGCGGATAGCGCGCGGCCCGACTCGCTGATGATGTCCGGATGCGCGATGCCCTTCTCGTCGCACGCCTGCTGGATCGCGAACACGACGTCGTTCGCATACTCCTGCAACGAGTAGTTGGCGGAGCTGTGGAAGTTGGTCTGCGAGCCGTCGTAGTCGACGGCGAGGCCGCCGCCTACGTCGAGGAACTTGAGTCCCGCGCCGAGGTCGTGCAACTCGGTGTAGATGCGCGTCGACTCCTTGAGTGCGTCTTTGATCGCGCGGATCGCAGTGATCTGGCTGCCGATGTGGAAGTGCAGCAACTCAAGGCAATCGAGCATCTCGAGCTGCCGCAGGCGTTCTGCGACTTGCACGATCTCGCCCGCCGTGAGGCCGAACTTCGACTTCTCGCCGCCCGATTCCTGCCACTTGCCAGCGCCGCGACTCGCCAGTTTTGCGCGCACACCGATGTGCGGGCGCATGTCGAGCCGCTTGCTGACCTTGAGCACGAGCTCCAGCTCCTCGAAGCGGTCCACCACGATGATGCAGTGGATGCCGACCTTCTGCGCGAGCAGAGCAGTCTCGATGTACTTGGTGTCCTTGTAGCCGTTGCAGATGACGAGCCCGTCCGGGTTGGTCATGTGCGCGAGCACGACGAGCAATTCTGGCTTGCTGCCTGCTTCGAGGCCGAGCGAGTGCTCGCGGCCGAAGTCGACGAGCTCCTCGACGACGTCGCGCTGCTGGTTGACCTTGATGGGGAACACCGGCCGGTAGCGACCGCGATAGCCGCACTCGGTGATCGCCTTCTGGAACGTGCTCGCGAGCGCGCGCACGCGCAGCTCCAGGATGTCCGACACGCGCAGCAGGATCGGCAACTCGATGTCGCGGTTGCGCAGGTCCTCGACGACCTCGGGGAGCGAGAACCGCGGGCCCGTCGGGCCATGCGGTTGCACCATCAACTCGCCGCGGTCATTGATGCCAAACCAACCGCCGCCCCACGCCGACAGTTGGTACAGCTCAGCGCTGTCACGGATCGTCCAGGCGCGAAGTTCGTTCTGCGACATACTCAACGGAGGCGGCTCCTCGTTTCAGGGCAGCGTGTGCTCGCCGATGCTCGGTCCCTTCCTTCGCTGCACATACGACTGCGCATCGAACAAGTGGATCGGCGGCGCGGATTGAACACCAACCTGCGGGGATTCCCAGGGGTGCGGCCAGCGTTTTTGACTCACCGTTGCGCTGCGACACGGATCGGAGGGAGGTGCAGCGGCACATTCGTCTCGCTAGTCTCCCCGCGTGACCAGCATCCAAGCGAACCCCTCCCGTTCCCTGCGCGACCAGGACCCCGATGTGGCCAAGTTGCTGGAGCGCGAAGACGCGCGCCAGTCCTCCACGCTGACGCTCATCGCATCCGAGAACCACTGCTCGCAGGCCGTGCGCGAAGCGTGCAGCAGCCGCATCACGGACAAGTATGCGGAGGGCTATCCGGGCAAGCGTTACTACGGTGGCTGCGAAGTCGCGGACCAAGTCGAAGACCTCGCCCGCACGCGCGCGGCGAAGCTGTTCGGCGCTGAGGAAGCGAATGTGCAGCCGCACTCCGGCTCGACCGCCAACCTCGCTGCGATGGTGGCACTCGCGGGCCCAAACGGCCGCATCCTCGGAATGGCGCTGAAGGCAGGCGGACACCTCACGCACGGCCACCAGAAGAGCCACAGCGGAATGCTGTTCTCCGTGCACCAATACGGCGTGCGCGGCAGCGACGGCCGCATCGACCTCGATGAAGTGCGCAAGCTCGCGAAGGAGCACCAACCGCACCTCATCATCGCCGGCGGCAGCAGCTACCCGCGCGCGATCGACTACGCCGCGTTCGCAAGCATCGCCAAGGAAGTTGGAGCAAAGCTGCTGGCAGACATCGCGCACCCCGCAGGCCTCATCGCCGCGGGCGTGATGCCGTCGCCGGTCGGCGTTGCGGACGTCGTGACGATGACGACGCACAAGACGCTGCGCGGACCGCGCGGCGGACTGATCCTGTGCTCGAAGGACACGGCGAAGTCGATTCACTCCGCGGTGTTCCCCGGCGCGCAAGGCGGCCCGCTCATGCACCAGATCGCTGGCAAGGCGGTCGCGTTCGGCGAAGCGCTACAGCCGTCGTTCCGGGCCTATCAGACGTGCGTTCGCGACAATGCCGCGGCGCTCGCCAATCGACTCCGCGACAACGGCCTCGACATCGTGACCGGCGGCACCGACAGCCACATCGTGCTGGTCGACCTGCGCAAGGCCGGTGTGACCGGCGCAGAAGCCGAAGCACGCGCCCTTGCTGCGGGCCTTTCGGTCAACAAGAACGCTGTGCCGGACGATCCGCTGCCGCCGATGGTCACTTCGGGCCTGCGCCTTGGAACGGCTGCAGCGACGACGCGCGGCATGGGATTGCCGCAGATCGCGCAGCTCGCCGACGTGATCCTCGGACTCGTCCGCGGCGAGGACCCCGAACGGCATCGCAAGACGGTCGCGGCGCTGTGTGCCGAGTTCCCGATGCCCTGATCGCAGCGCGCTCGTCAACGGATCACGACACGGCTGATGTTCGACATCGCAGCGATACGGCCCGTCGCGTCGAACAACATGGCGAACGCGTCGACCGTGGCGCCTTGCAGTTGCAGCGCGATCGGCGCGGGCACGACGTAGGTCGCATACGGATAGAGCGACGCTGCGCCGTTCGTGAAGTGGAACGGATCGCCGGCCCAAGCCGGCGCCGACAAGCTCGCCGCAGTGAAGTGGTCGAACTCGATGCCGAAGAACGCGCCGAAACCGAACGGCCGCTGCGTGTCGAGCGAAGCGAACGTGAAGCCCTCGACCCACCCTGTCGTCGGCACGTTGGAGAGCCGCAGACGAAGGTCGCCAGGCACCGTCGACGTGAGTTGCATCGACATCGACGAAGTCGAGCGGTAGCCCGCGCCCATCGGATGCGCGACGAGCGCGAAGTCTGCGTCCATCGCCGGCGTCTCGACCGCGCCATCGACGACGATCTGCGCCGCAGTGACCGTGATCGCGTAGATGCCCGGCGTGGGATTGGGCAACCACACCTGCTCCATCGTGTTGGTCCGATCCTGCGAACCGCCTAGCGCGCTCGCGTTGCCGACATCGAGGCCCTTGTTGCCATGCCACGTGCGACCGTCGTGGAAGTAGCGCACTTGGAGGTCGAGGTCGTTCACGCGATGCACCGCAGCGCTGGGAATCGCAGGCGGATCCGCCCACGTCAGCGTGGCGCGCAACTCCGGCGTGCCGGGCGCGACGTAGACGTAGTAGAGCCGCGATGCGCCATGCGTCAGCCGTTCGCTCTCGTCTACCACGAGCATCTTGCTGCGGTTCTGCCACAGCTTGTCGACCGCGGGGAAACCCCAGCCTTGATGCGTTCGCGTGAGGTCATGCTCGGCGCCCGAGAACGCGTAGCTCGCGGCAGTAGAGCACAACAACGCCTTCGCGGTCGTCATGTGCGGCTTGTTGTAGAAACGATTGGCCGCCGTCGCAGCGAGCGGCAGTCGATGGCCGAACGCGCCATCGGTGAACATCTGCTGCGCGAGCCCGAGGTAGCCGTTGACGATCGGCGTCGCCGCGGACGTTCCACCAAACGCACTCGTGTAGTCGGTCTGCGAGTAGCCGTCGGTCCCCATCAGGTCGCCGCAACCAACGCTGTCGTAGTAGGCGCAGAGATCTGGCTTGATGCGTCCGTCGCTCGCAGGCCCGATGCTCGCCGACGAGGCGCCGGCGCGCGCCCACGTGTCGTCGACCGGATTGGCGTTTTCGTAGTGCCAGACGCCGCCGACGGAGATCACGTTCTTGGCCCACGCCTGCGGCCGCGACAACTGCGTGCCTGTGTTGCTCTGGCTCTGCGTCGTGGCGAGGTCGAGGTCGAACAGCACACTGTCGAGCTCAGCCGACACCGACGTGTAGTCGAGCGTCGCCGCATGCCCCCAGCTTGCAGTGGCCTGCATCACGCGGAACGGGCCCGCTGGATCGATCGCTTGCGACGTCACGGCGAAGCGCGACGTGAGTCCCCATGAGAACACCGAGGACTCGACGATCTGCGCGTTGGGCAGAAGGCCGCGCGCGTTCGTGTTTCCCGCGCCATTGCCCGCGACGATCATCCCGGTGCAGTGGCCGTGCGACTCGAGGCCATCGTGTTGGATCAGCAGCGGCAACGTCCAGTCGCGATGCGTTTGCTGCAGGCCTTCGAGCACGTGCACGCGAAGTCCGGTGCCCGTCATGCCGCCCGAGAACTCCACCGTGTTGGCGCCGCCCTGCATGCGCGCGAAGTTCATGTCGACTTCGATCGCGGTGCTGCGGTCGACCCACAACACGTCGTCGCTCGCGGCGATCGCGAGGAGTTGCTGCGCGTTCAGCCGGGCCTGCACGTAGATCGAGCCGTAGTTGGGATTGAGCACGAGCCCACCCGCATCCTCGATTCGATGGATCAGTCGCGTGCGATCCGCCTTGTCGGCGAGCACGACATTGCAGTCGATGGCATGCGGCTGCGGCCCCGAGTTGCGCACAAACAGCGAATGGAGCGCCGGCTCTAGCTTGTGGCCGACGGCAAGCGCTTGGATCCAACGCACGAACGGACGCTGCGCGAGCGCGAGCGCCGCGCCGCGTTCGCCGCGAACGAGGTATGCGGCTTGCGGCCAATACGCGACCACTTCGAGCCCGAGCGACTCCAGCTCCGCGCGATACTCGGGCACGATCGTGGTGTGGAACTGCACGGCAAACAGCCGCGTGTTCTGCGGCGCGAGCAACGCAGGGGAGAACGCTGGCTCGCCGAGACGCGGATCGAACGTGCCGCTGCGAAGGCGCAAGAGCCCATCGGCGGCAGGAAGCGAGAACGCCGCGCGTCCGGGCCGCTCGATCACTGCACCATCCGCCGACCAACGCACCGTCGAGCCCTGCACGACGCAGGACCGTTCGGCCGATGGCGACGAGCCTTGGGCCAATGCTCCCGCTGCGAACAGGGACAGCACGGCGAGGCGTTGCATGGATGGAGCGAACAAAGATCGATGGAGAACGGGCTCACAAGGGTAGCTCCGCGCTCATGCCGAGGACGCGTCGCGGCATTGCTGTGAGCGCGCAGTCCCGATGTGAGACACGAGTGCGATCGTCGGCGCGATCGCATCGAGCGTTCGCGATGCGCCGCGGCTCAGCCGTTCGCCACCGACTCCAGCTCTTCCCACCGCGCATAGAGCGCAGCGATGCGCGCAGGCAGTTCCTTGCGCGTTGCCGTGAGCCGATCGAAATCGTCGCGCCGCGACGGCTCGTAGATCTTGGGATCCGAGAGCTTCTCGTCGACGCCGCGCAGCTCGGCCTCCGCCGTCTCGATGCGCTTCGGCAACTCTTCGAGTTCCTTTTGTTCGCGCGTGCTGAGCTTGCGCGCCTTTGGCGCCGACGCGGGCAAAGCAGCCTTGGCCTTCGCTGCAGCCGCAGCAGCCGCCGCGTTCGCTGCCGCAGCAGCTTCCGCCTTCTCGTCGGCGAGCTTCTCGAGCAGCAACGAGAGGTCGCCCGCGTGCATGCGGACCTTGCCCGAACCGTCCAGGTGCACGACGCGCGACGCGATGCGGTCGAGGAACCACCGGTCGTGGCTGACGACGAACACCGTGCCCGAGAATGCGAGCAGCGCGTCTTCGAGCGCACGCAACGACGCAAGGTCGAGGTCGTTGGTCGGCTCGTCGAGCACGAGCACGTTGCCGCCAGCGCACAGCAACTTGGCGAGCAACACGCGGTTCTTCTCGCCGCCCGACAGCGATCCGATCAGCGCATGCTTCATCGCGCCCGGGAACAAGAACTGCTCCAAGAACGTCTCGACGCGCACCGTTCGGCCGCCGTAGGAGACGTAGTCGTTGCCGCCGCTGACTTCCTGCAGCACCGTCTTGTTGCCGTCGAGCGCAGTGCGGCCTTGGTCGATCGCCGCGAACGCTACGGTCGGCCCAATCGCAACCGTGCCTTCGCTCGGCTCCGTCTGCGACAAGCACAGCTTGAGCATCGTCGACTTGCCCGCTCCGTTGCGGCCGACGATGCCGATGCGCTCGCCTGGACCCGCTTCGAAGTCGAACGGCATCAACACGCGCCGCTCGTCGTAGCGCTTGCCGGCGCCCTTGATGCGCACGACGAAGTCGCCGAGGCGCGGGCCGTCCGGGATGCGGAACGCGAGGTCCGCCGCGGCGGGCGCTGGCGCCTTGTCGACGAGCGACTGCCAACGATCGATGCGCGCCTTCTGCTTGGTCGTGCGCGCGGGAGCGCCGCGCTTGATCCACTCGGTCTCGCGACGAAGCGTGTTGAGCCGCGAGCTTTCGTGCTTGGCCTCGATCTCGAGTCGCTCCGCGCGTTGCACCAGATACGAGCGATAGTTGCCCTCGTATTCGTGCAGCATGCCACCATCGAACTCGACGATGCGGTCGACGATGCGATCCAAGAAGTAGCGATCGTGCGTGACCATCACGAGCGGCGTGCCCGTCTCGATCAGCATCGTCTCCAACCAATCCGTGACCTCGGCGTCGAGGTGGTTGGTCGGCTCGTCGAGCAGCAGCAAGTCGGGCTGCGCGACCAGCAATCGCGCGAGCGCGACGCGGCGGCGCTCGCCGCCGGACAGCGAGCCGCAGAGTGCGTCAAAGCGCAACATGCCGAGCCCTTGCAGCACGGCCTCTGCGCGATGGTCGATGTCGTGGCCGCCGAGCTTCTCGAGCCGCTCCTCGAGGCGAGCTTGCTGCGCGAGCAAGCGATCGAGGCGCGCGGGATCCGCTTCTTGTGCGAGCGCTGAGTGCACAGCATCGAGTTCGCGCAACGCCAAAGCGCGCCCTTCGATGCCTTGCGTCACGGCATGGAGCACCGTGCTGTCCGCCGGCACATGAGGCTCTTGCGGCAAGTAGCCGACGCGCAACTCGCGGCGCACCGCGCGTTCGCCAGCATCGGGCACGAGTTCGCCTGCGAGGATGCGAAGCAACGTCGACTTGCCACAGCCATTGGGGCCGAGCAGCCCGATGCGCTGGCCTTCGCCGACGACGAGATCGACGCCGCGCAGCAAGTGGCGGTCGCCGACCGAGAGGTGGATTCCCTTGACGGTGAGGAGGCTCATCGAAGGGATGGGCTCACGGACGCTAGTTGGATACGCGAGATCACTTGCCTGCTTCGGCGGGCTTCTTCTCCGCCTCGCCCTGCTTTGCGTCCTTCTTCGCCGCCGCTTCGGCCGCGGGGTCGACGCGCTTCATCGTCGTCTTCATCGCCATGTTCATCTTCATGCCTTGCGGCATCGACATGACCATGCTCATCGAAGTCTCGCTGTCGGCCGTCATGCCAGACGAGAGATCGACCATCGTGTAGGCCGTCGCGTCGCGCACTTCGATCGTCATGCCGCCAGGCAGATTCAGCGCGTCGGTCGCGAACTCCATCTTCTGGTCGAGGCGCGCGATGCCCTTCTCGACCGACACGAGCTTGTTCGTGATCTTGCACTTCATGTCGCCAAAACGCCCAACGGGCGCATTGGTCTCGCTCAGCCACGTCGCGCCGATCGCGACTGGCTCGTCGGGCATCTCTGGCACCGCCTGCATCATCATCTGCTTCATGTCGATGCCAGAGGCTCCGCCTTCGAGCACCTCGGGCGCGTCCATGGAGAGGACTGCCCCGCGCTCGCTCAACACGACGGTCGCGGTCTCCCCCACCATGTCGGCTAAGCGGCTCAGGGGACCCGGCCGCGACTCTGGATCGTTCGAGTCGTAGTCGACGTTCGCCATGCCCGTCATCTTGGCCTTGAGGCGGCCGTAGGTGTGGCGCAATGTCGTCTTGCCACCCTCCACCGCGACGACCTTGGCGTCGATCCACAGCGACGTCGACTGCAGCATCTCGACCTTGCCTTGCGGCTGCTCCACCGTGGTCGTCATTTCCGAAGCCTGGACGAGGTGCTGCTCGGTTCCGACTGACGCAGAGATACGGAGCAGGTGCTTCTGTGCCGGCGGTGTCGTTGCCTCCTGCGCGAACGCAGTGGTGACGAACAGTGAGAACACGACCGACGAGATCAGGGCGGTGGGCTTCATGGTTTCGTGAGGGTTTTGCGTGCGGCGCCGCGGCGCAACGAAGGGCGGAGAGCATAGCATGCGCGGCCTCATCCTCTTCCGATGCAGATCCACCTCGTCGACGGCACGTATGAGCTGTTCCGCGCGCACTTCGGCGCGCCGCGCGCAACGACGTCCAAAGGCGTCGAAGTCGGCGCCACGCGCGGACTGATGCGCAGCTTGCATGCGCTCAAGAAGCAACCCGGCGTCACGCACGTCGGCATCGCGTTCGACACCGTCATCGAGTCGTTCCGCAACGCGATGTTCGCGGGCTACAAGACCGGCGAAGGCGTCGAGCCGGAGTTGCTCGCGCAGTTCCCGCTCGCAGAACGCGCCGCGCGCGCGATGGGCCTGCCGACGTTCTCGATGATCGAGTTCGAAGCCGACGATGCGCTCGCCACCGCCGCAGCGCGATGCGCCGACGACGCGCGCGTCGAGCGCGTCTTGATCTGCACGCCAGACAAGGACCTCCTGCAGTGCGTTCGCGGCACGCGCGTGGTCGCGTTCGATCGACGCAAAGAACTCACGATCGACGAAGACGGCGTGCGGCAGAAACTCGGCATCGCGCCGTCGTCCGTGCCCGATTGGCTCGCCCTCGTCGGCGACACCGCGGACGGCATCCCCGGCATCGCGCGCTGGGGCGAGAAGAGCGCGTCGCTCGTGCTTGCTCGCTACGGCAACTTGGAGTCGATCCCTGACGACGCGGCGGAGTGGGATGTCGCAGTGCGCGGCAAGGACGCGCTCGCCAACGAACTGCGCACCGCGCGCGCCGATGCGCTGCTCTACCGCCAGCTCGCCACGTTGCGCGCCGATGTGCCGATCGCGGCGTCGCCAGACGATCTGCGCTGGGGCGAAAGCGATCGCGCTGCGATTCGCTCGATCTGCGACGAATTGGAGTTCGGCTCCTTTGCAGAGCGATGGCTCGGATAGAGCCACCAAACTCTCGATGGCATCGAGCGCAGAAGGAAAGCCGCGACGTCAATGCCTGCGTCTCCACTGCGGCAGTGCGCGCGCAGCGACACGCCGCGACGCTGGACGTTTGCGCAACGAGGCGAGCGGGTAGCCTTTAGGACCCGTCCGCGAGCTGTTCGCGGACCCGATTCGCGAAGGCCACTGACCTCACCAGGCTCTCCGTGCATCTCACTTTATCGAAACTGCCCGCGTGCCTCTTGCTCGCGCTTGCTGCGTGCAGCGGCGGCGGCGGCAGCTCTAACGATCTCACGATCGGCCCCGGGCCCGTGCCCGAGTTCTCGTGCCTGCCCAACTCAGGGCCGGTCCCGCTCACGGTGCAGTTCACGGATGAGTCCGAGCTCGTTCCCACCGCGTGGCAATGGGACTTCGACAACGACGGCGTCATCGACTCGACCGAGAAGAACCCGACGCACACCTACACGACGGCCGGCTCGTTCGCGGTGCGTCTCGTCGTGCGCAACGCAGATGGCTCCAACACGACGCTTCGCCAACAAGCGATCACCGCGGAGGCCGGTGTAGCCCTCGGCGATCCGCTGCCGGGCCTGACTGCGGCAGAACGCGCGAGCTTTGATCGCGGCCGCGAGCTCTTCAAGAAGCGCTTCACGCCGAGCCAAGGCCTCGGCCCGCTCTACAACGCGACGTCGTGCGAGTCCTGCCACAGCGAGCCCGTGCTCGGGGGCGGCGCGGATCTCTATCGCAACTTCTACATGAGCGCGTTCTTCGGCACGACGCCGTTGACCAACCTGCCTAGCGTCGTCGTGCCTGCATTCGGCGGCACCTCGACCGAGCAAGCGCACTCGCTCACGCGCGGCCGCTACACGATCCCGAACTTCCCAGGGATGGTCACGACCGCGCAACGCAACTCAATCCCGTTGTTTGGCGTCGGACTCTTCGAGTTCGTCAGCAACGAGACGCTCCTCGCCAACACCGATCCTGAAGACGCCAACGGGGACGGAGTCAGCGGACGCGTCAACAACGATGGCGCAGGCATGGGCCGCTTCGGGCTCAAGTCGCAGTCGAACAACATCGAGTTGTTCACGCGCGCGCCGCTGATGAACCAGATGGGCATCACGAGCAATCCGCTGCGTGGCAGCGCAGGAACGGTGAGCCTCGAAGTCGGCATGGCGCCGCAAGCGTCGTCCTCGCCTAACTCGCCGACCATCGACAACGATGGCGTGGCCGATCCAGAGATCGCACCGCAAGAACTCGCAGACCTCATCGCGTTCACGCGCTTCCTCGCGCCGCCGCAAGCGCGCGCGTTTGGCGCAGCGGAGCAGCGCGGCCGCACGCAGTTCACTTCGATCGGTTGCGCCGTGTGCCACATCCCCGAGCTGCCGTCGTCGCGCGGCCCGGTGCGCGCCTACACGGATCTGCTGATCCACGACATGGGCGATGACCTCGCCGACGGCATGGCGCTGGGCCGGCCGCAAGTCACGCTGTCTGGCCCGGACCACACCGGCCGCGAGTTCCGCACGCAACCGCTGTGGGGCGTGTCCCAGTCGCATCCGTACTTGCACGACGGCCGCGCCGAGACGATCGACGAAGCGATCCGCATGCACGGTGGCGAAGGACTTGGCGCACGCCAACGCTACGAAGCGCTCGATGCACAACAGCGCGCAGACCTGCTGACGTTCTTGGAGGCCCTGTGATGCGCTCCGCTCTCCACGTGCTCTCTTTGCTCGCGTTCGCAGCCACGGCCATCGCGCAGGGCTCGGTCGAAGACGACCCGCGCTTCGTGCGCGGACGCGCGCTGTTCGACAGGGCATTCCATCGCGCGCAAGGACTGGGCTCGCCGGACTACAACGGCGACAGCTGCCGCGCGTGCCATCAGGACCCGCGCCTTGGCGGCTCTGGCGCGCTCGAACTCAACGTGTCTCGCTTCGCGCGTGACTTCAACGGCACTGGCCCGTTCACCAACCTCGCGGGCGGCCAAACTTCGAGCAAGTTCCGACTGCCGCAGGTCGGCGGGCGCGAGGAGTATCCCGGCCAGCCGTCGCAACCCGACGTGTTCGAGCAGCGTCAGCCGCCCGCGCTGTTCGGCGTCGGCCTCATCGAGACGATCTCGGGCCCAACGATCACCGCCAACGAAGACCCGACCGACGCGAACGGCGACGGCATCGTCGGCGTTGCGCGTCGCATCGACATGAACGGCACGATCGAGATCGGCCGCTACGGTTGGAAGGCGCAGATCTCGCTCACGCGCGACTTCGTCCACGACGCGCTGTCGGAAGAACTCGGCATCACGACGCCGGACGAAGGGCGAACGCTGGGCATCCGCACCGATGTGGATGAAGCGTCGGATCCTGAGTTCACGTCGAGCGCGATCGACGATCTCGACTTCTTCCTGCAAGGATTGCCCGCGCCGCAGCGCGGCGGCTCGACGGATCCGCGCGTCGCAGTTGGCGAGACGTTGTTTACGTCGGTCGGCTGCGCGAAGTGCCACAAGCCAACGCTGCAAGGCCAGAACGGCCCCGTGCCGCTCTACTCCAACCTGCTCCTCCACAACGTGATGCCGAGCGGTTTCCGGGGCATGGCGGAGCCCGGCGCTGGCGTTGGCCTCTACCGCACGCCGCCGCTCTGGGGCATCAAGGACACCGCGCCGTACCTGCACGACGGCCGCGCGGAGACGCTGGAGCAAGCAATCGCATTGCACGCTGGCGAAGCGACCGCGGTGACGAGCGCCTACGTCGCGCTGTCGACGCAGGACAAGCAATCGCTGCTGCTGTTCTTGCGCGACCTGTGATGCAGCTTGCGGCCCGCATGCTGCTCGCAGTGCTCAGCTGCGCAGCAGCATCCAGTTGCAGCAAGTCGGCGACGCCAAGCCCCACTGCGGCGAGCGAGCAACAGCCCGCCGCAACGCCCGCGCCCTTGGACTGGCCTCCGTTCGCAATCCGCGGGCGCTGGAACGATTCGCGCGCGCTGCGCTATCGCATCGAAGAGGCGCAGGGCCCGGTCCCCCATGCGGACTTCACCGCCGCGATGGAGCGCGCGATCGCGCAGTGGAACGCGTCGGGCGCCGTGCGGATGACGCGGACGAACGACGAAGCCGCGGCGGACATCACGCTCGCGTGGCGACGCGGTCGCCACGGCGCGTGCGAGCCGTTTGGCGCAAGCGGCGCCGTCGCGCACACGGGGCCAGTCGGCGCTGCGACGTATGTGCACTTCGACGCGGACCGCGCGTGGACGATCGACGGCGCCACCGCGTCGTCGTTGCACGCGACCGCGCTGCACGAACTCGGGCACGCACTCGGCCTCGGCCACGTCTCGGCCAAGACGTCGGTGATGCACTCAGATCCGGATCGACCGACCGCGCTCGCGAGCGCCGACCTCGCCGGCCTTCAGTCGCTCTACGGCGGTGGCGACGACGACGAATCCGACCTTCGCATGCTTGCAGCCGATGGCACGACGACGCGCGCGGTGCTGCGTCGCGTTGCGCCCAAGGATCGCACAGCATTCTGCGCCTTCGACACCGATGGTGACGGCAAGGACGAGATCTTGGTCTGGCGCACGGACGCAGCGGGCCACGGCGCCCTGATGGTGTACGGCTTTGGCCCTGGCCCGAGCCTCGTGCGCACGCTCGGCCCGTTCGTTGGGGCGGTGGCGCCGGGCTCCACCACGAGCACGATGCTCACGGACCACGGCGAACGGCTGCTCGTGTCCACGCTGCCAAATGGCCGCCGCACCGCGTGCGCTTTCGACGACCTCGGCAGCGTCGAGGCCTACGCCGGCGAGCCGCCGCAGCCCGCAGCAAAGGCCGCGAAGCCGGACTTCGACGGCGACGGCAACCACGAGATGGTCGCGCGCGTCGGCGGCTGATTCGCCTGGACGCAACCGCGAACAGAAGCCGGACGCCCACTCGATGCGTCGGCTCGCCGTCGACGAACCGTCGGCAGGCCGCCGATGCACGATCGAGCGCGGTGCGCGTCCGCAATTCCGTCGGCATCGCGATCCCGGGATCACGATCGGCTTCCCCTGGGCACAGAGCCCCGTGGCCACAAGAACTCGCAATCTGCACACACTCTTCACCGTGCGTGGCAAGGAGATTGCTTTGGTGTTCGCTGCAGCGCGCACCCTGCGCGCACGCATCGCAAACAGCCGCTACTCCCACCGGCCATGACCGCGAACGACACCCCGAGCCTGCGTCCCTACAAGAGCATCCGGCCTCGCTCCGCATCGAGCTTCGGCCGGTCGATGCTCCCGCTCGTGGCCTTGATGTTGTTTGCCGGAACGGTGGTGTTCGCCTCGTGGTTCTTCCTGTTCCTCTGCGGTCTCGGCTGGAACCTCGTCACCGGCGCCTGACGCGCCCCTGCGCGGCTTGAACCCGCGCGCACCGCACCCGACGCTGTCGCCGTGCCCTGCATCTGCGCCGATCGGCGCTTCCCACCTCTACTGCGCCGCGGATGAACCCGTCCGAGGCAACCGCGAGAGCCGCATCGCCACACGACGCGCGGCGTTTCGTTCTCGAACTCGGCCGCGCCCTGCACGCACTCGGCAGCCCCTCCTACCGCGTCGAAGACGCGATGGTCGCGTGCTCGCGCGCGCTGCGACTCGAAGGCAGCTTCTTCGCGACGCCGACGGCGATCTTTGCGCAGCTTGCAGAACCGGGTGGCGAGCCGCAGATCACGCTGCAGCGCGTGCACCCCGGCGAACAGGACCTCGGCAAGCTCGCGCAGCTTTATGCCGAGCGCGACGACGTCGTGAACGGGCGCCGCAGCGCGAAGGAAGGAGTCGAACGCATCAGCGCGGTGCTGTCTGGCCCGCCGACGCACGGGCCTTGGACCGAGTTGCCGGCGCACGTGCTCAGCAGCGCAGGCGCAGCGGTGTTCCTCGGCGGCGGCCCGCGCGAACTCGCGGTCGCGGCGCTCTGCGGATTCGTCGTCGGACTGCTCGCGTGGTTGGCGACGCGCGCGCGGCGATTTGGTCGCGTGTTCGAGCCGACCTCCGCGGCGGCGACTGCGCTGCTAGCGCAAGTGTTCGCCGCCGTCGCATCGACCGATCCCGGCGTGGTCACCGTCGCCGGCATCGTGCCGCTGCTGCCTGGGCTCACGTTCACGACGGCGCTCGCAGAACTCGCCGTGCGTCACCTTGCGTCCGGCAGCGCGCGACTTCTCGGCTCGCTCGCGACGATGCTCACGATGGCGGTCGGCGTCGGGCTCGGCGCGCGCATCGGCACGATGCTCGTCGACGTGCCGATCGCGCCGTTGCCGCAGCCGCTGTCGCTGTGGTGGCAAGCGCCGACTGCGCTCGTGTCCGCGACTGCGTTTGCGATCCTGCTGCGCGCGCGCTGGTCGCAACTGCCGCCCGTGTTGCTCGCCGTCGCGATCGCGTTCCTCGGCGTGCGCATCGGCGGGCTCGTGTTCGACCGCGAGCTCTCGGCGTTCGTCGGTGCATTCGCGGTCGCGGTAGCCGCCAACCTCTACGCGCGGTTGCGTCGACGGCCAGCGGCCGTGATGCGCACACCGGGCCTGCTGCTGCTGGTGCCTGGCTCGCTTGGCTTCCGCGGCCTCACGACCGCGCTGCAACAAGACTTCTCCGCGGGATCGCAGTTCGCGTTCCGCATGTTGCTCGTCGGCGGCGCGCTCGTCGCAGGATTGCTGGTCGCCAACGTGCTCGTGCCGCCGCCGCTCGACGTCGAGCCCGACGCGGCGACGTGACGAGTCACTGCTTGTCGTTCTCCGGCGCAGTCGCTGGCTCTTCAGGCAACTGCATCGACTGCAGCGACATCGCTTGCTCCAGCGCCGTGAAGAAGCGCTGGTAGGGCTCCGCCTGCTCGACGGCGCGCATGTAGAATTGCGCGTTCGCGCGCACGACCAACTGCTTCTCGTTGCGACGACGAACGGTCACGGTGATCCGCACGAGGTCGGCGCGGTGCATGAAGGGGCCCCAGCTGCGATAGGTGCGCGTCAGCACGAGCAGCGACTGATCGTCGTACAAGTGATAGGTCGGATCGAACGTGCCATCGCCCTCAGTAGGGTCGAAGCGCACTCCCGACACGATGCCGAGATCGGGATCGAGGGCTTCGACCATGAATCCGAGGTCCTGCATCGTCGCGACGATCGCAGCGAGCAGTCGCGCGCGATCCTGAGTCTCGAACACGCGCGACTGCGCGTTGCGCAGCATCACTTGGCTCTCGTCGGCGCGCCAAATCTGGTCGCGCGCATCCGACAGCGACTCGTGCCGCGCTTCGAACGCAGACGTGCACGACGTTGCCAGCAGCGCGATCGCGCACGCCGTGCCAGAGAGAGTGCCTCGCAGCAGATGGCGCACGATCAGCCTCGATTGACGAACAGCGAGCGTTCGAGCGCCGCGAAGAAGGCCTGGTAGACCTCCGGGTCCTCGATCGGCTTGTTGTTGAAGATCGCGTTGACGCGGATCAGGTGCTTGCCGCCGTCTTGCGGCCGCACGGTGACCGTGATCGCGACGACGTCGAGGTAGTTGGGCTCCGCGAACTTGGCGCCCGTGACGAGCCCAAGGTCCTCGTTGGCGCGTTCGATCACGAAGCCGAGGTCTTGCAGCACGGCCATCACGCCGCGCAGCGCGACGAGGCGATCGCTGACTTCGAACGTGCGCGACTGGATGCTGCGCAGCTTGGTCTGCGCTTCGCTTGGCGCCAGCAGGTTTGCGCTCGGCTTTGGCGCAGTGCACGCGGAAGACAGCGCGGCGAGCGCAACGAGCACGAAAAACGACGGGTGCATCATCATGGCCTAGAGCGTGTATGCCTCGAGGAACACGGCCTTCGAGAGCTTGGCAAAGAACTGTTGGTAGACGAGCGGGTCGCGAATCATCTCCATGCGCTGCTCGCCGGGCGGGATGTAGTTGCGCTCGAACGCGCCGTCGCCCTTCCACACGACGCGATGGAACATCACGCGCACTTCCTGCCGCGTGCCATCGACGTTGGCGGGCGACGCGACGATCGTCGCAGAGATCTGCTGTTGAAGGTCGATCGGCTGGAGGAAGTAGCCAAACGAAACCAACAGCAAGAACACGCGGCTCGTCACCTGCCCCGACTCCATCGCGCTGCGTTCCTTCGTCGCGCGCAAGAAGCCGACGCCGCGTTCACATTCCTCGACATGGAACCCGAGGTCTTGCAGCGCAGCCGCCGATGCGGAGAGCAGCGCGTCTGAGTCCTTGGTCTCGAAGAAGCGCGTCTGTGCTGCCTTGTTCGCAGGAGCCTCGGGCGCGAGCTGGAAGAACGTCTTCGGCGGCGTGCTCTGGCACGCAGCCAGCAGCAGCGCGACGCCGCATGCAATCGAGCGGAACATGGCCCGCTCAGAACTGCGTGTAGTTGTAGGCGAAGTCGCGGACCTTCTTCTCCGCGTCGAACTTGATCAGGATCGTCAACGTCTTCTGGCGCGTCGTCGAATCGCGGCTCGACGAGCTGCCGCCGAGGATGAGCAACGTGCCGTAGGACGACTTGCTCGCATCCATGCGCTCGGTCGAGACCTTGTCATAGACCCACACTTCGCGCCGCTCTTCGTCGGTCGTGATGATGTTGGGCGAGCCGAGCACTTCGATGACCTTGGCGGCCGAGAGGCCGATCTGGATCTCGCCTTGCACCTTGCCCACCGTGAGTTCGGTGGCCTTGGGCTCGTCAGACTTCGGCGCGCCAGCGCACGCGACAAACGACATCGGGATAAGGCAGAGCGCAGAGAGGAACAGGATCTTGTTCATGGCAATCGATCGTCAGCGCGAAGTCGGAAGCGCGCGTTGCCGCATCCTCTTGGGCAGAGGCTCTACGGTCAAACAAGTCGGCAGCGTTCGACACCAACCTTAGCACTCATGCGCAGCGAGGGTCACTCGCCGAGGCGCTGCACGTCGAGACCTTCGATCTCTTGCAGCGACTGGCCGGCAATGCCTTGGAAGTCGCCGAACATGCCGACCGTCGACTCGATTGCGCCGTCGATCTGCTGCTGGCGCTTGGCCCACATCTTCGTGATCGCCTTGCGCTCCTTGTCGAGGTCGTCCTGGAGTTCCTTGAAGCGCTCGACGATCGCGGCGACGCGGTTCTTGAAGCCAGTGCCCGTGAGGTATGCGTAGATCTTCTCCTGCTTGCTCTGCTGGCCTTCGAGCGCGCGCTTGTTGGCGTGCACCTGGATCAACGCCTGTCGCAGTGACGAGCAAAGTGGCAACGCGCAACGGAACGACGTCACCCACACGCCGTCGATGTGCTCGAACGTCTCGACGCCCTTGGGCAACACCTGCGTGACGAGCACCGCGACGTCGGCACCCGCGGCGCGCATGTCTTCGCGCAACTTCGACAGCCACTGGTCGGACCATGCCTTCGTGCGCTTGCTCTCCCAGAGGATCGAGCCGCATGCGACATCCGTCGCGCCAAACACGCGTTGCAGCGCGTCACCGCCAGCCTCGCCCTTGGCGACCGGCTCGACGAGATCGCGCGGGAACTTCGCGCGCAGCAGCGCTTCAAGCTGCAGTTCCATCACTTCGCCTTGGAGCTGCTGCGAGCCCTGCTCGGCCTTCTGCATCGCTTCCTTCAACTTCGTGTTGAGGTCGTCGATCGTCTTCTGCTTCTCCATCAGCTTGAGCGACGCCTGCTCCTCCGCTTTCTGCGAGGCCTCTGCGCGAATCGCACTCTTCGCCTCGTCGATCGCACGCTGCATGTCGAGTTCAAATCGCTGCCGCTGCTCTTCGAGCGCCTCGCGTTCTTTGCGCAATTGCAGTTCGAGCTTCTGCGCCTCACCGAGCTTCTTGCGGCTCTCCGCCAAGTCCAACTGCACAGCCTCGCGCGCTTGCTTCTCCTTGTCGAAGTCCTCCTGCAGCGAAGCGCGCGCCTTCTTTTGCTCTTCGTCGGCGATCATTCGCCGCTCCTGCGCCATGCGCTGGCGCACCGTCTCGTCGAGGTCCTCCTTCGACTTCTTGAGCCTCTCCGCCTCTGCGCGCAAACCCTCGCGCTCGCTGTCGACCTTCTTCTGCTGCTCCTCGAGCTTGCGCTGTTTGCGCGCTTCCGTCTGCTTCACGAGCGGCGCCGCGAGCGACTCGGTCAGTTTGATCTCGGACTTGCAGTTGGGACAGGTGATCGACGGCTCGCTCATCAAAGCTCTCCAGAAGGACGCGCAA
>JBEELK010000292.1:0-17221 GCA_041168165.1 Planctomycetota bacterium | reverse complement strand
AAGGCGGACGATTCGCGCACGGACCACGCGATCGTCGTCGGCTATGGCCCCACGGGTCGCACGCTCGTGCACACGTTGCAGAGCCTCGGTTTGCCCGTCGTCGCGGTCGAGATGAACGCCAACACCGTGCGCGCTGAACGCCAAAAGGGCGTGCCTATCGAGTTCGGCGATGCGACGCGTGCATCGACGTTGAAAGCGCTCGGTATCGCGCACGCGCGCATGCTCGTGCTGGCGGTCAACGATGTCGAAGCCGCAAAGCGCATCGCGCAGATCGCGAGAGACATTGCGCCGCACGTTCATGTGCTCGCGCGCGCGGTCTACATCGGCGAGGTCGAGCCGCTCTTGCGCGCAGGCGCCAAGGAAGTGGTGCCGCAAGAGCTGGAAGCGTCGGTCGAGATCCTCGCACGCACGCTGCTGCGCTTCCTCGTCAAGTCGGATGAGATCGGCAGGCAGATCGCGCAAGTGCGCGCCGAAGCTGGCGCGATCAACAAGGTGGCAAGCGTCGCGCGCGCCGAGGCGGCGGGCATCGCTGACTTGATCCCAGGACTTGGCGTCGGCATCCATCGCGTCGGAACCGGCGCGTGCGTGATCGGCAAGAAGCTCTCTGAGATTGGTTTCCGCAATCACACGGGCTGCACGATCGTCGCCGTGCGTCGGGGGAGTCAGAACTTGCCCTTCGTTGCGCCAGACACGGTGTTGCAAGCGAACGACGCGGTTGTCGTGATCGGCCCCGAGGCGCAGTTGCCGCTCGCGGACGCGATGTTTGTTGCGCCCTGTCACATGGCGGACAACCTCGCGATGGCTGCGTCCAGCAGTTCGCATGGCGAAATGCGCATCGAGAAGCTGTAGCCGCGAGCGCGTAGGCTTCTGCGGGTGAAGCTCGACTACACCAAGCTATCCGTCGCGTGCATCCTGCTCAGCCTGCCGCTGTCGTGGCTCGTGCTGCAGCGCGACATGGGCACGAAGGCCGTGCCGACCGTTCGCATCGCTTCGTTCAATGCTGCGATGAATCGCAAAGAGCCGACGGCGATGCTCGCCGAGTTGCGCGCGGGCAGCGAACAAGCGCGCAAGATCGCAGAAGTGGTGCAGCGCGCGGACATCGACGTGCTGCTGCTGTGCGAACTCGACCGCGATGAAGGCGAAGAAGCCGCGCGCGTGTTCGCGAAGGACTACCTCGCGGTGTCGCAGAACGGGCAGAAGCCGATCGACTTCGCGCACGTGCTCTTCGCCGCGTCGAACACGGGCGAGCCGAGCGGTCGCGATCTCGACCGCGACGGCAAGTCAGATGGTCCCGGGGACGCGTATGGCTACGGCAAGTTCCGCGGGCAATACGCGATGGCACTGTTGTCGCGGCATCCGATCCGCAGCGACGCGGTGCGCACGTTCCGCATGCTGCCGTGGAGCGCGATGCCCAACGCGCTTCGTCCAGCGGGCTATTGGTCCGACGAAGATTGGAACGCGCTGCGGCTCTCGTCGAAGAGCCACTGGGACGTGCCGGTTCGCATCGCCGGCCGCGACGTGCACATGCTGTGCAGCCATCCGACGCCGCCTGCGTTCGATGGCGCAGAGGATCGCAATGGTTGTCGCAACCACGACGAGATTCGGTTCTGGCTCGACTACCTGACGCCGGAGCGTTCGCAGTGGATCGTCGATGACCAAGGCGCGCGCGGCGGACTCGCAGCGGACTCGCACTTCGTCGTGCTCGGCGATCTCAACTGCGATCCGATCGATGGCGACAGCAAGCGCGATGCGCTGCTTCAGTTGCTCGCGCATCCGCGCGTGTTCGATCCGTCGCCGAAGAGCGCGGGCGGCAAGCAAGCGAGCCTTGAGCAATGGGCGCTCAATGCGGAGCACAAGGGCGATGCCGCGTGCGACACCGCGGACTTCGAGGACGAAGCTCCCAAGGCGGGCGCGCCTGGGACCGGCGGGCCAGGCAATCTGCGCGTCGACTACGCGCTTCCATCGCGCTCGCTCTACTTCGCGAACTCCGCGGTGTACTGGCCGACGCAACGCGAGCCCGGCGGCGCAATCGTCGGCGCCAGCGACCACAGGCTCGTCTTTGTCGACGTGGGCTTCGCTCCAGCGAAGTGACGTTGCGGCGCGCGCGTGCGCATAAGCGAGGCGGAGGGGCTGGGCAATGCGCGCATTGCGACCACGATGGGCTTCATGCATGCCCCCGCGCGCGAAGCCGATTTCCCGTCCAGCCCGTGGACGGGGTTCTTTCAGGTGTCAGGTCGAAGGATCCCCGAGGACCTCGAGCTGACGTTCGACGGCGGCGTCATTCGCGGATCCGGTTGGGATCGTCACGGCGACTTCGTGATCAAGGGTTGCTACGACCTCGATTCGCGCGAAGTGCGTTGGACCAAGAAGTACGCGACGGGCCGCAAGGTGCTCTATCGCGGGTTCCGCGAAGGCCGCGGCATCTGGGGCACGTGGCGCGAGGACGCGCAAAAGCACGCGGGCTTCCTCGTCTGGCCGATTTGAGTCTGATCCATCTGACGAGCGCGCGATCACGCGTCAGCTGCCCGTCAGCTTCTTGAGCAACGCGCGCGCGTCCGCGACAGCGTTGTCGCCTTGGAATCCGTAGTGCGCGTTCTTGCCGGGCCACCAGTGGCGCTCGGGCTTCTGCGGCGCAGCAGCGATGGCGCGCTGCAGCCACACAATCGCGGCAGCGCGATCCTCGGCGTTGCCGGTTCGCGCGAGCGCGCGGCCGATGCCGGCGTAGACCGTCGCAAGCTCCGCTTCGACGAGCGGCGGGAACGGCTCGATCGCTTCGCGTTCGCGGATCGCAGCCGCTGCGCTGCGCGCGACCTCCGGCGAAGGCGGCTCGTCTTCGAGGCGCAAGAACTCGTCTCGCCGCGACTCGAACCACGTGCCCGCGCGACTGAGCGGCGTGCCCTTGCGCGCAAACGTCGCAGCCTCGCCGCGCTCCGCGTCGCCGACGCGCATCGCCGCGATCGCTGCCGGCGCCGAGGGCAGTTGCAGCGTGACGCGCGCCTTGTCGCCTTCGAGCCACACCTTGCTCCAAGACGCGGAGCCGTCGGCGTCGAAGGCCGCGACTTCGATTGCCCACGGCGCGTCGGCCGTCGGCTTGTTGCCCTTCGCTTCGAGTTCGATCTGGTGCTTGCCCTTGCCCGCTGCGTCCGCGTCGACGGCGCGGCTCGCCGTTGCGATGCGCTCCGTGCTGCCGCCGAGCGCGCTAGCCAAGAACGTCGTCACGACACGCTGGTATTCGCCGTCGTGCGTCAGCAACGCATGCGGCGGCGAGAACGTCGCGGGCAGAGCGAGCAGTTGCTTGTCGCCCTTCATGTCAAACCACGCGCGCAGCGTCGAAACGCGCGTCTCTTGCGGCGACTCCGCGCCGAGGATCCACAGCGACGGCATCGAGAGTTGCGCTGCGTTCTCGCCCGGATCGGTGCTGTCGGGCAGCGTTGAGAACTCCGTGAAGCCCGTGCCGATCGTCGACACCATGTCGCCGCGCTTCCTTGCGCGTTCGGCGATGAAGTCGCGCATCGACGGCGTTTCGTCGAGCACGATGGCTTGGCATGCGCGATCGAGACGAGCGGCGCGCAGCGCAGCCGAGCTGCCGAGGCCGATGCCGTAGAACGCGATCTTGTTGGCGTCGACGCCGCGTTGTGCGCACAGCCAATCGAGCACGAACTTGGTGTCGAGGAACATGCCGCGCAGCGACGGCTCGCCCGTGCTCTTGCCAAACCCGCGGTAGTCAAACGCGCAGACGTCGAAGCCCGCGTTGGCCAAGAACGTGAGGTACGGGTGCAGCGTGCTCACGTTGCCGGTGCGATCGTGGAACAGCACGACCGTGCGACCGTTGGCCTGCGGCGAACGCACGAGGTAGCCGTAGAGCGTCGCGTCGCCGACGGGGACTTCGAACGCCTCGGCATCGAGGCCGAGTTCTGCGGGTTCGACGAAGGTCTCTTTGGTGGGCTGCAGCACGACGCGGCTGAGTTCGTCGTGGGCGGTGCTGCACGAAGCAGCGGAGAACAGTGCGGCCGCAATCGAGGCGGCGCGGAGGATGCGCATGGGGGCGGGACGATACGTGCGCAGCGTCCGCTGCGCGATCACGCGAGGTCGATCGCTGCTGCGAGCAGGTCGCCTTCGCTGCCGCGCGAGGACGGCACGCCAAACGGCAGGAAGCACGCCTCTTCGGTCTCGACCGCCACTTCGATGCGGCCCGAGTCGACCAGCGTCACCGCTGCTGCCGAGCCGCCGTGTTGCAGGTCGATGCCCGCGAGCCCGCCGGCGGTACCCGTCGCTTCGACGACGACGTGCGCAGACAAGCGGCGTTCGAGCCAGCGGCCGAGCATGGTCGCCGCAGCAACGGCAGCGTCGCCGTGGCGCACGACGGCTGCGGTGTGGAGGTTTGGCTGGTAGCGAATGCGCTCAAACACTTCCGCGAGCGCGCGACGCCATGGCCGCAGGCGCATCCATTCGAGGTCGACGACCTGCATGCCGCGACGGCGTCGCGTGTCGATCGCATCGAGATCGCTCGCGGGCACCGTGAAGCGCGCAGAGTCGAGGATCGACAGGTCCGCCATCGTCGCGAGCGAGTCAAAGCGACGCGCGTCCTCGGGCCACGGGCACGCCCAGTAGAGGCGCGTCGGGATGTCGTGGATCAGCAGGGGACGAATGAGTCCGGCGACGCGAGCGAACGCGCCTTCGGGCACGGTTAGCTCGATCTGCTCCAACACGAGATCGCGAGTCGGGCCATAGAGGCGTGCGGCGCCGTGCACTTCGGTTGCGATCGCGCCATTGCCTGGGCCGACGACGACAAGGAATGCGCGGCACGGCAAGCGCGCCGACAGCGACTCCAGCAACGCGCGCATCGCGCGCTCGCGATCGACGGAGACGACCGCGATGAGGTTGGTGATCAGCGCGCGGCTGACTGAGTTGTCCTCATCGCCTTGGCAGCACTCGCGCCAGATCTTGCGCAGCGCCTCAGGAATCGCGTTCGGCGCTACGACGTGACGCGGCGTGACCAGCGCGGTCACGGCTGCCTCCACGTGCGGCCTTCGCCGAGAAGACGAGTGCTGCCCTCCGGGCCCCACGTTCCTGCTGCGTACGGCTCAGGCTTGCGGCCGTCCTTCTTCCAGCCAGTGACGATCGAATCGACGATGCGCCACGCTTCTTCGACTTCGTCGCGGCGCGCGAACAACGTGCCGTCGCCGAGCATCGCGTCGAGCAAGAGTCGCTCGTAGGCATCCGCCGACTCGCCGCCGAACGCGGCGCCGTAGCGGAAATCCATGCGCACGTCGCGCACGCGAATGTCGGGGCCCGGCACCTTGCTGCCAAAGCGCAGCGACACGCCTTCGTCGGGTTGGATGCGCAGCAGCAGCACGTTGGGCTGCACGCCACCGCGATCGAACAGCGTCAGCGGCGGACGCTTGAAGTGGATCGCGACTTCGGTGACGCGGCGCGGCAAGCGCTTGCCGGAGCGCAGGAAGAACGGCGTTCCAGCCCAACGCCAGTTGTTCACTTGCAGGCGCACGGCCGCGAACGTCTCCGTGTGCGAGTCTGCGGCGACGCCTTCTTCTTCGAGGTAGCCGCGCACGTCTTCGCCGCCGAACGACGCGGCTGCGTATTGACCGCGCACCGTCGCATTCGCGACTTCGTGCGGCGCAAACGAGCGGATCGCCTTCAGCACCTTCACCTTCTCATCGCGCACCGAGTTGGCGGTGAGCGCGATCGGCGGCTCCATCGCGACGAGCGTCAGAACCTGCAGCAGGTGGTTCTGGATCATGTCGCGGATGATGCCGCTCTCTTCGAAGTAGCCGCCGCGCGAGCCGACGCCAATCGACTCCGCGACCGTGATCTGCACGTGGTCGACGTACTTCTCGTTCCAGAGCGGCTCGAAGATCCCGTTGGCGAAGCGCAGCGCGAGGATGTTCTGGACCGTCTCCTTGCCGAGGTAGTGGTCGATGCGGAACACCTGCCCTTCGTAGAACGCCGCGCGGATTTGCTCGTTGAGCGACATCGCGGTTGCGAGGTCGTGGCCGAACGGCTTCTCGACGATCACGCGCGCGAAGCGGTTGTTCTCGAGGTCATCGCGCGAAAGGCCTGCGCTCGCGAGGTTCTGCAGGATCTGCGAGTACGCGCTCGGCGGCGTCGCGAGATAGAAGATGCGATTGCCCTTCGTGCCGCGTTCTTTGTCGAGCTGGTCGAGTCGCTCGCGCAGCTGGAAGTAGCCCGTCGGATCCGAGAAGTCGGATTGGTGGAACGTGAACGCGTCCGACAACGCATCGAACATCGCAGGCGTGCCGCGACGGCCGAACTGCTGCACGCCATCGCGCAGCTCGTTGCGGAACTCTTCGTTGGACCACGGGCGGCGCGCAAAGCCGACGACTGCGAACGACGGCGGCAACAGCCCGTCCTTCGCGAGGCCCATCAGCGACGGCACGAGCTTGCGCTTCGTGAGGTCGCCGCTCGCGCCGAAGATCACCAGCGCGCACGGTTCTGCCCGGCGTCCGGTGGTGAGTTCGTCGGCTAGCGGATTGGTGGTGTTCGCAGCGAGCGCCGTCGGCATCGGGGGGATGGTAGGGAGCAGGAGCACGGGGTCAAAAACCGGAAGAGGATGTGCGGTCGGTGCGGTCGGCAGCAAACGTGCTGGATGCTTGGGCGCAGCGCTTGGTCACGCCCACCAATCCGGTGCGAGCATCGGCGAGAGCGCGTAGGCGACGAGCGGTTCGTAGGCGCGTTGTCGATCGACGAGGCCCGCAGTGAGGAAGCCGACAGCGCCCGCGCCTTGCTTGGTGTCGAGTTCGCCGGAGATGCGGTCGATGGCGTGGCCGAGTTCGACGCCTTGCCGAACGAGCGCTGCGACGCGCGGCGGCAACGGCATCTGCAGCGAGCCGCCGATGCTGGTGCGATGCGCGCGATCGACGACGACGACGTAGGCGCACGTCGACATGCCGTGTTCGTTGTCGATGCAACCGCCCTCGATCCCGACGCCGAGGTCCGCGTCGATCGCGCGCTGTGCCGCGATCGCGCGCGCGGTTGCGCCGCGGATCGTCTCGTCCTCGCCCATCGGTTGCGCCGCGACGCCGGACGGGACCTCGATGCCGGCGACGGTCGCAGTCCAACCTGCGCGCGCGAGCACCGCCTCGACCGACGCGATCTTCACGCGGTTCTTGGAGCCCACGGCGACGGTGCGGATCTGCGGCGAGTTCATGGGGGCGAGGAAGATAGCGATGGCCAAGGCTCGACGTCAGCGCGCGGACGCAGAACATGCGCATCGCCCTCGACGCGTTGTCGCGGGGAGACGACATCTCATTCCATGGTTGCTCGATCCCGTCGAGTCGTTGCTTGGGCCGCGCTTGTGGTCGGCGTGGTTGCTGCAGCGACGATGCTGCTGTTTGCCGCCTACCACGTTTGGGCAGGTGGCGGACCGCCGACTACGCCGGCGCGAAGGCAGGAGCGCATGGTGTGGGAGTTCGTATGGCTAGCCGCTGCGCTTACGTCGCTGATCGCGGGATGCATCGCCTTTGCGCGTTTGCGACGCGAACATGGCGCAGCGCATAGCCGCGCTTGCGATGCTCGCGATGGCTGAACGACGCAAGTCTCGTTCGAGCAAGAGCAGCACTGCGCAGTCGAAGACTCCTCGGCTGCTGTCTGGCGGCAATCCGCAGATCGAGAAGGGCGACGGCGATGCAGTCGTCGCTGCGTATCTCGATGCGATGCCGGGATGGAAGCGTGACGTTGGCAAGGCGCTCGATCGCATCGTCGTCGCCAACGT
This sequence comes from Planctomycetota bacterium, assembly GCA_041168165.1. Taxonomy (GTDB): domain Bacteria; phylum Planctomycetota; class UBA1135; order UBA1135; family UBA2386; genus SXPK01. Next base: position 9,471 of record JBEELK010000292.1, on the reverse strand, counting down.
GCCCGCGGTGCGCAAAGCCGTGCGCTGGAACACACCGTTCTACGGATCGAGCAGCGGTGGCTGGTTTGTCGCGTTCCACTGCCTGACGGCTTACGTCAAGGTCGCGTTCCTTCGCGGCGCAGAGCTGACTCCGCAGCCACCAGTCGCGTCCAAGCAAGCCGAGGTGCGCTACGTGCACATCCAAGAAGGCGACGCGATCGACGAGGCGCAGCTTGCAGCTTGGGTTCGGCAAGCTGCGAACTTGCGCGGCGTGGATGTGTTCTGAAGCAGCGGTCGCAAGACGAGCAATCCGCGAACGGTTCGCGCGCCGCGATCAGAGCGATCGCAAGAACGCGACGAGCGCTGCGCGATCGGCGGCGGACTAGGGCGCGTCGGTCGCTGCATTGGAGCGGCCCACCGACGAGGGGACTTCACGCAAGCTCGATGATCCGCTGGTCTGCTTCCAGCGACTCGACGATCGACGCCAAGTTCTTTCGCATTGCTTCGACCAACGGGGCCTTCCTGCAGTTCCCGAGGCGAATCCAGACGAGCTTGCCGAGATCCCGCGGCCGTTTCGCAAGAAAGAGAAAGTCCTCGTCCTTGCTCACGACGACGTAGCCGTTTTGAGACGCCATGTTCCAGACGTCCACGTCTTGGGCTTCGTCCATCCCCACCTCCGCTGCGTCCACGGCGTGGTGTCCCTCGGCTTCTAAAAACCGGGCGAGCTGCAGGGGTCGCTGGCTATCGACGAAGAACTTTAGGCTTCGCGAATGACCGCGTGGTCGGTCTGGTGCGCGGCATATGCAATCGCCGCGAGGACATCCTCACGCTCGAGGCCAGGATGGTCCGCAACGATCTCTTCGATCGAGGCTTCGTTCGCCAACAGCTCAAGGACATCAGTGACTCGGATGCGTTTGCCGCGGATGCACGGTCGTCCCCCGCACTTGCCAGGTTCCACCGTGATGCGATCCAGAAGTCGATTGGCCATGAATGGACGGTAGCGCTGCGCCTCTGGCAGTTGGAACTCGACCGACTTCGTGGCGCAACCACTCTGTCCATGCCTGTGCCGGGAACCAGGCTTTACGGTTCGATTGGCTTCTGGCCCCGGCCGCCACAACTGGAAGGCTCGCGCGCCGCGATCAGAGCGATCGCAAGAACGCGACGAGCGCTGCGCGATCGGCTGCTGGCATCGTGCGAAATGCGTCGCGCGCGGCGCGGCCTTCGCCGTCGTGCCACAGGATCGCTTCTTCGAGAGTGCGCGCGCGGCCGTCGTGCAGGTAGGCCTCGCCGCCGCTCACGTCCGCCGTGAGGCCGATGTTCCACAGCGGCGACGTGCGCCACTCAGAAGCGTTCGTGTTGCCATCGCGCATGGGGTCGGCGAGGCCGGGGCCCATGTCGTGGAGCAGCAAGTCGGTGAACGGCCGGATCGTCTGGTTGCGAACTTCCGCGAACGGATGGCGCGTGCCGGTGGTGAGCTGCGGCACGTGGCACGCTGCGCAGCCCGCAGCGCCAAACAGCTGCTCGCCAGCGAGAGCCTGCGGGTTGATGAGGTTGCGACGCGCGCTCACGCCGAGCAGCGCCGCGTAGCGCGTCATGCGATCGAGTTCTTGCTGCGTGACTTCAGGCGCGCTCGGCGATGCGTCGCCATCGAGAGTCGGCATCAACGCGCTCGCGACGCCCATATCGCGGTTGAGCGCGTAGGCGACTTGATCGCGCACCGATGCCCGCGTGCCCTTCGACGTGAAGCGGCCCACGTGCAGTTGCCCGTTTGCGAGCGATTCGCTTGTGCTGATGCGGCCCGAGATGCCATCGCCATTGCTGTCGCAGGGATCGTGGCGCAACAGCAAGGTCGCGTCGTCGATCGCTTCGAGCAGGCCCATGCCGATCAGCGGCGGCGCGTTGCGCACCGAGTAGTAGGTCGGCGCCGTGCCTTCGAAGCGATAGCGCGGCCGTCGCAGTTGGTAAGCCTGCCCATCGCCGTAGGTGCCTTGGATGAAGTCGTAGCCATCGAGTCGAACGAGCCCTTCGCCGTTGGCACTGCCGCCGCCGCCGCCGCTCGGGATCGTCGTGACGCGGAACCAGTTGAGGTTCCAACCGCCGGCGAATGCGTTCATGCCGAACACATGCGTGCCCGCAGTCATCGTGAAGTCGCGCGTGATGGTCTGCCACGACTGCGGACCGCCGGTCGCGGGGATCGGCACCGTGCCGTGCAGGATCGCGCCGCCGGACTCTTCGAACGCGAGGATGCCGCCGCCTGCTGCGCTCGCGACGCGGAACTCAAAGCGATAGAGCCCTGACGTCGGAAACACGACCTGCGTGTTGGCGAACGAAATCCAGTCGCCGGTGTCGATCGCGTAGACGTTGGAGCCGCCGCCGACGTCGGTCGTGGGCTGGACCAACACGCCGCTCATCACGAGGAACGACTCCGCTTCGATCTTCACGTCGATCGGCGCCGGGCCCGATGGCGCGGATGGCTGCAGCGTCTCGCCGAGCGTCGGATGCGGCGCGCCCGACGGATCCGCAGCGACGTGCACGACGGCGCCGCGCAGCGGTTCGCCGATCGCGGGCGGCAACGAGCGGCCGTTGTTGATGTGGCACGCGACGCAGCTCTCGGCGATGAACTTGGGGCCGAGTTGGCCCACGTGATTCTGCATCGCCGGGTTGTTGGCCTCGGAGTGCGCGCCCGTTCCGAAGTCGGTGTGGTGGAGCCGACGCCCGAGCACGAACTCGTGGCCACTCTGCGGCGCGATGTTGCCCGCCATCTGCTTGAAGCGATGCAGCGGCTCGTTGGAGTACTGATACGGCAGCGTGGTTGCGCCGCCGAGCCATGCGACGTCGGGCAGACGGAACGAGTCGAACGATGCGCTCTGCTGTTGCTGCGGCGTAGGAGCCTCTTCTTTGAGCTTCGCGTACCACGGCACGACGCCTTCGCCGACGACGTAGAGGAACGCGGTGCCGTAGTAGTTGGGGCGGCCGTTGCGCGGCGCGCCGAGGAACTGGCTCAGCTCCACTTCCATGCGATCGCCGATCTGCAGCGGTCGCATCTCGGGGATCTTCTGCGTGATCGTCGCGGAATAGCGGTATTCGGTCTCTCCGGGGTAGCGAGTCGACGGCGTGGTGGACACGAGCGTCACGCCGGTACCGGGTGCTGTCGCAAGGTTGTTGTGGTAGACCGCGACCGACGGCACGCCGGAGAAGAACGTGCGGAACTCCGCGGGGTTGAGCGGACTGTGCGTCATCCAACGCACGTCGATGGAGTTGCCGCCGCGCGCGACGCGATCGGTGATCTCGATCTCGGCGATGCGCTGCTCCCAATAGAACGGCAGCCAGTGGTCATACTTGCGGAAGACGATGCCGTTGACGATGTCTTCGCGCGCATGGCGATCGCGCGCGCGGTCAGCGAGGTAGGTGATGCGCGCGGTCGGCGAATCGACCACGACGTCGGGCTCGAGCACGGTGCCGATGGGATAGAGCGGCGTGGTCTGCAGCGGCGAGCCGCAGCCGTTGTCTTCGATCGCGAACTCGAGGTCGTTGTCGCTCCAGTAGAGCCCGTTGCCGACGAGGTCGATGTCGACGCTCTGCACGTCGAACGGGAAGCCCACCAACGCTGCGTCGAGCGGAATGCCAAGCGACGTCGACGCCGTTCCACTTGCGTCGGGCAAGAACAACATCTGCACGAGCACTTGGGCCGGCGCGATCCGCACTGCGCCAAACGACGTGAAGCCCGGCACCGGGAACGGCGTCGTCCCCGTCGCATGCTCGGTGATCGCCAACAATCCGAGGTTGCCGATCGCTGCGCTCGGATACGCGACGTCAAAGCGCGCCGTGGCGCCGATGCGCGGAGGCTGCGCCGCGGACACCGATCGGCCAGTTTGCGCGCAAAGCGGCGCGATCAGCGAAGCGGCGATGAGAGCGCCACGAAGTGAGTGTGCGGGCATAGAGGTCGCTCGGGTCCAACTGTCGCGATCGCGATCGTTGGCCACTGCGCACCATAGCCGCGGATCGGAATGCCGCACCGAGGCGCTCGGCATCTGCGCAGGAAGTTCGCGATCGTTGACCGCATCGCATTCGCTGCAGCGTGCCCCTTTTCAGGTTGGAGTAGTTGCTTGCTGATCGCTGTCTGCGCCGATCGCCGGTCCCCGCTACCATCGCCCGCAACATGACCAGCCCACAACTGAAGGCCAAGCTCGACGCCATCTTCGATGCCCACATGAAGGCAGAGCTCGCTGGCGATCTCGACGAGACGCTGGCGACGATGGCGCCCAACCCGCACCTCGTGAATGTGCCGACGATGGTTGGAGGCCAAGGCACGCATGGCGTTCGCACCTTCTATTCGAAGCGATTGATCGGGCAGTTCTTTCCGCCGGACGTGCAGTTCGAATCGTTGTCGCGGACCTACAGCGAGGAGCGACTCGTCGACGAGTTGATCATCTCGTTCACGCACACGATCAAGATGGACCACATCCTGCCCGGCGTTGCTCCGACCGGGAAGCGCGTCGAGGCGGTGTTCGTCGTGATCGTCGGCATCGAGAACGACAAGGTGTCCTACGAGCACATCCTGTGGGACCAGGCGAGCGTGCTCGTGCAGATCGGGCTATTGGACCCCAAGGGCCTTCCGGTCGTTGGCGCGGGCGGCGCTGCGAAGCTGCGCAATCCGAGCCTGAAGGACCCGTTCTTCGGCGAGGGCTGAGCGCGCGAGCTGATCTGCTCGCGATCAGCTGAGTTCCAGCATCCGCTGCAGCGGCTTCAGCGCGCGCAGTCGCATCGTCTCGTCCATCTCGATGCGCGGCTTCAGGTCGCGCAGCGCGAGGTAGATCTTCTCCAGCGTGTTGCGCTTCATGTGCGGGCACGCGTTGCAGCCTTGGCACGCGGCGGTGCGGTCCTCATACGGCACCGCGATGAGCTGCTTACTCGGCACCGCCTTGTGCATCGTGTGCAGGATGTTGATCTCGGTGCCGACGATGAACTTCTGGCCCGCGTCCTTCTGCACGAACTCGAGCAGCTTGCTCGTCGATCCGACGTAGTCCGCGAGCGCGAGCACGTGGTCCTCGCATTCTGGGTGCGCGATGAACTTCGCGTCGGGGTGCTTGGCCTTGAGCGCCGCGATCTTCTGCGCGCTGAAGGTCTCGTGGACCATGCAAGTGCCCGGCCAGAAGTCCATCTTGCGGCCGAGCTTCTTGCTCAAGAACGCGCCGAGGTTCTTGTCGGGGCCAAATAGGATCGGCCGGTCCTCGGGGATCGAGCGGATCATCTTCTCCGCGTTGCTCGACGTGCAGATGAGGTCGCTCTCGGCCTTCGTCGCCGCAGCGCAGTTGATGTACATCACGACGAAGTGGTCGGGATGCTTCTGCTTCCATGCGCGCAACTGATCCGCGGGGCACGCATCGGCGAGCGAGCAGCCAGCCTCGAGGTCGGGCAGCACGACGACCTTGCCCGGGTTGAGGATCTTGGCGGTCTCCGCCATGAAGTGGACGCCGCAGAACAGGATGACGTCGGCCTTCGTGTCGCGCGCGCGCTTGGCGAGTTCGAGCGAATCGCCGAGGTGGTCCGCGATGTCCTGGATGTCCGGGTCTTGGTAGTAGTGCGCGAGGATGACCGCATTGCGCTCTTTGCGCAGTCGGTCGATCTCCGCGAACAGGTCGAGGCTCGGGTCGATGGCGGCGGTCATGGGGCGCAGATCATGGGCAACAGAGACGCGTGCGCAAAGCCGCATGCGATTGTTGGCGATTTCGTGATGGGGCGCGTGCGCGGACGACGGATGGGCTCTTGAACGGGCGCTGCGGCATGCCGCGGCAAGCCCGTCCAAAAACGACGGAGCCCCCATGCTGACCGAGACTTGCTGCCTTCCTGTTGCCCCTGCGCTGCGCAATCGCCTGTTGCGCCTGTCCGAACGGACCGGCGACGCGGCGTTCGTGCGCCTTGCGGAAGGGCTGTTGCCCGATGGCCAGGCGCCGCGCAACCGCGCCGAGTTGGAGGACTGGATCGACACTTGCGCGATGGACGCGTTCCGTCGCACTCGCGACGACGAGGCGTTCTCGCTGCTCTACGAACGCAACTCCGCGCCGTTCCTGCACGCCATCCATGGCTACATGCGTCGCGGCGGCCCATGCGCCGCGGCGGACCACGACGTGCTGCAAGAGGCGTTCTTCGCGATCTATCGCTACCCGCACCGCTTCTCGGCGGCGCGCGGCGACGCGTTCCGCAACTGGGGCCATCGCATCGTGCGCAACACCGCGCTGCGCTTGCTCCATGCGGATCCGCGCCATCGCGCGATGCCGACGAACGACGGCGAGACGATGGACGTGGTGGACGATCGCGAACGCGCGCCGGAGCGCGTGGCGACCGACCACGAGAGCGCCGAAGTGGTGGACCGTGCGTACGTGCTCGCGCTCGCGATGTACCTGCAGTGCTTCGAGAAGCTGTCGGTGCGCGCCAAGCGCGTGCTGACGGACGTCGAGGTCGGCAACCGGCCGTATCGCGCGATCGCTGCGGACCTCGGTTGCCCGGTCGCCAACATCAAGATGGCGGTGTTCCGCGCGCGCCGCGCGATCTCGCGGCGGATGACGCGCATGCTCGAAGCGGGCTGAGGCGGCGAGCGGTCGGCGTCGATCGAAAGCGCAGCGGCGGGCATCACCCGCCGCGCGTCACTTCCCGGCCTTGCTCGTCGCGCGCTTGCGGCCCGGCTTCTTCTTCTTCGGCGCGCCTTCGCGCGAAGCGATCAGCTCGATTGCGCGCGCGAGCGTGAGCTCGGCGGCGTTCTCGTCCTTGGTCAGCGACGCGTTAGTCGTGCCGTCGGTGACGTAGGGGCCGTAGCGGCCTTCCATCAGCTTGATCATCGCGCCGGACTTCGGATACGGGCCGAGCTCCTTGAGCGGCGCCGCCGCAGCCTTGCGGCCGCGCGCCTTCGGTTCGGCGAGCAGCTTGAGCGCGGTGTCGAGGTCGACCGTCAGCGGCGTGAACGTCGCGGGGATCGAGCGCGTTTCCTTGCCGCACTTCAGGTACGGGCCAAAGCGACCGTTCTGCGCGAGGATCGGCTCGACTTCGCCAGTCTCGGTGTTGATGCGCTGGCCGACTTCGCGCGGCAGCGACAGCACTGCGAGCGCTTCGTCGAGCGTCACGGTGTCGGGCTCCATGCCCTTCAGCAGCGACGCCATCTTGGGCTTGTCGGCCTTCTTGTCCTGGCTCGCTTCGCCGAGTTGGAAGTAGGGGCCAAAGCGACCGACCTTGACGAACACTTCGAGGCCGGACTTGGGGTCTTGGCCGAGCGACTTCGGGCCTTCGCCGCCCTTGATGAGCAACTCGACCGCCTTGTCGAACGTGATCTCATCCGGCGGCGTCTCGTCGGGCACGCTCACGCGCTTCTCGCCCCACGACAAGAACGGGCCGTAGCGGCCGACGCGCACTTCGACGACCTCGCCGTCCTCGCCCTTGCCGAGCGGCAAGCTGCAGATCTTGCGCGGGTCGATCTCGGACTCGACGCCCGTCACGCGTTCGCGCAGGCCGGGCTGGCCGTTGCCGAGGAAGAAGTGTTGCAGGTACTCGTTGCGGCGCTGACGGCCGTTGCTGATCTCGTCGAGGTCGTCCTCCATCTTGGCCGTGAACTGGTAGTCCACGAGCCAGCCGAGGTGCTTGCTCAACAGGTCGACGACCGCAAACGCGGTGAACGTGGGGATCAGCGACGTGCCGCGCTTCCAGCAGTACTCGCGCGCGACGATGGTCTCGATGATCGACGCGTAGGTGCTCGGACGGCCGATGCCGCGCGCTTCGAGTTCCTTGATGAGGCCGGCTTCCGTGAGGCGGCCAGGCGGCTGCGTCGTGTGGCCTTCGGGCTTCAGCTCGTTGGCCGTCGCGTTCTGGCCCTTGCTGATGTCGGGCAGCACGCGCTCGGACTCCGCGAGCTCTGCGTCGGCGTCGTCGAAGTCTTCGACGTAGGCGAGGCGATAGCCCGGGAAGTCGATCGTCTTGCCGGTCGCGGAGAAGCGCGCTGCGCCATGTGCGCCCGCGTCCATGCCGAGCGACAGCGTCGTACGCTGGCCCTTCGCGTCCTTCATCTGGCACGCGACGGTGCGCCGCCAGATCAGTTCGTAGACCTTGCGCTCGTCCTCGCCGACTTCGTTGCCGAGCGAGTCCGGCATGCGGAAGTCGCTGCCCGCGGGGCGGATCGCTTCGTGCGCTTCCTGCGCGTTCTTGACCTTGGTCTGGTAGGTGCGCGGCGCATCGGGCACGTGCGCATCGCCGAACTCGCGGCGGATCAGCGTGCGCGCGGCCTGGATGGCCTGCTCGCTGAGCGTCGTCGAGTCGGTACGCATGTAGGTGATGAAGCCGTTCTCGTAGAGACGCTGTGCTGCGCGCATCGTGCGCTGCGCCGAGAACTTCAACTTGCGCGCGGACTCTTGCTGCAGCGTGCTCGTCGTGAACGGCGGATACGGCCGTTCGGTGTAGGGCTTCTGCTCGCGATCCAGCACCGTCGCCTGCTTGCCGGCGAGCAGGTTGGCGAGCGAGAGCGCCTTCTTCTCGTCGACGAGGGCAAGGCTCTTGCCGTCGTTGTTGAGCGAGCCCGTGTCCGGGTCGAAGTCGCGGCCCGTTGCGACGCGCTGGTCGCCGAGGCCAACGAGGTTTGCGACGAACGGCGTGCTGTCGCCCTTCGTGCCAGCAAACGTCGCGTGCACGCTCCAATACTCCGCCGAACGGAACCGAATGCGGTCGCGTTCGCGCTCGACGATGAGACGGATCGCGACGCTCTGCACGCGGCCGGCGGACAGCTTGGGCTTCACCTTCTTCCACAGCAGCGGCGAGACGGTGTAGCCGTAGAGGCGATCGACGAGTCGGCGCGTCTCTTGCGCCTCGACGAGCGCCATGTCGATGTCGCGCGGGTGCTCAAGTGCTTCGAGGATCGCGGACTTCGTGATCTCGTGGAACACGAGGCGCTTGATCTCGCACTTCGGCTTCAGCTCCTCGAGCAGATGCCAGGAGATCGACTCGCCTTCGCGGTCTTCATCTGTCGCGAGGTAGAGGATCGTCGCGTCTTTGAGGGCCGCCTTCAGCTTCTTGAGGTGGTCCTTCTTCTCGGCGGGGACCACGTAGAGCGGCTTGAACTCGTGCTCGACGTCGATGCCGAGCTTCGCCCATTTCTCCTTCTTCAGCTCCGTCGGCACCTCGCTGGCGTCGCCTGGAAGGTCGCGGATGTGGCCGATGCTGGCCTCGATTTGGTAGTCGTCGCCTAGGAACTTGCCGATCGTCCGGGCCTTGGCCGGAGACTCGACGATCACGAGCGACTTGCCCTGCTTCTGCTTGGAGGCCATGAACTTGGGGGTCTTGTTAGGGCGGACGGGAACGAACTGTCAAGCATTCGGCCCCCATGCCATGGCAGCTTGAGCGAAGTTGGATCGAGCAGAAACGCCGTCGTGCGCCGCGAGATCGAGCGACGTAGGCTCCGCGCCCCGTGCGCAAAGCAGCCCAGAAAAACCGCGAGCCGTTGCTGTTCGAAGAGCT
>JBEELK010000291.1:0-15063 GCA_041168165.1 Planctomycetota bacterium | reverse complement strand
CCCGGCGGCGGCGTGACCGATAGCGACGAGATCCATCGCCTCATCAAGCAGTTCAAGAACGAGCATCCCAAGGTGCGCGTGCTCGCCGCGTTTGGCGACATCGCTGCAAGCGGCGGCTACTACGTCGCGTGCGCCGCGGATCGCATCGTTGCGCGTCGCTCAACGATCACTGGCAGCATCGGCGTGATCATGAGTTCGTGGAACATGGCCGAAGCCGCGAAGAAGCTCGGTATCGAGCAGATCGCGATCAAGTCGGACAAGACGCCGTTCAAGGACATCTTGTCGATGACGCGGCCGATGGCGGACGCCGAGAAGGCGATGCTCACGAGCATTGTCGACGAGCTCTACATGCAGTTCGTCGACGTCGTCGACGAAGGCCGTCCCGAGCTCGATCGCGAGCAAGTGATCCAACTCGCCAACGGCGGCATCTACTCCGCCGGTCAGGCGCTGAAGAACGGCCTGATCGACGAGATCGTCGATCCCTCTTCGATCGAGGCGTGGTTTGCCGATCGCGGCCCCGTGCAGATCGTCGAGCACCGCCGCCGTCCGACGCTGCGCGACGCGTTGTTCGGCACCGAGGCGAAGGCGCCGCAAGACTTGTCTGCCGTCGCCGCCCAACTGATGGCCTCTTCGACGGGGCCGCGATTCCTCTACTTCTGGCAAGGCGCGCGCTGAACGCGACGCCAACCGAACTGCGATGCACAACCTGCAACTGACCGACGACCAGACCCTGATCCTCGACACCGTCACGAAGTACGTGGCGGACGCCGTGGCCCCGCACGCGCAGGAGCGCGACGAGCATCGCACGTTCGCGCGCGATGAGTTCGCGGGCCTTGCCGAACTCGGCTTGTTCGCGATGCCGATCCCCGAGGATCGCGGCGGCGCGGGAATGGGCCTCCTTCCGTTCGCTGCATCCTGCGAAGCGATCGGCGCGCAGAGCGGCTCGCTCGCGCGTTTGCTCGTGTCGCAGACGCAGTGCGCAGCGGCGCTCGCGCATGCGGGCAGCGACGCGATGGAGTCGGTCGCGACCGGCGCCAAGGTCGCAGCGTGGATCGGCGCAGAGCACGGCATCACGGCCGCTGGCGGCAAGCTCGCGGGCAAGGCGGAGTTGGTGCCTGCAGCGGGCGAAGCGGAGTTGCTCGTCATCGCCGCCAAGGATGGCGCCAAGACGGTTCTCGCAATCGTCGATGCTCAGGCCGCAAACCGCACCGCGCTGCGCGCGCTTGGCTTTGCCAGCGCCGCGCCGTCGCGCGTCGAGTTTGCAGCGACTGCAGCAACGATCGTCTGCGAGGGCGCGGATGCGGATGCTGCGTGCGCACTCGCGGAGCGCATCGCGATGATCGGCAGCGCTGCTGCATGTGTCGGCGGTGGCCGCGCGTCGATCGCAGGCGCGCACAAGCACGCGAGCGAGCGCATCGCGTTCGGCAAGCCGTTGCTCGGCCAAGAGGCGGTCGCGCGCAAGCTCGTCGAGAGCCGTCGCGCCGTCGATGCCGCGCGCCATCTCGCGTGGCACGCAGCGCGCATGTGCGACCTCGGCGAAGACGCGGAGGCCGCGTGCCTGCAGGCGCGCATCGCCGCGGTCGATGCCGCGGTGCTCGCGTCCGACGAAGCGATCCAGATCCACGGCGGCTTCGGCTACACGGTCGAATACCACGTCGAACGTCACTACCGCGACGCGAAGGCGACCGAGGTGATCGACGGCGGCAACGAACGCTGCAAGTCGCGCCTCGCCGCGCTGCAGTTCAACAGCTGATCGGAACGCGCAGGCGCAGGCCGCGCGCGTTCACCAGATCTGCGCCGCGGCCCCTTCGCTGCCGACGAAGCCGAGCGCGTTCGCGCCGGCCTGCGCGCCAAACCACTGCAGCCCAAACGTCGCGCCAGCCAGCACTGGGTCGTTGGGGATCGCAGCCAGCACGCTTGCGGAGCCTGTGCCATCGAGCGCGATGCCGCTCTGCAGGATCGGATCGGAGTGCAGCAAGCACGAGCCGAGCCCAATCGATCCAAGCCCGATGGGGAGCGCTTGGCCGAACACGGTGCTGAACGAGAACCCTTGGCCAAGGCACAGCAGCGCTGGCGTGTTTGGCGTCCCGTTGCGCAGTCCGACGCGGAAGTTGGCGTTGCCGAGATTCGGCTGTGACGAGAACGACCATTCGATCGTGCCCGGCGCCGCGCACGATTGGCCGTAGGGCATCAGCGATGCGGCGAGCGTTCGCGGCATCGAGAGGTCGAGGATCGGCCACGTCGACGTGTAGATCACGGCGCCGCCGAGCAACTCGCTGTAGATGCGCGCGCCATCGGTCCACACCGCGGTGCCAAATCGCGTCGCGGCGAGGTTGCGAATGCTGCCAGTTCCCGTCGCGATGGAGTTGGTGACCGTTCCGGTCGCGGGATCGACGCGCAACACGTCGCCGGTGTCCGTTCCGACCAGCAACTCCAACGTCGGCGACCATGCGATCGAGCGCGACGAAGGCAGCGGACCCAGCGTGCGCACAGCGAACGTTCCCGTATGCACGGCGAGGATCTGCGATGCGCCGCTCGGCGGCAGCGTCAGCACGAACGCTTCTGGATCGACGATGGTGAGGTCTACGGCAAACGGAACGCTTGCGATGGCTGCGTTAGCGCCGCCTGCCTTGGGCACTGCCCAAAGTTGGCCGTTGCGCAGCGTGAACACCTTCGTGGCGCCCGCCTCGACGCGCGTCGACGCTTCGCGCCCAAGCGTGCCCCAAGTGTTAACGCCGAACGTCGCGAGGCCGCGGATCGTCGTGCTCCAGGTTCCGCCGAGCGACGTGCTGCTCGTCTCATAGAACACGGTGCTTGCGTCCGTCGGATCGACGGCCGCTGCGGTGCGCGGCGCGAACACCGTTTGGTTGCGCACCGTCGAGAAGCCGCGGCCAAGCGCATCCACGAGCCGGAACGCTGGCGGCGTGTTGCCTTGCTGCACGGGCACGTCCTCGAGCACGAGGATGCTGTCGGTTGGCGTTTGCGCGGCGATCGGCATCGCTGCGAATGCGAGAACAGCGCTGCGGAGCACGTGCATCGATGGGCCTCTTGCGAGATCAACGCATGGCCGCGCCGGCGTCGGGGTGCGCGCTCGCCCACTCGCGCGCGCGCTTCTCCGCGGTCTTCCAGATCTTCTGCGTCTCTGCTGGTTGCAGCAGGCGCTGCCGTGCGCGCAGGTAGGCACGCACGAACGCGAACACCACGGCGCTGCCTCCTGGCCGCCCTGCGGCGTGGAACGCGGCGAGCACTCGGCCGAGGTCCATGCCTTGACCGCGCGTGTCGTCGCAGTCCTTGCGCCGCACGCCGTCGAGATCCGCCATCAACACGGCGCCGGTCACGGGCTCGCGCAGCAGGTTCTCAAACTTCATGTCGCGGTTGCGGAGGCCATGCGCGTGCAGCCTGCCGACCGATCGTCCAAAGGAGCGCGCTGCTTGGATCAGTTCGTCGCCGCGCAGCGAGCCCGCGGCGAGTTCGTCCGCGATCGACCGCGACGGCACGCGGCGCGCGAACACGTAGGCGAGGTCGTGCTTGGTCGCGAGCGCCACGGGCTCGGGTTGTCCGACGCCCGCGAACGAGAGCCAATACATCGCTTGGAAGATGCTGCGCGCGTCGCCTTGCCCGCGCTGCTTCGCGGCGATGTCAGGCAACAGCCACACCGAGCCGCGGCGACCCGTCTTGTCTGGCGCCCCTGGCGATGCCGAAAACGCGCGACATGCGTCGTGCAGCGGCGCGCGATCGGCCGCGTCGGCGACGAGGTGAAGGTGCCAGCGGAACTCGCCGCGCCGCTTCTTCGGCATCGACGTGTGGCGGCAATCGCGCGACCAGCGGCGATGGAAGGACGAGAGCGCGCGATGGCGAACGAGGCGCGCAGCCTTGGCGAGTTCCGTCGCAAACTCGCGCGGCAGGTCGCGGCCAGCTGCGAGATACGCCAGCAGCAGCGGCTGCGCCTGCAGATCGAGCGGCCCGCCATCGAGTGGCTGGCAGAAGTAGGCGAGCGCCGCCGCGCGCCGCGCGAGGTCCGGTTCTCCGCCGTGCCGCACGGAGTTGAGGTCGAGCAGCCACGGGAGCCCGCGCTCGTCTGTGACGACGTTGCCGCAGTGCAGGTCGCCCGGCAGGAAGCCGCGATCGTGCATGCGCCGTAGCAGGCGGCCGGTGTGCACGAGCGTCTCTTCGCTCATGTCGAACGCGAACGGCCGCGCGCCTTGGATCGTGCGCGTGACCAGGAAACTGCGCGATCCTGTCTCCGCGTCGACGAGCGATCCGCATGCGATCGGTTGCGCGACCGGAAGGTCGAGGTGCGCGGCGCGGATCAGGTTCTTGGCTTCGTGCGTGCCTCGGTCGCCGCGGAACGCGTCGCGCGCGCGGTCGGACAGCGTCACGGAGCGATAGAGCTTGAGGTGCACATCGACGCCGCCGATCTCGCCGCGGAGCACGGTGCGCACGGTGCTCCGCTTGACCTCCTGCATCGAGCCCGTCGACGGCAGCGCGTCGAACAGCGGGCGAAGCGCGTCTGCGAAGGTGCCTGCCACGACGCCGCGGCAATGCGGTGCGTGGATCGCGACGGATTGAGGCAACGGATCGTTGCCCGGTGCGAGTCCTTGCGGAACCATGGCGGCGGCGATGTGGCGTCTGCACCGATACTACCTCAGAGAGCTTCTGGTCAACGCAAGCATCACATTCGCTGTGCTGTTCGCGATCGTCGTGATCTCACTCGTCGCACGCGGCGTGCAGCGCGCAGAAGGCGGCGGCCTGCTCGATGCCGCGATCATCACGATGCTGTGGGCGCTCGATTCGTTCCCGCATCTGCTGCCGATCTCGTTCTTGCTGGCGACCGTCACGACGTTCGCGCGCGCCGGGCAAGAGCGTGAGATCACTGCGATCCGCGCGGCTGGCGTGAGCCCGCGCGTGCCGATGATGGCGTCGGTGCTCGTCGGCCTCGCGCTGTCGGTGGTGGGGTCGCTGACGCTGCACTACCTGCTGCCCGAGGTCCACTTCCGCAAGTATCGCGTCATCGTCGAGGCGGTGCGCAACACGATCGTCAACATGGGGCTCGGCTCCAGCGACGACCGCGTCTCGATCCCGGGCACCGACGTGGCGCTCACATACGCGCGCCGCGAAGGCGAGGGCGAGGGCTCCGACATCGTGTTCCGCGATTGTTGGCTGTATCTGCCGGACGATCGCGCGCGGGATCTCGGGTTCGTCTCGCCGGTCGTGCATGTCGACTGCGTGCGCATCCCGTGGCCCAAGAAGGACGACATGGTGATCCGCGTCGTGTTGGAGAACGGCAGCGACCCGTTGACCAACACGCGATTCGACCTGCTGGAGCCGAGGTTTCCGTTGCCGGCGATCAGCGACAGCAAGCGCCGCGACGAGCGCGATGACGACATGGGCAGCAGCCAATTGCTCTCCGAAGTGCTGCGCGGCCAGCATGAGCGGCCGATGGCTGCGCGCTACACGCTCAACCGCCGCACGTGCTTTGCGATCCTCCCGCTGTTGTTGGGTCCGATCGGCTTCTGTCTCGCGCTGGCCTCGCAGAATCGCGGCCGCGCCGTGTCGATGTTGCTCGCGCTGTTGCCGATCGGTGTCTTCTACGTCGGCGACGTGATGGGGGGCAAACTGCTGCG
This sequence comes from Planctomycetota bacterium, assembly GCA_041168165.1. GTDB lineage: Bacteria > Planctomycetota > UBA1135 > UBA1135 > UBA2386 > SXPK01. The sequence goes on along the minus strand of JBEELK010000291.1, from coordinate 9,439 downwards.
CGCCACGGGAGAGCCAATGTTTGGCTGGTTGCCCGCTGCGCTGCTGATTGTGCTCGGCACGCCGTTCTGCTGGCGGGAGTTGCGCCGATGAGGCAGACCCTCGATCGCTACGTCGGTGGGTCGATCGCTGCGTCGCTGCTTGCGTCGCTCAGCTTCTTCCTGTTCTTGACGATCCTGCTCGACCTGCTCAACAACCTCGGCGGTTACCTCGACAAGGCCGAGGACCAGGGCATGAGCACGGGCGAGTTGTTCGCCTTCCTCGGCGGCTATTACCTGCGCGTGCTGCCGTTCAGCTTCGTGACGATCGCGCCATTCGCGACGGTCATCGGCTGCATGTTCGCGATCGCGCGGTTGATGGCGCAGAACGAACTGCAGCCGATGCTGTTCGTCGGTCGCAGCATGGTGCGCGTGCTTCAGCCCGCTCTCATCGCCGGCGTCGTGATGGCACTCGCGATGGCGGCTTGCTGGCAGTGGGTCGTTCCGACAGTTGCGCTCGAAGTCACCGAGGCGCAGTCGATGCTCGGCAGCGGAAGTCGCTCGATTCGGCGCGTGATCCTCGAAGATCGCAGCGAGTCCTTCTCCGGGATGTGGATCCGCGATTACGACGCGGCAGAGAAGCGGATGACGGACGTCAGCATGCTGCAGCGCGGCGCCGGCGGGGACAGCGTGTTGGTGGTCGCGAAGTCGGCGACGTGGGATGACGCGGCTAACGATTGGCGCCTTGTCGAAGGCGTCGAACGCACCGAAAGCGGCGACGTGCCGCGCGAACTGCTCGGCGCTGGCGAATGGACGCCTGCGATCGTGATGCAGCGCGGCCAAGAAGACGTGCCGTGCGAGTTGTTCTCCTACGACGAGTTGTTGGAAACGCGCGAGCAACGCCCCAACCGCAAGGACGTCGCGATGGCGCTGCATCGGCACATCACGTATCCGCTCGCCAACCTCGTGCTGCTGCTGTTGGGGTTGCCGTTTGCAATCCACTTCGAGCGCGGCAGTCGCATCGAGCGCGTGCTCGGCGCGATCGGTATGTGCGCGGCGTATCTACTGTTCGATCTGATCTGCCAAAACCTCGGCTACAACGATTGGATCCACCCCGTCGTCGCCGCATGGTCACCGACGATCTTGTTCGGCTCGCTCGGAGTCGCGTTGTTCAGCGGAGTCAAATCATGAATGGTCCACACGGCTCAGAGCGACGGGTGCCTGGTTGGACGCTGCTGCTGGGGATCGTCGTCTTCGTCGCGGCGTTCGCGTTCGTGATCGTGCGCTTCAAGCACCGCTGACCTGGGCCGCCGATTTTGCTTCGGTGCGGAGATGTTGCACTCCGCGAGCCCTGGGGACTTTTCCCGGTGGCACTGCGCAAAGGGGCCGTATGCCAAGTCCGCGTTACGCGTGAAGGCAAAGGATTTTCTGCATGCGTTGCGGCGAACTGGCCCAGGGCGTGCTGCGGCAATCCGGGGTTCAAGTGCTCGAAGCCATCGGCGGCTTGGCTTCCTTGATGCGCCGATGCGAAACGCGAACTACGGACTTGTTTGGAGAAATCTCCGCTCGCGACTCGCAGCCGAGGGGTTTCCTCGGGCAGGCCGCGTTGTATCTTCTTGAGTCTCCCCGGCCGGCTTTCCCTCCGGCCCCGTCTTTCCTCCATCCCTTTAGAGTCATGCAAAAGACCCTGCTCTCCCTTGCGGCCATCGCGGCCGTCGCGGCTCAGTTGAGCGCTCAGTGCGTTGCCCCGACCGGCACGCAGACGCTCGAAACGACGTTCAACGGCACGACGTTCTACGCGAACACCACGGCTCCCCTGTACGGCGTCAGCGTCGATCCGGGTGTCGCGGTCCGTTGCGACATGGCCGTCACCGGCAACATCAACCTGACGTCGGTTGGCACGAACTTCCTGAACGACGGCGGCACCTACGCTGGCATTGTCGTCCCCAACCTCGTTGGTTCGCCGAACGGCACCTGCGAAGTCTGGGTTGTGCCGAATGACACGGTCCTCAACGCGACCCTGTTCACCAACAACCTCTACACGCACAACCCGTCGGTTCCACCGATCGCGCCCTGGCAGCTCCTGTCGAGCCAGGCCACGCACATCAGCAACCTCGTGTTCGCGGCTCCTGACACGCCTTCGACGGCGACGTTCAACCCGCCGCTCGCTCTGACGCCGGGCAACTACGCTGTTGTCTTCGTGTTCGTGCCGAAGGGCGTCGCGACGATCCCCGCGGGCACCGGTGTCGCTGCCAACCCGGCCACGGACCGTATGCACCCGCTGTTCACCAACATGAACACGCAGCCGACCCCGAGCACGTTCGCGGACGGCTTCATCACGCTGAGCAACATCGGCGTCATCAGCCCGGCTTTCGCCAACGGCGCCCTGTCGCCGGCGAGCGCCACGCCCTACATGCCGAACCTGTCGGTCGGCTACTCGGTTGGCGCGGGCGCGGCCTACCAGACGCCCTACGGCGTTGGCTGCTATGACCGCAAGCAATCGTTCTACGAGAGCTGGACGGGCGGCACGACGATGGACATCGACAACGTCGGTGGCATCAACGGCCTCGACATGTTCAACATCGGCACGAACTACATCGTGACGGCGAACGCAGCGCCGGGCCTCGTTGTGAACCCCGGCACGTCGCTGGGCGCGGTCCAGATCAACACCCAGACGCCTGCCGCTACGACGGGCGCGTGGGATGACGCTCTGGCGACCCCGATCACGATGCCGTTTGCGTTCCCGTACCCGACCAACCCGGTTGGCTCGAACACGCTGCAGATCTCGTCGAACGGCATCGTCTACTTCCAGACGTCCACGGCGACGTTCGGCTTCTACGATGGCTACGGCGGCTTCCTCGCGGGCCGTCCGGGCATCGCGGCCGGCTGGTCGGACTTCGAGCCTGCTGACCTCGCCACGTTCGGCGGCGGCGCGGGCAACATTTGGTACGACACGGACGGCGCGACCTACGCCGCGGTGACGTGGCAGAACGTCCAGATTTGGAACCAGCCGACCAACCTCAACACGGTCCAGATCGTGTTGCAGGCCGGTGGCGGCGTCCAGATCCGCTACGGCGCGGGTGGCATGAACGCCACCACGGGCACCCCGATCCTCGTCGGCTTCACGCCGGGCAACGGCGCGGTCGATCCGGGCACGGGCGCCACGCCGCGCGCCTTCCCTGACTTCAGCGTCGCGGCCTCGGGCGGCGGCTACGTCTCGGGCGATGGCGCGGCTCCGGCCGTTGTCAGCCTGACGGGTCGTCCGAAGGTTGGTTCGGCTCTCCAGATCGATACCAACAACATCGACGCGACCGGCCTGATCAACATCACGCTGATCAGCGCGGCCTCGCTGCCGGGCATCGATCTCGCGATCGTCGGCATGCCGGGTTGCGGCGCCTACATCAACCTGCCTGAGCTCGCCTCGAGCTTCGGCATCGTCGCTGGCGGCTCGGCCTCGTGGCCGGCGCTCGCGAGCATCCCGGCGGCGTTCGCTGGCGTGGACCTCTACGCCCAGTCGATCCAGCTCTGCACGGGCATCCCGACCTCGTTCAACTCGGCGAACATCCTGTCGTCGAACGCGGTCTGCATCCACTTCGACAACTTCTGATCGAAGTGGACTGATGCCGTCCGGCTCGCCGGGCGGCAACGACGACGCGGGCGGCTGCCTTTCGGGGTAGCCGCCCGCGTCGTTTTCTGGGGGCATGGAGCGCGGCTACTCTGCGCGCATGCGCATCGCATCGTCGCGTCTTGGTCTGCTCTGCCTGCTGCTTGCCGCGGCATTGCCCGGTCAATCCAACAAGCAGAAGAAGCAAAGCAAGCAGTCGAAGGAGCCCGTGGCCGCAGTCCCCGGCCCAGCGAAGGATGATCCGACGACGAAGAAGGACAAGGCCGTGGCCGCGCTCGATGCGTTCCTCGCATCGCACGCGCCCAACACGAAGCAAGACGGCTGGCGCACGCAGATGGCGGAGCCGCCGCAGCAGTCGTTCCCTGAGGACCGCGACTACTACTGGCGATTTGCGACCAACAAGGGCGAGCTCAAGATCCGGTTGCTGCCGCAAGTCGCGCCGATGCACTGCACGAGCGCGATCTACCTCACGCGTGCTGGCTTCTACGACGGCTTGTCGTTCCATCGCGTGATCAAGGGCTTCATGGCGCAAGGTGGCTGCCCCAACGGCAGTGGCTCGGGCAACGCAGGCTTCACGATGAAGGGCGAGACCAGCGACGCCGTGAAGCACGACAAGGCGGGGCTTATCAGCACGGCCAACGAAGACGGCAAGGAGAAGACGGACGGATCGCAGTTCTTCCTGACGTTCGCGCCGTGCCCTCATCTCGACGGCAAGCACACGATCTTCGGCGAAGTGGTCGAAGGCATGGAGGCGGTGACGGCGATGGATGCGCTCGGCGGTGAAGGCGAATCGCAGAAGCCGACCGAGCCCATCACGATCACGCGCGCATGGATCGAGGTCGTCGCGAAAGATGGCGCCGCAACGGACGACGACGCGAAGAAGGATGGCAAGCCGTCGGAGAAGCCCAAGAAGGCCGACAGCTCCTCCAAGCCCAAGAAGGCGGCTGGCGACGCGAAGAAGCAAGGCTGAGTCGGAGTCCCGCACGATGCCAAAGCACCATGTCGTCGTGCTCACCGGCGCTGGAGTCTCCGCGGACTCCGGCGTCGCGACGTTCCGCGATGCGGGCGGATTGTGGGAGGGCCATCGGCCAGAGCAGGTGGCGACTCCCGAGGCGTGGGAATGCGACCGCGCGTTGGTGTGGCGCTTCTACCAAGCTCGTCGTGCACAGCTGCGAACGGTGCAGCCCAACCCGGCGCACTATGCGCTGCGCGCGTTTGCGGATGCGTGCCGCGAGGCCGGCGTCGCATTCACGTTGATCACGCAGAACGTCGACGACCTGCACGAGCGCGCTCGCCTCGATGCGATCCACATGCACGGCGAGTTGGCGTCGCTGCGATGCGAGCGATGTGGGCACAAGGTGCGCGGCCTCGACTACGTCGAACTCAGCTTCTTGCCGTGCGCGCGCTGCGGTCACGACGCGATGCGCCCAGACATCGTGTGGTTTGGCGAGATCCCGTTCTTCCTCGACGAGATCGATCGCGCGATGCGGACCTGCACGTGCTTCGTCGCGATCGGCACGAGCGGCAACGTGTGGCCTGCGGCGGGCCTGCTCGGCGCCGCGCGCGAGGCGGGCGCGTCCACGTGGGTGCAGGCGCTGGAGGAACCCGCCAATCTCGATCGCCGCGATCGCTTCGTGAGCGGTCGCGCGGCGCAGGTCGTGGAGCCAATGCTGCGAGAGATCGCAGCGTTGCTTCATTCGGCTAGCTGACGCTCACTTCGCGGCGCGGATGCGCACGGTGGCAGTCGGCGACTTGGCAAGCGCGCGGCCGCCGTTCTTGTTCTCGACGACCGCGACCATCCAAACTTGCGCGCATGCAGGCGTGTGCGCGAGTTCGAACTCGATCGAGTCGCCGTTTGCCGTCGCAGCGAGATCTGCGACGCGGCTTTCCTCGTCGATCCACACTGCGCCGAGCTCTGCGTCGATGCGGGGCTTGTCGTTGCTCTTCGCAGCGACGAGAAGTCGCACGGAGTCGCCGGGCTTGACCCCGGTCACCGCGATGCGCATCGGTTCGCCCCGAGTCGGAACGCCAGTGCGCAGATGGATGCGCGGCGTGATGCCATCGCGGGCGATGTGCGTGCCGAACTGGCGAATGAAGCCCCACGTCGGCTCGATCAGGTACGACGCTTCCCGGTCCGTCGAACTGCACAGGTCACCGATCGGCGTTGCGACGACATCCCACGCGCCGTTGTAGCAACGCAGCCACTCGCCGATGGCCATCCGTGGATGACGCTTGCCAGGGCCTTCGCCCGTGCGCTCGCTCGCGACCGGCACGTGCGCGAGACGCTTCACGCTGCTCTGGTCCTCGTCGCACTCGTAGACGTAGTAGCCGCCCGTGAAGTGCGCGATCGGGATCGCGTCGTAGGTGTGGCTCTTGTGTTCCGCCATGCGGAACGCGGGGTTGTGCGTCGAATGCGTCAGGTTGTGGTCGTCAAAGAGCCACGCCTTGTGCTTTGGCATCTCGCCCTTCCACATGTCCGTGAAGTCGAGGATGCCGCACTTCGATATCGCTTGGCCCGGCTTGCTCGCGAATGCCCATGCTTCGAAGCCGGCCGCGAGGCGCTGGCGTCCATCGGGCGTCGGCAGCAGTTGCACGACGTTGTGGAACGAGCCTGTTGCGGGCGCTGCGTAGAACGTGATGCGGCTGGCGCGGTCCATTTTGGCCGCGTCCTCAAACTCGTAGAACGCGAAGTATGACTGCGCGCCGCGCAGCGGTTGCGCGATCGTCGGCGCCCAGATGTCCTTGCCGTCGAGCTTCAGGAATTGGCTGTCGAACAGCGTCTGGTCGCCGGCATCCGGGCCGACGAACATCGACAAGCGCTCTGGCTTCAGCGGGTCCTTCGTCAAGTCGTAGAACAGCGCTGGAGCAGCCGCGTGCGTGAGCGGCGGCGGCGATGGCTCGGCTTCGACGTGCACGCCGTTGAGCACCAGCACGCCGCGTTCTGCATGGATCTGCAACGTATGCGCGCCAAACACCGTGACGGGGAGGCCTGGGTCGATCGGCATCGTCGTCGTGTGGACGACGGGAAAGTCAGTGACCTCGGTGATCTCCAGCAGCGGCGTTCCGCGCGAGCAGTAGTAGACGAAGTCGCGCTCCTTGCCGGCTGCGTCGCGATGGCGCCACAGCTTCACGTCCGACCACGGCACGCTCTTGCCGGTCACGGGCCACGAGGCCTCGGCGAGCACGTTCCATGCATCGTCCACGAGGACGGAGTAGCAAATGGGGCCTGCCGCCATCGCAAACAGCCAGTCGTCGCGCATCTCGCCGGTGGCCTCGTCGAGGCGCGGCCTGCGCAACACGTCGACGCCGAAGTTGCCGGATCCGTCCTGATGCTTCAGCGTCAGGATGCGTTCGACGCCTTGTGATGCAGCCATCAATGGATGCTGCACGACTGGCTCCTGCTGCGTCGCGTCGGGGCGCTGCGCGGCGCAGCCGAGGCAGACCGATATCCACAACAAGGATGCGCTGCCGAGGAGCGCGAGCGAGGAGTGCGCGGCGAGGCGAGAGCCGTTCATGGGCGGGAGCATACGGTGCGACGGTCGACGTTCGGTGGCGCGATGGAAAGCGTCAGCGCGTCAAGGTCGCGAGCTGTCTGCTCCTCGACCTTTGGGAGAGCTCGTCATGGATCTGCACGAGCGTGTCGTGCACTGCGTGGCGAGGGCTCCAACTCGGGTAGTGAGCGCGGAACTTGCTCACGTCGCTGATCCACCAACGGTGGTCGCCGCGACGAGGTTCTGCGACGTAGCTGCGCGAGAGTTGCTTGCCCGCGATCTCCTCGCACATCGCGATGGCTTCCTGCATCGAGCAATTGGCAAACCTGCCACCGCCGATGTTGTAGACCTCGCCGGAACGCGGCGCGTCGACGAAGGCCTCGAAGCAAGCGACGAGGTCGTCTGCGTGGATGTTGTCGCGGACTTGCTTGCCGTCGTGGCCGTGCACGACGTAGTGCGTTTCGTCGCGGACGCACTTCATGAGCCATGCGAGGAAGCCATGTAGCTCCGCGCCCGCGTGGCCGGGGCCCGTGAGGCAGCCGCCGCGGAACACGCCGGTGCGCATGCCGAAGTAGCGGCCGTATTCCTGCACCATGACGTCGGCGGCGAGCTTCGACGCGCCGAACAGCGAGTGCATGCACTGGTCGACGTTCATCGATTCGTCGATGCCCTGCGCGGCGAATGGATGCGATGGATCGAGTTCCCAGCGCGTGTCGCGTTGGACCATCGGCAGCTTGTTGGGCGCGTCGCCATAGACCTTGTTGGTCGACGTGAACACGAACGCCGCCTTCGGGCAGTGCGCGCGCGCAGCTTCGAGCAGCACGAGCGTTCCCGTTGCGTTGACGGCGAAGTCGACGTGTGGCTCTCGCGAAGCCCAGTCGTGCGAAGGTTGGCCTGCGCAGTGGATGACGGCGCGGATGTCGGCGCCGAACTCGGCGAACAATGCGCCGATCGCCGCTTCGTTGCGGATGTCGATCGCGCGGTGGTCGTAGCCAGGAAGGTCCTCGCGCAGGCGCGCGAGGTTCCACGAGGTCGATGCGGCGCTGCCGAAGAAGTAGCTGCGCAAGTCGTTGTCGACGCCGACCACGCGGTGGCCGAGCGCGTCGAATCGTCGCACCGCGGCTGCGCCGACGAGGCCCGAACTGCCGGTGACGATCACGACACCGGGCGAAGTTCGCGGCTGGCGTGGGGAATGGGCGGGCGCAGAGTCGGGGCGGGGCAGGAGCATGCGATGCGATCGGAGGTTCGAGGCCACGCCTTCGTCGGCACGAAGGGGGGGATCGCATGAGCCAAGGTGTCGGTTCTTTCGACGTCTCGCGCCGATGGCATCGACCTCAGCGTGTGCGCAATTGGCGTTCGACGTCGCCGAGCATCGCGCGCGCCTGCGCGTCATCGGGGCGAATGCGCAGTGCTTCCAGCAGGCGAGCCCGCGCGCTCGCGAGGTCGCCGCGCATCTGGAGGACCTTCGCGAGGTTGAAGTAGGCCGCCGGAGTGCCGGGGTCGAGTTCGATCGCGCGCTCCAGGTCTCGTTGGCCGAGCTCAAGGCGACCGCTCGCCGCGCGTGCTACGCCGAGGCCGACGTACGCGTCCGCGCGGTCAGGCCAGTCGGCGATCACGGACAAGAACGCGCGTTCGACGCGCAGCCAGTCCGGGCCGCCGCCTGGGCCGGCGTAGAACATCGACATCCACGCGAGGCCAGTCGCGACATCGCGGCGCAGCGCGGCGAGGTGGTCTTTGCGCGCGAGGTCGTCGCCGAGCAACCGCTTGGCTTCCAGCAGCGCAGAGTCCGCGCGCTGTGCCGCTCCGGTGTCGCCTTGTTGCGCACGCTCGAGCAGCAAGGAGCCGCGCATGTAGTGGAGTCGCGGATCGCTCGGCCGCTGCACGAGGGACTGTTCGACGAACGTCTCTTGGTCGCGCCACGTCGGGATCGAGAGCCACGTCGCGATGCCGAATGCGCATGCGATCGCATGCAGCGCGATGTTGCGGATGCTGCTGGGCTTTGCGCACAGGCTCGCCAGAGCGACGCCGAGGCCCGCGGTTGCGAGCGCGAGGTATCGACTCGCGATCGGATACGGGCCCAAGTTGCTGACCGTCAGCATCGGCGGCAGCACGCTTGTGCATGCGAAGATGCACGCGACGCGGCCCGCGACTCCGCCGCGGCGCATCGCGAACAAGAACACGATCGCGGCAACTACGGCTCCGATCGCGGAACTCGCCCCGACGTCCTGCGGACCTTCGAACATGTCGAGTCCGAAGGGCCACACGAGTCGTCGCAGGAGCCCCGCTCCGACTGCGAGCGATGCCTGCAGGCCTGCGTCAGGATGCGCATAGGTCACGCGCCCGAAGC
>JBEELK010000290.1:0-10731 GCA_041168165.1 Planctomycetota bacterium | reverse complement strand
GTGCAACCGCACGAGGAAGTGCGTGGGCATGCCGACGCCAGACACCGTGAGGCCAGCCCCCCGCGCGACGAGCAGATAGATCATCGACAGCGTCACGGGCACGCCGATGCGATTGTCGACGACGCGATCGAGCAACACGTGCTCGAGATCCAGCTTGGACGCTTCGCCGCCGCGATATCCGAGCGACTCGTTGAGGTGTTCGCTCAACATGCGCGCGCAGAGGTTGAGGCTGCGGCCATCAAATCGCGCGCGCAGCACTTCGGCTTCGCGCCACAGCTTCTGTCGCAGCTCATTCGCGTCAGGCGCGAACGTGCGCACCATGTGCGATGCGAACACGGCGCCAGCGAGCAACGGCTCCGAACTGCGCCAACCGGCATCGGCCAAGTCGAGGCTCGCGAAACGCTGCAGCCACTGCTCGACCTCGAACCCGCGCAACATCGCGCGCGCGCGCATGCGCGTCGCCGCGTCGCCGGTCTCGCTCGCGCGCTGCAAGGCCTCGCGGCCAGCAGCTCCTGCCGACAGCAGGAACTCGCGCGCGGCAGCGACGACGCTCGGAGTGTCGTCGCCGAGCAACTGCGCAGCAGAATCGACCGCTGCGAGACGCGCGGGCATCTTGCGCGGCGCGTTCTCAGGTTGGGGAAGGTGCTCGTTCATCAACTTCGAGTTCGTCGCCAGGAGATGACGACGAGGTCGGGAGCATAGCGAGCGCGCAACCACTGCGAACGGTTGAGTTCTGCTGCAAGTGCGCGATGCGGCGCAGCGCGATCTGAGCAGTTCGCCGCAGCGTCTCGTCGATTGCCCGATCGCATCGGCGCGCACGAACTCGGTTGCGGCGTTGTGCCGCGCGTTCGCGCCGCTGCGCATCAAGACGCCCGCTGCAACGGATGGTGCGATGCCACCGAAGACGCGTCGCCATCTCGTCGGCCGCGGAAAAAAACTGCGCGGCGCGCGCAGATTTCCCCGCCAAGCCGAGTCGCGAAGGCCCGGAGCGCCGAGGGCCTGGGGGCAACACGAAGCCACCACTGTTGAATCCGTGTCCGGTCCAGCTATGGTTCGCCGCCCAACTCGCGCCCAGGTGGCGAAATTGGCAGACGCACCAGCTTGAGGTGCTGGCGCCCTTTACCGGGCTTGCAGGTTCAACTCCTGTCCTGGGCACCAGTCCCCCGCCGCTGCGCTAGACGCGGCGGCGGGGAACTCCTTCCGGAACGCGACGCAGTTCGCGCCCTATGCAGCTCGCGCGGATCACCAGTTGGTGATGACCTTGCCCTGGAAGCGGATGTAGTTGTTCTCGAGCTCCAGCTGCAGATACGCCGCATCGACGAGCTTGGCCATGCCGCGCAACTGGTCGATTTTGGGCAGGTCCTGCGCAGAGAAGCCCGCGGAAGCCTTCGACCACTGCTCGCGCAAGTAATCGCGAACCGCCGTCTGGAACTCGCCGTCGAGCAAGTTCTTGGGCATCGACGCGAGGCTTGGATACTGAGCGTACTTCGCGCGGCGCACGACCTCTTCGGCGGACGACCGCTGCGCCATGATCCACTCGGGATCCGGCTCGACGTTCTGCTGCTCGCTCGCGGCGCGGTAGTCGTCGAGCACCGACAGCAACTGCTTGCCGCGCATCCACACGAAGCCGTTGAGCGCCTGCGGCAACTCATCGGAGATGCGCTGGTATTGCGGGTCCTCAACGATCGAGCGCAGTCCACCAAAGCCGTAGCGCGTGCGCAGGATGTCCTTGATCAACGGGCCCGAGTTGGACAACACGAGGAAGTCGCGGAACACGATGGTCGCGACCTCGCCCGTGCCCGGGATCTGCGGGTTCGTGAACTCCCAAACCGGCTCCGGCAAGCCGTCGACGGGCAGGTTGTAGACGTTGGCAAACTTGAAGACGGGCGAGCCGTACTTGCGCAGCATCTCGACCAAGTCGTCCGCCGGAGAACGGCCCTCCGCGCCCGATCGCACGTCTTGGCGAAGCCAGAAGACCCACGCGATCTGCGGCAGCGGCGCGCGCGCGACAACCGGCACGTAGAGCTCGCCCTTGTCGTTGCGCGACATGTCCGGAACGTTCTTGCGGAACACGAAGCCCATGCGCGGCAGCAGCGACAGCTTGAGCTTGTCGATCAAGTCGCGCGCGTCGGCGAGTTGCGCGCCTTGGAACATGCAGCGCCGCATCGCGTCGTCGAACATGTCGCGCTCGTTCTGCAGCAGCGCGTCATACATCGCGTTCAGGAACTCTCCCGCCGGCATGCGCAACGCGGCAGCAGCGCACGCAGATTCGGGCACCATGCGCAAGAACGGCGTGAGCCACTGCTCCTTGTCCTGCTTCTCAGCGCGGTAGAACGCGCTCTGGAACGGCGTGTGGAGGTTGCTGTTGAGCACCACGCGACCGAACGTCGACAGATTGCCTTCTTCGAACACCAACGCGCCGCTGATCGAGTTCCAACCCTTGAGGTTGAGGAAGCTCGCGAGCACGCGCTCGTTCATGCTGTCGCGGTTGTTTGCGTCCGGCCACTTCGCGGCGTAGCGACGGAATGCGTCGATCGACGAAGTGACGGCGCTGAACTCCGCCATGCCTGGATCCTCGACGAGATTGGCGTCGGTCCAACGCTGCAACGGTGCAGCGACGCCTTCTGCGTAGTGCGCCGCGAGGCCGAACGGCTGCTCGTCGCCGATGCCGTCATAGAGTCGCAGCGACTGCAGCAGCAGATCCTTGCTGTTACCGAGCATCAGGCAGTCGAGCCTGCGTGCGATAAACAGCGGTTCCTGTAACTGCGGCGAACGCAACTGCAGCAGCCCGTCCTGCTCCGAGATCTCGAGGCCGCCCGCGCGCGCTTGGTCCTGCACCATCGACCAGCCCATGAGCCCGTGCGCAAAGCGCAACCGCCAACTCACGCGCGTGTAGGCGCACCACCACGGTTGCTGCAGCGGCTGAGCCGGCTGCTTCGAACGGTCCTCGGTGTAGCCCGCGAGCACGACCTCTTGGCCGATCACGTCGCGCGCCACGTCGATGACGCCGCCGCTCTGCTCCTGCAGTTGCGCCAGACCGTCGACCGCCTGCTGCAACTGCGGCCGGATGTCGCGCCGGAACTCGGTCGCAATGGGCCCCTGCAACATGTCGCGCCAGCCGTTGGCGTCTGTCATCGACGTCCAGAACTTGGGCTCCGGCATGACGCCCTGGTTCAGCTCCAGGCGGCCGCCGGCCGCGCCGAAGTCGTCGCGCAGGTTGCGTTTGCGGAGGAAGAAGTCCACCTCGCGCGGCACCACGTCGCGGATGTCCTTGAGGTCGCCCTCGAACGGGTTGTAGACGAAGGCAGCAAGGAACAGCGCGATCAGCGTGATGCACGCAAACGCGGCGATCGCGAGCTTCTTGAGGATCCGGAGCGGTCGCTTCGAGGTCATCGGCGGCGGAGAGTATCGCCGTGCGCCGCGCGATTCGCGGGGCTTCGGCATGCGCTGGACGAACGCGTGGCTGCGATCTTTCACGGACTTCGCCGCAACAGAGGCATCTCGCACCTTTGCGCCATTGCCCGTGCGTCGGTCTACTGCGCCGCTTCCCATGCGCAGCCTGAGCCCAAACCAGCGTTCGCAGTCGATCGAAGAGTCCGCAACGCTCGCGATCTCGTTCCGCGCCCAGCAACTGAAAGCGCAGGGCAAGGACATCATCGCGCTCGGCGCTGGCGAGCCGGACTTCCCGACGCCGGAGCCGATTGCGCGAGCAGCCATCCGCGCCATCGAGGACGGCAAGTATCGCTACACGCCGGCGAGCGGGCTGCCGCAGCTGCGCGAGGCCGGCGCGAAGTGGCTCAAGAACGCGTTCGCACTGGAGTTCTCCGCCGACGAAGTGCTCGTCACCGCAGGCGCGAAGCCGGCGCTGCACATGGCGTTGTCGACGATCGTCGAGAAGGGCGATCGCGTGCTGATCCCAGCGCCCTACTGGGTGTCGTATCCCGCGCTCGTGCGGATGGCTGATGGCGAGCCCGTCGTCGTGCCCGCCGTGCCGGACCAGGGCTTCGTGCACACCGCGGACCAGATCGCCGCTGCCGCCGACGTGAGTGGCGCACGCGGCATCATCCTCAACTACCCCAACAACCCGTCTGGCGCAGTGCCGACGCGCGCGCAGTTGGAGACGATCGTTCGCGTGGCGGCGCAACGCGGCATGTGGATCCTCTCCGACGAGATCTACGCGCAACTTCGCTACGACGGCGCCGAGTATTGCTCGCCCGCGCACTTCGAATCCGGCCGCGGCCGCACGATGGTCGTCGGCGGCTTCACCAAGAGCCACACGCTTACCGGTTGGCGCGTTGGGTTCCTCGCGGGCCCCAAGGACGTGATTGCCGCTGCCGCGCGCGCGCAGAGCCAAGTGCTCGGCAACGCATGCACGATCAGCCAAGAAGCGTCGCTCGCCGCGTGCGCCGAACCGCCGCACGAAGAGATCGCGCGCAGGCTGCCCGCCTTTGACGCTCGCAGGAAGTTCTTGGTGCGCGAGATCAACGAGATCCCAGGCCTTCGCCTCGCCGCGCCGCGCGGCGCGTTCTACGCATTCGTCGACGCGCGCAAGCTGTGCGCCGATCGCGGCATCAACGACGCGCAACTCTGCTCGCAGTTGTTGGAGGAGCAGTTCCTCGCGACCGTGCCGGGCAGCGCATTCGGCGCGCCGGGCTTCCTGCGCATCAGCTACGCGGCGCCCATGAAGGACATCGAAGGCGCAGTCGCGCGACTGCGCGCGTTCGCAAGCGCCAAGGTGGCGCCATGAACCGCGACGAGAACGCCGCACGAGTCGTGGAGGCGCGCTGCCTCGCGGATCTTTCGGTCGAAGACCACGCGTGGCTGTTCCACGCTCGCGCGCAGAGCTGCAAGCCGGGCACCACGAAGCAGGGCAAGCCCTACTACCAGCTCGAACTCGCCGACGAGACGCGAACGCTCGACGCCAAGATCTGGAGCGACAAGGCGGAGGCGATGAAGAACGCCAGCGCGCTGCAGCCGGGCGCGATCGTCAAGGTCATCGCGACGGCGGAAGAGTACGAGGGCAAGCTGCAGCTCAAGATCGAGCGCATCAAGGCGACGAGCCGCGCTGAAGAGCCCGACCTCGACATGTCGTTGCTCGTCGACCCCGGCCTCGCGCTCGTCGAAGACCTCGCATGCAAGACGCTCGTCATCGACATCGAGACGGTGCCTGCACACGACCGCGACGACTTGCCGAAGAGCGTCGAAGACGCGCTCGCAAAACACGTGCAGCGCAAGGACACGGCGTCGAGCTCTGACGAACTCAACGCACGCATCGCCATGTCGATGGGCCTCTCGCCGCTGTTTGGCAAAGTCGTGTCGATCGCGCTCGGCGACGGCGAGGACCCCAACGCCGAAGTGCACGTGCTCGCGGTGCCGAACGAGAAGTTCCCGGTCACCGATCCGCCGAAGTGGCTGCGCCTGATGAGCGAAGAGGACCTCCTTCGCTCCTTCTGGGCGCTCGCGTGCAAAGCCGAAGTCGTCGTCACGTTCAACGGCCGCAGCTTCGACGTTCCATTCTTGATGGGTCGCAGCATCGCGCTTGGCGTGCCCGCGCGGCGCGACTTGCTGTCGTCGCGATGGTCGCTCAAGCCGCACCTCGACTTGTATGAAGTGCTGCGCCAAGGCGACAAGGCGCCGAGCAAGCTCGATGTCATCTGCTGGGCGCTCGGCATCGAGAGCCCGAAGGAAGACATGGACGGCTCCAAGGTCGCGCCGACCTATGCGCGCGGCGACATCGTCAAGATCGCCGAATACAACCGCCACGACGTGCGCGCGACCGCCGAGGTCTACCGCAAGGTGCGCGACACCGTGCTGCGCTACAGCAAGGACTGGGCGCAGTAGCGACCAGAGCCGTAGCGCGTTTGCGCTCAGAGTCGCAGCGCGTTCGCGACGCCGCTCGGCATCGCCGCAAGACACATGTCCTGCAACTGCCTGCGGATCGTCTTGTCGGGCTCCGACGTGAACACGTAGAGCTTCCACATGCGCGGGTATGCGTCGCGCAGGTCGCGAAGGCGCGGGATGTCCTGCGCAAACGAGTCCATTGGCAGCGTGCGGTCTCCGGCGCCAGGAAAGCGGACCAGAGTCTTCGCTTCCTTGAGCTGCATCGAGCGCGCGGGGCAATACAGGATGACGTCCATGTCGCGCCCAAAGCGCTGCTTGGCTTGCCGCTCCATCGCCGCTTCCCATTCGCGGCGCGCATCGTGGCGACCGGGCGCGAACCACTCGGCGATCAACTGTTCCTGCATCGGCGCGTTGAGATACCAAGGCAGCACGAGCACACGCTTTGGCAATTGGCGCCTACGGAAGCGCGCGACAAAGCGCGACAGCCGTGCATGCGCCTCGCCATCCGACAACCGCGCGTTCTGCAGCGAGATCAGCAGCGACTCGTCGGTCGCCATCTGCAGGTCCAGCGCCGTCAGCGCGCCTTCGCGCAGCGCCATCTCGACCATGCGCGACAGCAGCGCGCCGGCCGCGATCTTGGCGTGGTGGTAGTAGACGCGCTCGCTGAAGTGGTAGCGCGTCTCCAGCACGCGCAACAACTCGGACACGATGTCCTCGCGCAGCATGCCGTTCTTCTCGCAGTCGACGAACATCTGCTGCGACTTGCGGTCGATGCGGAAGTAGTCGACGACGCGTCGGTCGTAGCGGAGCTCGAGCCCCGTGTAGAGCGCGTCGCGGCGCAAGTAGTCGAGCAAGTCCGCGTCGATCGTGTCGCTCACGACCTGCTTCCAGAAGTGCGGCACGTCGCGCGGGCCCGCGCCGAGCACGGCGAGCACGTCGTCGCGCAGCCCCATGCGATCCAGCTCTTGCCCCAACTCCGTGTCGCCGAGCATCGCGGCGAATCGCTCAGGCCGATCGTGGCGCGGCAGCAGGCCCGTCTGATCCTCGATGTTGTGCCCGAACGGGATGTGCGTGACGTCGTGCAACAACGCAGCGATGCGCAGGACGCGCTTCTCGTCGTCCGTCACGCGATGGCACGCAGCAGGGTCCTTGCTCGCGTTCTTGTTGGCGGCGGTCAGCAACTGCTCTGCCATGTGCAGCGTGCCGATCGAGTGCTCGAAGCGCGTGTGCATCGCGCCGGGGAACACGAGGTAGGCAAAGCCGAGCTGCTTGACGCCGCGCAGGCGCTGGAACTCGACGGTGTCGATGAGGCGCGTCTCTTCGCGCGTCAGCTCGATGTCGCCGTGGATAGGTTCGCGGAGGACGGTCACTGTGGCTCGTGCGCGGTTCTTGCGTTCGCGTCGCGCGAGCGCGCAACAGCGGGACCGCGAGTTCTACCGGCAGGCGCAGCAGGATCGCCACAGCGCCGAACCGAGCCTGCGCATCCGCGCGGCAAAAAAAGAGGGCCGGCGCGACCCGGCCCCCACCACACACAACCAAGTACGCGCTCCCCCCGGAACACGTGCTCGTTCGATTCGATTCTCGTGTGTGCCGTCCGGGCCTCACGGCTCACGTTCGACACGCCGCAAACTACCACACAAAAGCGATCGAGGTCGGCGCTGCGTCACGGCGCGAACGCGCATCGCGCCAAGCGCTCGACGTCATCGCCAACTCCGCGGTCCCGCATTGGGACTTCGCGTCACATCGCAGTGATCGCTCAGCGCTCCGCGACGAGCGTCGGCGACAAGCCTGTCGGCGCCGTGATGACGATGCCGCGCTGCCCGCGCGGAGAGGTCCACGCGGCGCCATCGGGCACTCGCACGCTCACGTCAACGACTGCGGATCCATCGAGCTCCACCACGAACGGCTCGCCTTGCTTGGCTTCGACGAACTCGCCGCGCGTGAACGGATCTACGCGCACGCTCCATGGCCCGGCTGACGCAGGCGGTGGCACAACGAGCGACGGACGACCAAGCGGCCGCTGCGGCAACACCACGCGAACCTCGTCGGGCCCGACTACGAACGGTTCCGTCTCCGCGACGAGCACGCCATCGCTTGCGACGATGCGCACCGGTTCGCGCGCGGACATCGCAGCGAGAACACGATCGCCTTCGCCGCGCACAAACACGCTGCCGCCGCGCGGCGGCAACCACTCTGGCAACAAGAACGGGCCCGACGATGCGTCGGTGGGCGCACGCTCCGGCAGCACGCAGCGCACTTCGCAACCTTGCAGCGCGTTGCCACGTTCGTCGACGAGCGCGACGCGCACGCGAGGAAGGTCCGGCGCCGACAACCGCGCATGCACTGGGCCATCGCCGCGCAGCGCGATCTCAATGGGTGCCGAGCGACACACTGCGGGCCCGATCAGCAGCACGCCGACTTCGCATCCCCGCGGCAATCCGCGTAGCACGCCGCGGCCATCCTGGTCGAGCACGGTGTCGGACCACAGGCCCTGCGCGAAGAACGGATAGGTCTGCAACTCCGTCGACATCACCGAGAGCGGCACGACCGCGACCTCGGCATGACGCAGCGCATCCAACGTGCCCGCCGCCTGCACGAGCACAGGCATCTCCTCGAGCAGCGCAAACGTGACGTCGGCGCCGCGCGCCGCATCGACCTGCACGAACGCGTGCTTCCACGCCTTGCCTTCTGCGCGCACCACGACGGGCACGCCAGGCCCCGCGGCCGCCATCGCCTCGAACG
Source organism: Planctomycetota bacterium (assembly GCA_041168165.1). GTDB lineage: Bacteria > Planctomycetota > UBA1135 > UBA1135 > UBA2386 > SXPK01. The sequence goes on along the minus strand of JBEELK010000290.1, from coordinate 2,148 downwards.
CGCCGTCCGCGTCCGTGCGCACCAGTTGATCCGCAGCGCCGCCAAACCACACGACGGCATTCGCCACGGGCTTTGCTTGTTGATCGACAACGCGCCCGCGAATCGCGCGTTCAGGACCGAGGTCGATGCATAGAGCACCGTCGTCGCGGCGCGGCACGCGGCGATGCCATTCGCCGCCGTCGTGGCGAATGCGCACCAACGCCGCCGACTTGCGCGCAGACGGCGGCACGAACGGCCCGCCTGCCCCAGCGATGACCGCGGCATCCGCGCGGATCGACTTCGCCATGCGCGTGATCACGAACGCCTCGGACGCGGCGCGCAGTCGCTGCGTCACCGTGGTCTCGACCCACACGCGCGACGCGGCCTCTTGCGAAGACGGCGCGACAGGCGCGTCGAATACCGGCGGCGGCGGATGGTCCTTTGGCTCCTCCGCGACGTTGGGGCCGGGAGGCGGAGGCGCATCGCCTTGCATGGACCAATGCACGATCGCAGCGCCAGCCACCACGGCGAGCGAGATCGACAGTCCGAGAGTGAGCGCGCGAACCATGCGGGGGAAGTCGCGCACTCTAGCAGTCGGTCGAAGAACGGCTACGTCGCCGACAGCAGGCAGCGAAGTCGCGATCGAAGCGCGCGAACGGAGTCGCCGCGAAAACCGCCGCTTCGCGCAACGCGCAGTCGGCCCTACATTCGTCATGATCCCCGCCGTGCGAACCGTTGTTGGCATCGACTATCGACCTGCGCTGCTTTCGCGCGCAGGCATCGGCCGCGCGGTGCGCGAACTCAGCCGCGCGCTCGCGCGCCGCGACGATGTCGAACTCCATCTGTTCGGCCACTCGTTTGCGCGCGCTCGAACGCGCTGCGACATCCCCCACAACGCGCGCCTGCATCGCTTGCCGATCCCCGGGCGCGCACTGCCGTGGCTCGCGAACCTCGGCCTCGGCACAGACCGACTGTGCGGCTCGCCGAGCGTGATGCACGAGACCGACTACGTGCCGATGCCACTCACGGGAGCAGTGCGCGTGCTCACGGTGCACGACCTCGCGTTCTTCCGCGACCCTTCGTGGCATGGCGGCGACGCGGCACGTTTGCAGCAGCGCACGATCGAAAGCGTGGCGCAGAGCAAGCGCGTGATCACGCCGTCGCGCGCGACCGCGAACGACTTGCTGCAGTTCGCGAACAGCTCGTCGAACCCGATCGTGATCCCGTTTGGCGCCGACCATGTGTCGCCGAGCGATGAGCCACGCCGCGACGATCTCGTCGTGTGCATCGGCACGATCGAGCCGCGCAAGAACCACATCGCCTTGATCGAGGCGCTGCGCTCGATGCACGCCAAGCGACCGCAAGTCGTCATGATCGGCCGCCGTGGATGGGAGTGCGATGCGATCGTCGCGCAACTGCTCGCCGCGCAAGCCGACGGCCTGCTGCATTGGATCGAGGACGCCGACGATGACGCGACGTTCTCGTGGATGCGCAAGGCCAGCGTGCTCGCATACCCATCCGCGTGGGAAGGTTTCGGATTCCCGCCGCTCGAAGCGATGGCGATGGGCTTGCCCGTGGTCGCCAACGACTGCGAACCGATGCGCGAACTGACCGACGGCAATGCGCTGCTATGCAATGCGCACGACGCAACGGCGCTGGCCGATGCGCTCCTGCGCGCGTTGGCGGATCGCCAGTTGCGCGACCGCTTGCAACGCGGCGGCATCGCTCGCGCATCGACGTTTCGCTGGGAGGACTGCGCTGCGGCGCACGCCGCCGTCTATCGGGAGGCCGCGCAATGAGAGTCTTGTTCGATGGCGCGCCGCTCGAGGACGGCGATGCGCTCGGCGTCGCGACGTCGTTCTTGACCGGCTTGCGCACCTACGCGGCCTTGTGGCCTGGCGAGTGCATTCTCGCGCTGCCGCACGAAGCGAAGGACCCGCGCATCGAAGGGCTTCCATGCGTCGACGCGCCGCGCGGCGCATGGCGGCGGCAATGGGCATTGCCGCGCCTCGTCGCCAAGGTGCGCGCCAACGTGCTGCACAGCCCCGTGGCCGCCGTTCCGATGCTGTGCCACAAGCCATGCATCGCCACCGTGCACGACTTGCCGTGGCTTCAACCCGAGAGCATGGAGTCGAGGCCGTGGCGAACGCGGCAAGTAGTGCAGTGGTC
>JBEELK010000289.1:0-11192 GCA_041168165.1 Planctomycetota bacterium | reverse complement strand
GAGCGAGCAAGTCGTGTGGGCCAGCGGCTCGAAGGGGACCGTGATTCGCACTTTGGATGGCGGCGCGAGCTGGGTTCGGTGCGCGCCACCGGATGCCGGTGCGCTCGACTTCCGCAGTTTGGTGGCGTTCGACGCGAATCGCGCCGTGATCGCGTCTGCCGGGACGCCCGCGCGGGTCTATCGAACGGACAATGGCGGCTCTTCGTGGCTCCTTGTGCATGAGGATGCGCGCGAGGCCGCGTTCTTCGATGCGATCGCGTTCGCGGATGACGAACGTGGCTACCTGATCGCCGACCCGATCGCAGGAGCGTTGCCGTGGATGGAGACGCGCGACGGCGGCGCATCGTGGCAACCGATCCCATCGGCGTTCCTGCCGAAGCCACAGGACGGCGAGGCGATGTTCGCCGCGAGTTGCAGCTGCGTTCGCGCGCGCGGGGACGATCTCTGGGTCGTCACCGGCGGGGCGAAGAGTCGGCTGTTGTCGTCATCGTCGCGGGGCCGCGGGTTTGCGAGTCGTTCGTTGCCGATGCTGCAAGGCGTCGCATCGCAAGGTGCGTTCTCGATCGCGCTCGTTGGCGAGCATGGACTCGTCGTGGTCGGCGGCGACTACCGCGACGAGCCGCGCGGCGAAGGCTCCGCGTGCTGGTCGGATGACGATGGCGCCACGTGGCAATCGAGCGCGGGCTCGCTCGCGTATCGCAGCGCGGTTGCGACGTCGGCTGATGGAGCGTTCTGCGTCGCCGTGGGACCAAGCGGCACTTCCGTTTCGCGCGATGACGGCCGTTCGTTCTCGATCGCGAGCCCCATCGGATTCCACGCGATTGCCCTCCAAGGAACGCGTCTCGTTGCCGTGGGCTCCGAGGGACGCATCGGCATTGCGGCGCTGCCGTGATTCGCATCTTGCTCCCCTTCGGCGCACTCTTGCGTCGTCGCATCGATCCTCTCAGTTCGCTAGCTAGGTTGCTCTCCATGCACATCGCGCTTCGTGCTCTCGCCGTGTTCTGCTGCGCTTCGTTCTGCTTCGCGCAAGACGGTGCGTTGTCGCTCCACGCGCTGTTCTCGGACCACATGGTTCTGCCGCGCGGCGAGACGGTGCGTGTGAAGGGGACTGCGCGCGCTGGCGATGAGGCGACCTTGTCCGCTGCGTGGCTCAAGGAGTCGGTGCGCGCGATTGCGGGACCCGATGGCGCGTTTGAGTTGCCGCTGCCGTCGCCCGAGGGGCAGGGTCCATTCCGCTTCGAAGTGACGAGCGGCGGCAAGTCGATCGCGGTGAACGACGTGCTCGTAGGCGACGTGTGGCTCGCATCGGGCCAGTCCAACATGGAGATGAGCGTTGGACCGAGCCCGACGGGGCCGCGCGGTTGCGACGATTGGCAGCGCGAATGCGCGACCGCCGCGATTCCGCAGTTGCGCTTGTTCACAGTGCGTCGACACGTGAGCGTTCGCGAGGAATCGGATGTGGTCGGTCAGTGGTCGGTGTCGACGCCAGAGAGCGCCGTTGCATTCAGCGCCACTGCGTTCTTCTTCGCGCGCGATCTTGCACTGCGCGGCCATGGCCCAATCGGCATCGTCGCGAGCAGCTGGGGCGGAACCGTGTGCGAAGCGTGGACGCGGACCGAAGGCTTGATCGACTTCCCCGAGTTTGGGCCAGCGCTCGAACGCGTGCGCGAGCAGGCGACGGATGCGACGGCGCCTTCCGCAATGCGCGAGCAGTTCTTCGGCGCGGTGGAGCGATCGGCGGTGGTGGATCCACTGGCTGGCGGCGGCGCAACGGTGACGCTGCCGCATCTGTGGTCGAAGCACGGCCTCGCTGCGCATGACGGAGTCGGCGTCTACTCGCGCACGGTCGAGGTCTCGCCGGATTGGGTCGGCAAGGACCTCGCCGTGCACCTCGGCCCGATCGACGACATGGATGTTGTCCTGTGGAACGGCCAGCGCATCGGCGGCACGTACGAGATGGGGCGGTGGGCGGACGCGCGCCATCTGCGCGTTCCAGGCGCGATGGTCAAGGCAGGCATGGCGCGCATCGTGGTCGCCGTGGTCGACGCATCTGGCGAAGGCGGCATCGGCGGCTCGGCGGAGGCGTGTCGCATCCAAGCGGTCGACGGCGGGCTCGGCTCGGTGTCGCTTGCGGAAGGTTGGTCCTTCCAGAAGGGGCCTTCGCTGCGCGAGCTGCCTCGCTTGCCTGATGCCGGGCAGCAGAATCCCAACGTGCCCACGGTGTTGTGGAACGGAATGATCGCTCCGCTCGCGCCGTTCCCGTTCGCGGGCGCGATCTGGTACCAAGGCGAATCGAACCGCGATCGCGCGCAGCAATACGCCAAGCTGTTCCCGTCGATGATCCGCGATTGGCGCGCTGCGTTCGGCAAGGAGTTCGCATTCGTGTTCGTGCAGATCGCGCCGTTTGGCTACCGCGACGATCGCGGGCAGACGTTTGCGCTTCGCATCGCGCAGGAAGCCGCGCTCGCGCTACCTAGGGTCGGCATGGCGGTCACCACGGACATCGGCGATCCGAAGGACATCCATCCGACGCAGAAGCGGCTCGTCGGCGAGCGGCTTGCCGCGGAAGCGCGACGCATCCAGTACGGCGAACTCGGTGGCTCCTCGCTGCCGCCGCGCGCGACCAAGGCGAAGGTTGCGGGCGCAGAGGTCGTGCTGGCGTTTGATCACGCGACCTCGTGGCGGACGACCGAGCAGGGGCCGCGCCACTTTGAACTCGCCGGCGATGACGGTGTGTTCCATGCGGCCGCCGCGCGCATCGACGGCGCGGGAATCCGGCTGTCGTGCTCGGCTACGGCAAAGCCCGTCTCGGTGCGTTACGCATCTGCGGCGGATGCGATGGCAAACCTGTGGAATGAACACGGGCTTCCGTTGCCGCCGTTCGGTTTGCGCATCGATGGGTGAGCAAGGACTGCGCCTCACAGTTCGGTCGCCCCTTTCGGCTCGGTGGATAAGCGTGTAGGACAACTGCCTCAGATTGGATCGCCCCGCATGGACGACGTCAGCATCCTCGACTCCTTCCGCGAGTTCACTCCGGGCCACATGGCCCTGTCGGACCATGAAGTTCATGTCTATGCCGTGCCGCTGGCCGGCGATGGCGAGCGATATGCGGAGTGGTTGTCGAAGGATGAGGTGGTCCGCGCCGATCGCTACCGGATCCTCGACCATCGTCGCCGCTACACGATCGCGCACGGCGCCCTTCGCATCGTGCTGGGCTGCTATCTGAGCAAAGACCCGGCATCGCTCGAGTTTGACTACGGCACGCGCGGCAAGCCTGCGCTGCGCGGCGACGGCCCGCACTTCAACCTGTCGCACTCGGCGCATCTGGCGATGATCGCGGTAGCGCAGCAGCCGGTTGGCATCGACTGCGAGAAGACGCGGCGACTCGAGCGCTTGCTCGACATCGGCAAGCGACAGTTCGCGACCGCGGAGTACGTCGCGCTGCAGAAGTTGCCCGAGGCGGATCGGCTCCAAGCGTTCTATCGCTGCTGGACCCGCAAGGAGGCATACGTGAAGGCCCTGGGGCTCGGGCTCGCCGCGCTCGATGTGTTCGACGTCGATCTCGGCGAGAAGCCGCAGTTCTTGGAACTGCGCGACGGCGAGGACATCGCGACGTGGTCGCTGCTCGACGTGTCGCCATCGACCGATTTCACCGCGGCTTGCGCCGTGCGTATGCCGAGGGCGAAGGCCGTCACCTACCGATTCGGCGCGCTCTAACGCGCGCTCGTATGTCCGATCGCAGCGGTGTGCTCAGGGCTGGCGGACGGCGATGGCTTGGATCTTCCACTCGCGGCCGACACCGAGTCGCTCGATCGACCCTGGACGCAGTGCCGCTGTGCCTGGATGCACGGTCACCCGCGGGTTGATGCTGACGTTGGACTGCGGCAGGTCGTCGATCGGATCGGGTTCGGCCTCAGTGGCGCGCAGCATTGCGTCTGCCTGCGAAGGGGCGAGTCGGGTCGAGGTTTCGCGCGGCTTGCCGTCGGCGCCGAGGTAGCGCAATTCCCAGAAGCTCTCGCGCACGAGATCGATGCGGACGAGCACGCCTTCGGCCTCGATCTCGAACGACGCCGAGTTGGCGGCCGCGCGCGCAGGCTCTTTGGGCGCCTTTGCGTAGCCGAGCAGGTGCAGTCCTGGCGTCTCTTCGCGCAGCTTGTCCCATGCTGCGGTGACGACGATCCCGTCGAGATCGTGCTCCTTGCGGAACGCATCCGACAGGCAGCCGTAGACCACGCCCGGTTCGTCGCGGCGGATCGCCTCGAGGAAGGTCGCGACTGTTGCGCCCGGCGAGTCGTAGGCGATCGGAACCCATTCGCTCTTGTCGGGGCCGCAAAACAGCCGTGCCATCGAGCAGCAGCCGGATAGCGACGCGAGCATCGCGAGGGACAGGACACGAACCGGGACGCTATTGGCCATGCTTGGGAGTTTTCGCGCGGTCACAGCTATACTGCTCCGCTCGCAGCGTCGACAGCGCGCCATTTCCGGCATGCCGTCCCTGTCCTCCCATCGAGGCCGCTGCGTTCCGCTGATTTCGTCTCCCTAGCGCCATGGTTCACCTCCGCACCCTGCTCGCCGTCGCTGTTGCCGCTGTCGTCCCCTGCGTCCGTCCTGCGATGGCCCAGACCCCGGTTGCTCCGGAAGGCGCGCCGGCAGTCGAAGCGAAGAAGGACACCACGATGTCGGTGTCGCCGGGCTCGTTGAAGCGAGTCAACGTCCAGGGCACCTCGCCGAACTCGTGGTTCACGTCGACGGAGCAGGACTACGGCCAGCACTACAGCCAAGACACGGTGGTAGGCCGCTTCCCGTTTGCGAACCCGAACGACACCGAGATCGAGTGGCGCAGCCTGCAAGGCAGCTGCCAGTGCAGCAGCGCCACGATCACGATGGGCTCGGACGTCTACCGCTACAGCAAGAAGCCCAACCCGGTGATCCGCCGCGTGCTCATGGAGAACGGTCGCGAGCGCGAGGAGATCGTCCAGATCATCAAGGTGCCGGCGAAAGCTTCGGGCGAGATCGAAGTGCAGATGGAGCTCGGCGGCGTGCCCGGCCCGCGTCAGGCGACGCTCGATGTCCACACGACGGACCCGCTGCTGCCGATGATCAAGCTGAAGTGGTCGGCGACCGGCGCGCAGGTGTTCGTGACGACGCCGCAGGAGATCAACCTCAACCAGATGGTCTGGAACGAGAAGCGCGACTTCACGGTCACGGTCCAGTCGCCCGTGCAGCCGGACTTCGACATCGTCGGCCACGACGAGTCGATCAAGGACTTCTCGATCCGCTACGAGAAGGCAAAGAACGATCAAGGCGTCGCGACCTGGACGATCTACGGCACCTACCAACCAAGCAGCGCTGACGCGCTCGGCGGCGGCTTGTTGAAGTTCTATACCAACGTCCCAGGCCAGACGCAGATCTCGGTCCGCGTGTCGGCGGCGATCCTCGGCCCGCTCGAACTCAAGCCCGGCACATTCCTCACGCTCGGTCGCATCAAGCAGGGCACCAAGCGCATCGAGAAGGTGTTCTTCGAGCCGAACGACAACACGGACATCGATGCGACCTCGATCAAGATCGAGAACCTGACGATGGACAGCAAGTTCGTGACGACCCGCAAGGTCAAGGACGGCAAGAAGCTGATCGTCGAGTTGGAGATTCTCGACACGGCTCCGGCGGGACTGCTGCGCGGCGATCTCGTGGTCGAGCTCAATCACCCGGCGGTCCCGAACAAGCGGATTCTGTTCAACGGATTCATTCGCTGAGCCAACCTCGCCGCGCTCGACGCGCGGCAGTCGTCCGCTAAGGTGGCGCCGTTGAGCGCCATCACGAACTTCAAGAAAGCCCTGCTCGAAGCGGGGGTCCTCGACGCCGATAAGCTCGCGCGCGCGGAAGGCACGGCTGCATCGCGCGGGCAGCCGCTCGAGCGCGCGCTCGTGGCGCTCGGCCTTGCTGACGAGACCGCAGTCTGGCGCGCGCTTGCGAAAGCCCACGGCCTGAAGTTCGTCGATCCGACGAAGTTCGTGCCGCAGGCGGAAGCGATGAAGCGCGTCCCGAAGGAGCAGATTCTCGCGAACGAGGCGCTCCCTGTGCTGCTCAAGGATGGCGTGCTGTGGCTCGCGATCGACGACCCGGTCAAGACGTTCGTCGCAGACAACCTCGCGTTCCTCGCGGGCTGCACGGTGCAGTGCGCACTGATGCCGCCAGGAGCGCTGAAGGACCAGATTCGCAAGGCGACCGGCGGCGGCGGCTCGGCTGCGACGCCGGGCGGCAAGGCAGTCGCTAGCGAGAAGGAGTCCGAGGACGCGCCGATCATCCGCCTCGTGCAGAAGACGCTCGACGAGGCGCTCACGCAGCGCGCGAGCGACGTGCACATCGAGCCGTTCCAGAGCCGATTGCGCATCCGCTACCGCATCGACGGCGTGCTCAAGGAGATCGCATCGCTCGATGCAGGATTGCTCGCGCCGTTGACGTCGCGCCTCAAGATCCTTGCGGGGCTCGACATCGCCGAGAAGCGCAAGCCACAGGATGGCCGCATCGCGATCCAGTCAGCGGGCCGCGGCATCGATGTGCGTACGTCCGTGCTGCCGGGCAACCATGGCGAGACGGTCGTCATGCGCTTGCTCGACAAGGAGAAGGGGCTGCTGAGCCTTGATGCACTGGGCTTCGGCGGCCCCGATCGCGATCGATTCGAACGCTGCATCGCGCGACCGAACGGCATCGTGCTTGTCACGGGGCCCACGGGCTCCGGCAAGACCACGACGCTCTATGCGGCGCTGCAGCAGCTGAACCGCCCCGACGTGAAGATCATCACGGCGGAAGATCCGGTCGAGTTCAACATCCGTGGCATCAACCAATGCCAAGTGCGTTCGCGCATTGGTCTGTCGTTTGCGCGCATCCTTCGCGCAATGCTGCGCCAAGCACCCAACATCATCCTGGTCGGCGAAATCCGCGACCGCGAGACGGCGGAGATCGCGGTCCAAGCCGCGCTCACGGGCCACCTCGTGTTCTCGACGCTGCACACGAACGACGCGCCGTCGGCGATCACGCGCCTGTGCGACATGGGCGTGAAGCCGTTCCTCGTCGCGGCTGCAGTGCAGGCCGTTCTCGCGCAGCGACTCGTTCGCGTGCTGTGCCCGCACTGCGCCGTGCCGACCGAACTCGACGACGTCGAGTTGAAGAGCCTCGGGCTCGAGCGCAGCCATCTGTCGAGCGGAGCCAAGCCGATGCGCGCCGTGGGTTGTCCCGCGTGCGACCACAGCGGCTACCGCGGGCGACTTGGCATCTTCGAGATGATGCAGCTCGATGAATCGCTGCGAGAACGCATCTTCCACGGCGAGCCGACCGTGCGACTGCGCGAGCACGCGCTGCAATCAGGCGGCATGTCGACCCTGTTGCAGGATGGCGCCAAGAAGGTGCTGGCCGGCAAGACGAGCGTGCAAGAACTGCTGCGCGTGACGGCGGCGCAGTGAGCGGCCGAAAGGCCAGCCTACCGAACCAAGAAGAGCTACGGAGCACAGACACCATGGACATCCACGCGCTGATGGACATCGCCTTCCAGAAAGGCGCCGCCGACATGCACCTCTCCGTCGGCCGCAGGCCCGTGCTGCGACTTGGCGGCGGCCTCGTCGAGTTCGGCGACGCGCCGCTCACGGCCGCGGACACCGAGAGTCTTAGCAAGCAGATCTGTCCGCTGCGCAATTGGGAGGAACTGCAGAAGGTCGGCACGACGGACTTCGGCGTCGCGCACGGCGACAAGTGCCGCTACCGCGTCAGCGTGCTGACGCAGAAGGGCATGCGCGGCCTCGTGATGCGTCAGATCCCGCAGAAGCTGCTGTCGTTCGAGCAGATCGGCTTGCCCGAGCACGTGCAGGACCTGCTGAAGCTGCACCGCGGCCTCGTGCTCGTCACGGGTCCGACGGGTTCCGGCAAGACGACGACGCTCGCGACGATGATCGATTGGATCAATCGCAACCGGCAAGCGCACATCATCACGATCGAAGACCCGATCGAGTACTACCACACGCATCGCCAGTCGCAGGTCACGCAACGCGAAGTCGGCACCGATGTCCCGACCTTTTCGGAAGCGATGCGGCGCGCGCTTCGGCAGGATCCGGACGTCATCCTGCTCGGCGAGATGCGCGACCTGGAGACCACGTCCGCTGCGATCACGGCTGCAGAGACGGGACACCTCGTGTTCGGCACTCTGCACACGACTGGGGCCGCTAGGACGGTCGATCGCGTGATCGACCAGTATCCCAAGGAACAGCAGGAACAGATCCGTTCGCAGCTGTCCTTGTCGCTGAAGGCCGTGGTGTCGCAGATCCTGATGCCGGCAGCTGGCGGCGGTCGCTGCGCAGGCTTTGAGATCCTGCTGACGAACCCGGCGATCGAGAACCACATCCGCAAGGCGGAGACGTTCAAGATCCCGAGCGTGATGGAGACGAGTCGCCGCCAGGGCATGGTCCTGATGGACGTGCACCTGCGCGAGCTCTACCAGGAAGGCCGCATCACGAAGGAATGCGCGATCGAGCACGCGTTCGATCGTAAGGACATGGCGACGCGGCTCAGCGGCGGGGCGGTCTGAGCATGGCTGCGCGTCGATTGCTCGGGCAGATCCTCAAGGACCATGGCGCGATCCACGAGGGCATGGTCCAGGAAGCACTCATGCAGCAGCGCGACAAGGGCGGCCGAATCGGCGAGATCCTGCTCGAGCTGGGGCACATCCAAAAGGGCGACCTTGCGAAGGCGCTCGCGGAGCAGACGGGGCTCGTGTTCCTCGATCTTGCCAAGCAATCGCCGCAGCCGGAGGCGATCGCCAAGGTGGATCTCGCTACGGCGCGCGCGTTCTCGGCGTTGCCGATCGCGCTCTCGGGCAAAGTCCTGACGGTTGCAATCGCGGATCCCGTCCACTTGTCGATGCTCGCGGACCTGTCGTTCACGACCGGCTGTGAAGTGAAGGGCGTGATCGCTGACGAGTCGCTGATCGCGCAAGGGCTTGAGAAGCACTACCAAGAGGATGCCGCGTCGGCCAAGCAGCGCATGAAGCAGCTCGTGCAGGAGCTGCAGCAGCAGGGCGGCAAGTTCGACCTCGAGGACAAGACCGCGATGGCCGCTGCGGCGCCCGTGGTCAAGTTGCTCAACTACATCCTCTACCAAGCGATTCGCGACAAGGCGTCCGACATCCACCTCGAGCCGTTCGAGGGCGACTTTAAGATCCGCTATCGCGTCGATGGCGCGCTGTTCGAACTTGAGGCTCCGCCGCCGCACTTGGCCGAAGCACTGATCGCGCGCATCAAGGTGATGTCCGACCTCGACATCGCGGAGACGCGCTTGCCGCAGGATGGCCGCATCGAGTTGATGGTCGGCGGTCGCTCGGTCGACCTGCGCGTGTCGACGCTGCCAACGATGTTCGGCGAATCGACGGTCATGCGCGTGCTCGACCGCTCGGTGGTTGCGCTCGACCTCGACAATCTCGGCTTGCTGCCGCAAGCAAAGACGCAACTGCGCAAGTTCCTCGAACTGCCTCACGGCATCGTGCTCGTTACGGGCCCGACGGGCTCCGGCAAGACGACGACGCTCTACGGCATGCTCAACGAGGCCAACGGCGAAGACGTCAAGATCATCACCGTCGAGGATCCCGTCGAATACGACCTCGAAGGCATCGTGCAGATCCCGGTTAACGAGGAGATCGAAGTCACCTACAGCAAGGTGCTCCGCACGATCCTGCGCCAAGACCCGGACATCATCCTGGTCGGCGAAATCCGCGACCGTGAGACGGCGCAGACCGCGATTGAGGCGAGCCTCACGGGCCACTTGGTGTTCTCGACGTTGCACACCAACGATGCGCCGTCGGCGATCACGCGACTTGCCGACATTGGCATCGAGCCGTTCCTGCTGACCGCGACGTTGCAGGGCATCCTCGCGCAACGTCTCGTGCGTCGCGTGTGCAGGGGCTGCAAGGAAGAGTACGAACCGTCCGACGAGGTACTGCGTCGCCTCGGAGTCGATCGCGCGTTGATCGGCAGCAAGAAGTTTGCGCAGGGCCGCGGTTGTGAGACCTGCAACTTCACGGGCTACAAGGGCCGAATGGCGATCACGGAGATCCTGGTCGTCGACGAGCGACTGCGCGAACTGATGTTGTCGGGCGCGAGCACGTCGCAACTCGCACGCGCGGCCGTGGAGTCGGGCATGTCGACGCTGCGCGACTGCGGCCTGCAGGCGATCTTCTCGGGCAGTACGACGGTCGAGGAAGTGCTGCGTGAGACCGGTGGCTACTGAGTCGCGGACTTAGTGGAACGAGAGCTCGACGACATTGCTCTCGAGCAATGTGTTGGTGTGCGTCTGATCGAGCAGCACCGCTTGCGTGGCGACCGTGAGTCCTTGCAGCCACGGACCGATCGGCGCGAGCGCCGTCATGTCGCCGTTTTGGTCGGTGACGCCAAACGCGACGATGTCGACGATCGGCCCGATCCCGAGTTGCAGCGAGCCGATCGGCTGCGCCATGCGTTGCGCTGCGACCGCGAACACCGCGAGCGAATTGGGCACGCCATCCAGGTCGAGGCGAACGGGGCCGCTGCCGATCGGATGCGACGCGCGATACGCGGGATCATGGTTGATGCGGTGAACGCACAGCGCGCGGCGCAGGCCGCGTTCAGCATCGACGAGCCCCGCGCCAAATCGGTTCTCCTTGCCGGCAACGGCGCCGAGATCGAGCGAGGTCTGATGCAGCAGCATTGCTGCGTCTTCTGGCGTGAGGCTCGGATTCGCGGACTTCCACAGCGCGATCACGCCAGCGACGCACGGCGCCGCGTTGGAGGTGCCGGAGAACACGGTCGTGCGGCACGGGCTGCCGCTCGTGGTCGTTGTGCCGGTTGGCCCGAGCACGTCTGGCTTCATGAGGCCCGACTGTGCGCCGTTCTGCCACGGATAGTCCTCATGACGCACGAGGTCCCATTGCGCGGCGGGATACGCGGGCACGTTCTGCTGCACGTCCGCGAGCGACCACGCGAACGGGCCGCTGGGGGACACGGGATCGATCGCGTTCTGCGCCACGCGAAACGCGCCGACGGCAATCACGCCACCGCGGCCGCCGTTTGCTTGGGCGGGGTCGAGGTATGGGCTCGGAACGCATGCGGGCGCTGCGATGTTGCATGGCACGCGCAGTGCGCTGCTTGGGTCCGCAGCGAATGCGCCGTCGTTGC
>JBEELK010000288.1:0-9298 GCA_041168165.1 Planctomycetota bacterium | reverse complement strand
GGCTTGCCGCGCGCGCGTTCGTGCGGATGCAGTCTCACGGGGACCGGCGGGCCGAAGCGACGTTCATCCATCCGGTCTGCGATGGCGAGGATCGCGTCGCGCACGGCCTCGCCCTGGAGTCGGCGCAGGTTCTGCCGCGACCACAGATGGTTGTTGGGATCGCGCTCAACCGTCGCGCCGGATGCGACGCTGTCCATCGCGTAAGCCTGCGATAGCGCGATGCGGCGCAGCAGCTTCTTCTGCGACCAGCCCGAACGAACGAGCGACAGCGCGAGATGGTCGAGCAGTTCGGGATGCGTGGGCGCTTCGCCGAGATGGCCGAGGTTGTCGACGGTGCGCGCAAGCCCGCGGCCAAACATGTGGTGCCACAGCCGATTCGCGAGCACGCGCGCGGGCAGCGGATTGTCTTTGCCAAACATGCGCTCCGCGAGTTCGAGGCGACCGCTGCCGCGAGGTAACTCCATCGGCGCGTCGCCCGCGATCGCGCGCAAGAAGCGACGCTGCGCCACGGGGCCCGGCTGCTTGTGGCTGCCGCGCAAGAACACGTGTTCATCCTCGCCGGTGCCGTCGGCCATGCCGGGTGCAGTTCCGGGTTGTGGCAGCGCGAGAATCGCCGTGCGCCAGCGTTGCAGCGCAGCCGCGACCGATGCGTCCGCGAGCGGCAGTTCGCGCAGCGAGCCCTTCGCCGCGGGGGACGGTGGCTCCTTGTCGTCGCTGCGCACGACGCGGCGCACCGCGACCCATGCGTCATCGGGGTAGCGACCGCCGTCGCGCTCCGGGTCCGCGAGGTCGTGCGCGCGCTGGTCGAGCAGTTGGAGATAGCCGCGGCGTCCACGGAACTGGCCGAGCTCGAAACGGATCCAATGCGGCTCTTGGTTGCCGATGCCATGACGCAAGCGGCCGTAGATCGGATCGCGGACGATGTGGAAGCCGTCCACGACCAACTGCGCGCGCGCGCCGTGGCCCGCGATTTCGACGTGCAGGTATGCGCCGTCGAGTTCCATCGTCGGCGACATCAGCACGCAGTCGCGTTCGCGCGAAGCCGAAGCGGTGGTGAGCCATGCGCCTTCGAACTCACGAACGCGCACCGCGTCCGCGGTGATCGAGTCGACAAAGCCCGCGCGCAGTTCGTGCGGCGCTGAATCGTCGCCGACCGCGGTCCAGCCGCGCACGCTTTCGTGCAGCGGCTCCGATTGCGGCGACGCAGCATCGCGGGCCGGCGCGCCGATCGACGCGAGTGCAGCCTGCGCAGCGGCCGCGGCTTCGACCGCCGCGGGCTCTGCGCGGCGGATGGGACGCTGCGCATAGCGCGAGCTCTTCAAGAAGCCGTAGAGCGCGTAGTAGTCCTCGTCGCCGATCGCGTCGAACTTGTGGTCGTGGCATCGCGCGCACGCGACCGTGACGCCGAGGAACGTCTTGGTCAGCACGTCGATCTGGTTGTCGATGCGATCCGCTTCGTGCTGCTTGCTGTCGATGGGCGAGTGGGTCTGCTCGCAGAACCAATAGAAGCCCGTCGCGATCGACGACTCATTGGTGCCGGTGCCCGGGTCGATGCGCGGGTTCGGCAGCAAGTCGCCCGCGATGTGCTCCTTGGCGAACGCGTCGAACGGCACGTCGGCGTCGAGCGCGCGCACCACGTAGTCGCGGTAGCGCCACGCCTCAGGGATGCGGAAGTCGAACTCGTGGCCGAGCGTCTCGGCGTAGCGCACGAGGTCGAGCCAGTGCCGCGCCCAGCGTTCGGCGTAGCGCGTGGATGACAGCAGCGAGTCGACGACGCGTTCGCGCGCAGTGGGCGAGTCGTCGCGCGCAAACGACGCGGCGAGTTGCTCGTCTGGCGGCAGGCCGGTGAGGTCGAAGCACACGCGTCGCAGCCATACGTGGCTCGGCGCTGGCTTTGTGCGTTCGATGCCGTTCTGTTCGAGCGGTGCGAGCAAGAACGCATCGATCGGATCGCTTGCGCGCGCGGCGTCGCGCACGGTTGGGATCGGCGCGTCGGTGAGCGGTCGCCATGCCCAATGCTGCAAGCGCTGCTCGAAGGACGCTTCGATCTGCGCAGAGAGCGGCGCAGCGATGGCGAAGCAGAGGGCAAGCCCGAGGGCATGCGGCCTGTGGGAGTGAAGGCGCATGGTCGGCCGCTCACCGTAGCGACGCGAGGGATGCTCGTCACGGCGGCGATCTCTTCGTCGCGCGTTCGATGCGCTGCGCCGTCTCCAACACGACGAACACGACCGCCACAAAACGAAACGGCCGGCTGCAAGAGCCGGCCGTCCTCGGGAGTCAGTCCGCGCGCAGCGCGCGCGAACTCGATCAGCCCTGCTTCTCTTCCTTCTTCGCGGCCGCGCCGACGGTGACCGGCACCGTGACGTGCTGCTCACCGAAGCGGATCGTCAGCGAGCAGGTGTTGTCCTGCGCCGTGGGCTCCAGCGTGATGCCCATGCACTCGGTCTTCGTCTGGCTCGGCTGCAGCACCATGCGCCACATGATCGCGTCGCCGCCCGCCTTGGGCTTCAGGTTGAGGATCCAGCCGGCCTTCTCCATCACCGTGAAGTAGAGCGCGTACTCGCCAGCAGGGATCTCCTTGCCAGCCGCCATCACGGCGACCGTCGTCTTGATCGAGCCGACGGGCTTCTTCTCGGCGTTGCCGTTGAAGCGCCCATGCATCTCGGTGTTCTCCAGGATCTTCTGCCACGAGCCTTGGCCGAAGCGGATGGCGGTGTAGCTCACCTCGAGCTTGTTCTCGCCCATCGTGATCGACTGCGCGACCGTCGGAGCGTTGCGGTTGAGGCTGCCGGAGATCTGGGCGGGAGCCGCGCACGCGAGGATCGCGGCGACGGCGGTGATGAGAATCGACTTCATGGAATGCGGTTCCGTTGGGGTTTCGAAGGAGGCGGGAGTCTACGCAGCGCGGTTCGTCGGCGTTGGCAGAAAGTTGCGATGGCTCCGCGTTCGGCGATGCCTGGGCTCGGACCCTTGCGCGGACCGGGCGCATCACCATGATCCCGCATCCACGATGGCAACTCCGCAATCCTCGTCCGCTCCCGCGGTTCCGTCGCTGCGCCTCGACGGCCGCACGGCGCTCGTCACTGGCAGCAGCCGCGGCCTCGGCCTCGCGATGGCGCGCCGCCTCGGGCTCCAAGGCGCGCGCGTCGCGCTCAACTGGAGGAACGGCAAGGAGAAGGCGGAGCAGGCCTACGAAGAGTTGAAGGGGCGCGGCATTCACTGCGATCTGTTCTGTGGCAACGTCATCGACGAAGCCGACGTGAACGATCTCTGTGCGCGCGTCGCGAAGTCGCTCGGCCCGATCGACTTGCTCGTCGTCAATGCGACGCCGGACCAGCCGCACATGCCGATCGAGGAATATGACTGGGCCTTCCACCAGTCGATGCTCGACTTCTTCGTGAAGAGCCCGTTCTTGCTCGCGCGCGCGCTGCTGCCGCGAATGAAGCAACAGCGGTTTGGTCGCATCGTCAACCTCGGCAGTGAAGTGGTGCGCCTCGGCGTGCCCAACTTCAGCGCCTATGTCGCGGCCAAGGGCGCGCAGATGGGTTGGACCCGCAGCATGGCCCGCGAACTCGCGCCGTGGCAGATAACGGTCAACATGGTGTCGCCAGGATGGATCCCCGTGGAGCGCCACGCCAACGATCCGCAGTCGGACAAAGACTCCTACCGCGCGACGATCCCGCTCGATCGCTGGGGCGTGCCTGACGATGTCGGCGGCCTGGTTGCGTTCTTGTGCAGCGATGCTGCGTCCTTCATCACCGGCCAGGATGTCGCCGTGAACGGCGGCGTCACGGTGTGCTGATCTCTCACCGAGGCTCTCCCATGCGCCATCTGTTCTTGTGTGCGTTGTCCGTGTTGCCGTGGTCGCTGGCTTCTTGCGGCGGCGACTCGGCTCCATCTGCCGCGCAGAAGCCGAAGATCGCATTCGTCTCCAACTGCGTCGCGGAGTTCTGGACGCTCGCAGCGCACGGCGTTGAAGCCGCGCGCGCAGGTTCGGGCGCCGACGTCTCGGTGCAGATGCCGACCAACGGCACTGCTGAGGAGCAGATTCGCATTCTCGAAGACGCGATTGGCAAGGGCACCAAGGCGATCGCCGTGAGCCCGAAGGACCCAGAGAACATGACGGGCCTGCTCGATCGCATCGCCGAGCGCGCGCTGTTGATCACGCACGACTCCGACGCGCCGAAGAGCAAGCGCTTGTGCTACGTCGGCATGGATAACTACGAGGCGGGCCGCATGTGCGGGCAACTCGTCAAGGACGCGCTGCCGCAGGGCGGCGCAGTGCTCGTCGTGGTGGGCACGCTCGACCAAGACAACGCGAAGCGTCGCCGCCAAGGCCTGATCGACGAGCTCCTCGACCGTTCGATGGACAACACGCGCTTCGATCCGCAGGACGCGGTGTTGAAGGGCGGCAAGTACGAGATTCGCGCGAGCTACACCGACCAGTTCGATCGCCAGAAGTGCAAGGCGATCGCGCAGGATGCGCTCGGCAAGTGGAACGACATCGCGTGCATGGTGGGGCTGTTCGAGTACGAGCCACCGATCCTGCTCGACGCCGTGAAGTCCGCGAACATGCTCCAAAAGGTCAAGGTCGTCGCGTTCGACGAGAACCCGGAGACGCTGCAGGGAATCCTCGACGGCCATGTGCACGGCACGGTCGTGCAGAACCCCTACGAGTACGGCCGCGCGTCGGTCGAGCTGCTCGGCAAGCTGCTCGCGGAGAACGACGCGGACAAGCGCAAGTCACTGCTGCCAGCGACCGGGTTCCTCAACATCCCGGCGCGCAAGATCACGAAGGCGGAGGTCAGCGCGTTCTGGGCGGACCTCAAGGCCAAGACCGGCGCGAAGTGACGCGATGCGCGCGATGACTCCGCCGATCCTCGAAGTCGTTCGCGCTTCCAAATCGTTTGGCGCGGTGAAGGCGCTGCAGGACGTGTCGCTGCAGTTGCATGCCGGCGAGGTCGTCTGCCTGATCGGCGAGAATGGCGCGGGCAAGAGCACGTTGATGAAGCTGCTGGCCGGCGTGCATCGGCCGGACCACGGCGAACTGCGAATCGTCGGCAGCGCAGTGCAGTTCGCAAATCCGCGCGCGGCGCTCGACGCGGGCGTGGCTCTGATCCACCAAGAACTGAGCCTCTGCGAGAACCTCACTGCCGCGGGCGCGGTGTACCTCGGGCGCGAATTGCGCAATGGCCCGTTCTTGCGGCAACGCGCGATGGAGGACGGCGCGCGCGCTGCAATGCAGCGCGTTGGCCTCGAAGTGGGGCCGACGCGACTCGTGTCGTCGCTGTCGCCAGGGCAACGGCAGTTGCTCGAGATTGCGCGCGCACTCGAACGCAATGCGCGCGTGCTGATCTTCGACGAGCCGACTTCGAGCCTCGCCGACGCGGAGACGCAGCGACTGTTCGCGCTCGTCCGCGAGTTGAAGGCGAGCGGCGTCGCGATCGTGTGGATCACGCACCGGATGAACGAGGCTCTCGAGCTTGCGGATCGCGTGATCGCGCTGCGCGATGGCAAGAACGCGGGCGAGATCGAGGGCGCGCATGCGACCCACGATCGCATGGTTGCGATGATGGTGGGGCGCGAGGTCGAGCATCGGCAACGCGCCACGCGCGCGTTTGGCGATGTCGTGCTGTCGGCGCGCGGCGTGCGCACGAAGGCATGGCCGGAGGCCACCGTGGATCTGTCGCTGCGCGCGGGCGAGATCGTCGGCATCGCGGGCCTGTTGGGCTCGGGCCGTTCCGAGTTGTTGCGCGCGCTGTTCGGCATCGACCCGCTGCTCGCAGGCGAAGTGCGCTGCGGCGACACCTTGTTGCACGCGCACGGGCCTCTCGACGCGGCGCGCGCGGGTTTGGTGCTCGTTCCCGAGGATCGCAAGCTGCAGGGCGTCGTGCTCGGCATGAACGTGCGCGAGAACCTGTCGCTGCCCAATTTGCGCGCGCGCGGCGTTTGGATCGACTCCGCGTGGGAGCATCAAGTTGCTCGCGACAGCATCGAGCAACTCGGCATCGCAACTCCAAACGGCGAGCAGATCGTCAGCGCGCTGTCGGGCGGCAACCAACAGAAGGTCGCGATCGGCAAGTGGCTGCTGGCCAAGCCGCGCGCGCTGCTGCTCGACGAGCCGACGCGCGGCGTCGACGTCGCGGCGCGCGCCGAGATCTACGCGCGCATCGAGGCACTGGCGGAGCAGGGCATGGCGACGCTGTTCGTCAGCTCCGAGCTGCCCGAAGTGATCGCGCTCGCGGATCGCTGCCTCGTGATGCACGAAGGCCGCATTGCCGGCGAGTTGCAGCGCGCGGAGATGACCGAAGAGGCGATCCTTCGCCTCGCGACCGGGAGCAGCGTCGCATGAAGAAGATCCTCGGCATCGCCGCGTTGTTGTTCGCGGTGTTTGCGGCGACCGCCGCGCTCGCGCAGCAATCCGACGGCAGCAACACGTTCTTGTCGGCCTACAACCTCGAGAACCTGCTGCAGCGCGTCGGCATGTATGGCGTGCTCAGCATCGCCGCGTCGTTCGTGATCGTGACGGGCGGCATCGACCTCTCGATCGGCTCGGTCGTGTGCGTCGCCGGCTGCGTGCTCCCGCATCTCACCGCGTCGCTCGGCTTGCCGCCCGTGCTGGCGCTGCCACTCGTGCTCGCGCTGTGCTGCGCGATCGGGCTCTGGCACGGCATCCTCGTCGCGGTCGTTCGCTTGCAGCCATTCGTCGTGACGTTGTGCGGGCTGCTGCTCTACCGCGGCTTGATGCGCAAGTTCACCGACGACCAGACGAAGGGCTTCGGCTCGCAGTTCGCGGACCTGCGATGGATCGCGACCGGGCGCATCCCGATCACCGAGTCGTTCGGCGTGCCGGTCGCATTCGTGCTGCTGCTCGTCGTCGCGGGCCTCGCGTCGCTGTTCTTCCACCGCACGGTGTGGGGGCGCCACTTGTTGGCGCTCGGTCGCAATGAAGAAGCTGCGCGCTTCTCCGGCGTGCCGACGAAGCGGCTCACGGTGGCTGCCTATGCGATCTGCTCGTTGCTCGCTGGCCTCGCCGGCTGCCTGTTCGTGCTCGACGTGAACTCCGCGCGCGCGTCGGACTTCGGCAACTTCTATGAGCTCTACGCGATCGCCGGCGCGGTGCTCGGTGGCGTGGCGCTGCGCGGCGGCGATGCCACGGTGCTCGGTGTCGTGCTCGGCGCGGCGCTCATGCGCGTGCTCGCGATGGCGATCAACATCGTCGGCGACAGCAACCAACTCGAGTTCGCCGTCGTGGGCGCGGTGATCCTCGCGGGCGCCGCTGCGGACGAAGGCGTGCGGCGGCTGTGGCGCCGCCGCCGGTAGTCGCCGTTCGCTAGCCGCCGAAGTTGAGGCCGCAGTCGGGGCAGCGCGTGCGCCCCGCGGTCTCGAACTCGGTCCCGCAGCCCGGGCACGTGGTCCGCTCTTGCGAGAAGTCCGCCGTGCAGGACGCGGCGGACGCGGGCTTCTTCAAGCCCAACAGCCGCGCCTCATACTCCGCAAACAACTGATCCGCCTTCTCCCGATCTTGGCTCGCGACCGCGAGCCATGCACGAGGGCCGCTTCAGCCGCCGCCGGGTAGCGGCACGAGGTTGGCGCGGATGGAGCCCGCCGCGAGGACCTTCTCGAGGTCCTTCGCGATGGCAAGGCTCCCTTGGAACACGACTACGGGCTTCGTTGCTTCAGTCACGGCGAAGTAGGGTAGCTCAGACGCGAGGGGCTGCGGCGCGGATCTTGTCGCTGCAGCGGTCGGCATACTTCTCGAAGTTCTTCACGAACAGCGAGGCGAGGTGCTTGGCCTTCTGGTCGTACGCCGCCTTGTCTGCCCACGTGTTCTTGGGATTGAGGATCTCGGAAGGCACGTTGGCGCAGGACGTCGGGACGACGAGGCCAAACACTGGATCGACCGCCGTCTGCGCCTTCGCGAGCGAGCCGTCGTGGATCGCGTCGAGGATCGCGCGCGTGTAGCGCAGGCTCATGCGCTTGCCGGTGCCGTAGCCGCCGCCGCTCCAGCCCGTGTTGACGAGCCAAGCCTGCGAGCCGTGCGCCTGGATCTGCGCCGCGAGCAGTTCGGCGTACTTCGCCGGGTGCCACACCATGAACGCAGCGCCAAAGCACGCCGAGAACGTCGCCTCGGGTTCCGTGACGCCCATCTCGGTGCCCGCCACCTTCGCGGTGTAGCCGCTGATGAAGTGGAACATGCACTGATCCGGCGTCAGCTTGCTGACAGGCGGCAGCACGCCGAACGCGTCGCACGTGAGCAGGATCACGTTCTTCGGGTGGGTACCGACGCAGGGGATCTTCGCGTTCGGGATGTATTCGACCGGGTAGCTGCAGCGCGTGTTCTCGGTGATCGACTGGTTGGTGTAGTCGACGATTCGCGCTTCCTTGTCGTAGACGACGTTCTCGAGCACCGAGCCGTAGCGGATCGCTTGGTAGATCTCCGGCTCGCCTTCGGGCGAGAGGTTGATGCACTTCGCGTAGCAGCCGCCTTCGATGTTGAACACGCCGTCGTCGGACCAGCCGTGCTCATCGTCGCCGATCAGCTTGCGGCGCGGGTCGGCCGACAGCGTCGTCTTGCCTGTGCCCGAGAGGCCGAAGAACAGCGACACGTCGCCGTCCTTGCCCTCGTTCGCCGAGCAGTGCATCGACATGACGCCCTTCTTCGGCAGCAGGTAGTTCATGATCGTGAACACGCCCTTCTTCATCTCGCCGGCGTACTGCGTGCCGAGGATGACGAACTCGCCGCGCTCGAAGCTGAGGCTGACCGAGGTCGCGCTCGTCATCTCGCTCGTGTGCGAGTTAGCCGGGAACAGGCCGCTGTTGAAGATCACGTAGTCCGGCTTGCCGAACGTCTCCAGCTGCGCCTTCGTCGGGCGGATCAGCATGTTGTGCATGAACAGCGCGTGGTAGGCGTTCAGGCAGACGATGCGGACCTTGATCTGGTGCTTCGGGTCCCAGCCCGCGAAGCCGTCCATCACATAGAGCTGGTCGCGCGTGTTGAGGAAGTCGATCGCGCGCTGGCGGTTCACCAAGAAGTTCTTCTCGGTGAGCTTGATGTTGACGTTGCCCCACCAGACGTCCTTGTTGGACGGCTCCGTGTCGACCACGCGCTTGTCCTTCGGCGAACGGCCAGTCTTCTGGCCACTGCGGGTCGCGAGCGCGCCCGAGGCGACGATCTCGCCTTCGCCGCGACGGAGCGCCTGCTCGTAGAGCACCGAGGGCTCAGCGTTGCGGTAGACGGTCTTGACGGTGATCCCGTACTGGGAGAGGTCGAAGGTTGGCATGGCTCGGAGGCCTT
>JBEELK010000287.1:0-9574 GCA_041168165.1 Planctomycetota bacterium | reverse complement strand
AGCGCGCACAAGAAACGAAACGGCCCCGACACGCAGAGCGCGCCGGGGCCGCCAAGACACATGCGACGAGCGCTTGTGTCGCGATCGGCGATCAGTTGCCGATCACCGTCTCCATGCCCTGCGACACTGCGATCTGCAGCGACGAGGTGAGGAGCGGATCGAGGTTGACCTGCTGCCAGCCGAGCGCCGCGCCGACGAAGGCGGGATCGACCGGCACCGAGATCGGCGTCGCGACGAGGCCCGTCGCCGGATCAGGGAAGCCAACGAAGCTGAGGTCGACCGTGAGCAGGTAGGCGTTCGAGCCCGGAGCCGCGCCCGGGATCGGGAAGCCCGGCTGGAACGTCAGGCCGCTCATGCACAGGATCGACAGCGAGAACGGCGCCATGCCGCTACCGCGGATCACATACGGGTTCGCGCCGATCGTCATGTAGCCATCGGCCGAGATGCCCGGCGTCAGGCTGGCCGAGTTCTGCGAGCCCGTGCCGAAGAACGTCTTCGCCGTGTTGGGCGAGCGGATCGTCAGCGCGTCGAACAGCGACGGACGGCAGTTCTGGTTGTAGAGGATCGCTTCGCGGTAGCCGAAGTAGACACCGCCCGCGTTGGTGGTGGTCGTCGTGCCGTAGAAGCGCTGGCCGTCATCCTGGCCAACCGTGCCGCCGAACGTGCCGACGATCTCGTTGCCCTGGGCGTGCAGGCGAATGCGCTGCCAGCCATCGTTGACGCCCGCGACGATGTCGATTGGGCCCGCGATGATGTTGAAGTTGGTCGGGTTCGCGTTGCTCGGGCCGTTGCGCAGATCGACGAGGTAGAGGCGCGAGAACGTCGGGGTGCGGTAGTGAGCCCAGCAGATGCCGCTCACGCCGTGGTAACGCAGACCGACGCCCAGGGCGATCGAGCTGAAGTAGTTGCCCGGGACATCGCCAGGGTTGGCGTTGCCCGTGATCGAGCCGCGCACGCCAAGGCACCACCACTCGCCGTCGCCGGCGTTGTAGGTGCCGACGGTGTAGGCAGGGTTGCCGGCCGCGTACGGAGCGGTCTGTGGGTTGACCGGCGTCATGACCGGCTCAAACCATGCGTAGGTGTCGACGACGACGTCTGCGACCGAGCCGACGGGCGCTGCGTGCGCGTTGCCGCCACCGGTCACGTCCCAGAACGACATCGCTTGGCCACCCTGCGGCGAAGCTGGCTTCGCGCTGGGGTTCTGCGAGCTGATGGCCGTCGGATCGACGTAGCTAGGCGGCGGGAAGCCATCGGCAAAGCCGAGGATGTCCGAGCCGACGATGCCCGCGTCGAAGTTGTCGCTGTAGGGCAGGCCTGCGGGAATCACGTTGGAGAAGCCGATCGTCGGATACGACAGGCCGTTGAAGTCCGACGAGTTGTTGTTGTTGTCGAAGCCGTCGGCCACGCGCGCGAGCGTCGAGCGCGGGCCAAACGGCGCGTCGCCCGTTGCGTAGTCGCCGTAGAAGCCAGGGCCCTCGAGCGGGAAGCCAGCGGAGTTGACGCCGCCCATCTCGAAGCACACCGAGTCGATCACCGCGAGGGTCGTGTCCCACAGCTCAATCGTGTCGCCGGGGCCGTTCTCCATCAGCGCGGGGTAGGTCGTGCCGCTGATCGCGATCGAAAAGCTGACGCCGGGCACCGTGGTCGGGACCACCGTTGCATGGCCGACGACGAAGAACGCGCCTGGCGCGATCACCGTGGCTGCTGGAATCGTGAACGTCGGATCGGCACCCGTGCCGCCTGGCGTGATCGACGGGCTCGATGCATCGCGGCACACGAGCTTCCAACCGCTGATGTCGACAGCAACTGCGCTGCGGTTGTAGAGCTCGACGAATTCGCGGTCGTCAGCGCCGCCGTCGTCGTAGCAGAACTCATTGATGACAACGGGTGCCGTGGAGGAACCTGGTCCTTGCGGCGCGAAGGCTGCGGCCGCGATCAGAACGGAAAGCATGGGTGCTCCTGGTGGGGATGTGCGAAGGGATGCGTGGCGCGAGAGTGCGCCCGAATCGAGCGCGCCGTTCTACCTTCGCGGTAGCGGACTGGGAAAGCCCCCCGGGGCTCTCGGCTCGCGCCGCGCTGGCGTTTTTGCCAGCGCGGGACGGCTGTTTCGCCGGACAGTGTCGTTCGCCAGACAGTGTCGTTTGCCGGACCGTGTCGGCGGCGCAGCGCGCAATGCGCGCTGCGCGGTCTGCTTCGATCAGCGACCGAGGACGAGCTGCATGCCGCGGCTCGTCGCGAGCTGCAGCGAGAACGGCAGCGCCGGGTCGAGGACCAGCCACTGCGCGCCCACCTGCAGGCCGAGGAAGAACGGATCGTTCGGCAGGCCGAGGCCGTAGGTCGCGTTGCCCGAGGCGTCCGCGAACGTGATGCCGAAGATGTCTTCGGGCAGGCCGACCCAGAGGTCGCAGCCAGGCTGCGCGCCGGGGAGCGGGATGCCGAACGGCAGCAGCGCGCCGACCTTGACGAGCAGGCCGCCCGGGCCGAACGGCAGGAAGTTGCTGCCCGTGACCGTGAAGCCCGCGTTGCCGATCACCGGCGTGCCAACGGCGTCAATCGTCGGCGTGGCCGCGAGCGTCGTGGGCGAGCCCGCGCCGCCGAACAGCACCGAGCCGCGCGCGTTCAGCGAACGGCAGCCGCGGAACACCGTGTTGGCGGCCGCGGTGGCGACCGTCGTGAACGGCGAGCCTGCGCCCGCGTCGACGACCGACACGATCGTGTTGGCCGACGTCTGCGTCGTCGTCGCAAACAGCGTGACGACGCCAGCCGGATCGACCTTGCCCGTCAGGTAGCGGCAGAACGTGCCAAGGGGCGCGAGCGTGTATGCGAGCGACCACGTGCCGGCCGTCTGCGTGTACTTGCGGATGCCGCCGCTCAGAGCGCCGTCATCGGCGACGTAGAGCGTGTTCGCATCGGCGAAGAAGAAGTCGTAGTTGGAGATGCCCGTGGTCGGGAAGCCCGGCAACTGCGCAATGGCGGCGCCAGTCGTCGGCGTGCCCGTTCCGACGGTGCAAACGCCCTGCGTCGTGCCCGAGGCCGTGCTGCAGAACAGTTGGCGATTCCAAATCTGCAGGTCGCGCAGGTTGGTCGGCGTGCCCGTGCTCGCCGCCGTGCTCGTCGTTGCGCCGAAGGTCACATACTGAACGCCCGAGTTGCTGCCCGAGACCCAGAACTGCGAACCATCATCGGTCGCGGCGCTGCGCACCGTGCCAGCCGAGAACGAGTTGGTGATCTGCGTCGTCGTGTCGATCGCGCCGGTGCCATCGATGCGCGCGATCACGCGCGAGACCGTGGCGCTCGCGGTGCCAGCAGGCGACAGGGTGCCCGGGACGAGGTTGTAGCCCGCCATCGAGAGGTAGCGACCGTCCGCGGTGAGGTTGATGTGGCCTTCCGACGTCGCGGTGCCCGACAGCGTGAGCGCGCCGCTTGCGCCGCTCGCAGCGACTGGCAGCGTCAGCGACTGAACGAGCGTGCCTGCAGTCGTGTACTCGTCAACGAAGACGGCCTGCGTCGAGCCGCTCAGCGCCGCAGCGCCGGTGCCAACGCGGACGACGACGAGGTTGCCGTTGGTGAGCGGGCTCTGCGCGAGCGCAGAGGCCGCGAGCGCGAGGCCCGTGAAGAGTGCGGAGAATCGGGTGTTCATGCGAAGTGGTGTTGCGTGCCAGGGTGAGTCTCGCTGGATGCGCGACTCAGAGGGCAAGCACGCTAGCGGCGGCTTTGGATGTGCGCATGAGGGTCTGATGAGGAGGACGACAAAGGTGACACGCATTCGGCCCGCCGTGCATGGGAGGCATCCGGTCGGACCTGTCCTGTGCGCAGCATTTCCTTGCACTCACACTTTCGGCCGCGATGGTGCGCGCATGCCGTCCCGCATCGTGATCACGGTCCGCTGCTTCGCCGCTGTGCGCGACTTGTTCGGTCGCGACCAGGTTGACGTGGAGTTGGACGAAGGCGCTTCGCTGGCGGATCTGCGCGCCGCGTTGACAGCGCAGCAGCCGAAGCTCGCGGCCCTTCCGCTCGCGTATGCGGTCAACCGCGCCTATGCGAAGGAGGATCGCGCGCTGCAGCGCGGCGACGAAGTGGCGCTGATCCCGCCGATCAGCGGCGGCAGCCCGGATGCCGACGTGTGGCGTCTCGACTTCCAACGCGAGCCGCTCGACGCGCGCGAACTGGAGCGGCAAGCGCGCACGGATCGAGATGGCGCGGTGTGCACGTTCACGGGCACGACGCGCAACCACAACGACGGCGCCTCGGTGACGCAACTCGCCTACGAAGCGTTCGAGGAGATGGCGCAGGAGGTGACCGCGCGCATCGTCGCGGACGTGTTCGCGCAGCACGCGATCACGCGCATTCGCATCGCGCATCGACTGGGTCCGGTGCCGGTCGGCGAAGCATGCGTGGTCGTCGTCGTCAGCGCAGAGCATCGCGGGCCTGCGTTCGATGCGTGCCGCATCGTGATGGATCGACTGAAGCACGAGGTGCCGATCTGGAAGCGCGAGTTGCTGCGCGATGGCGGCGGCGAGCGATGGGTCGGCGAACTGCCGAAGGTCGATCCGCTGCGCTGATCGTGCGCTGCGCGGCGTTCGTCTTTGGTCATGCGCATGCGGTCTGCTAGAAGGGCGCGCTCCAATCCTCTGAACGAACGAGCCGCATGAAGATCCGCCTGCAGCAGTCTGCGTCCGCAAAGACCGAGATGTCCGTCGTCCTCGTCGCAGAAGGCGACGCGCCGCAGTTGCCCGCGCCGTTGTCGGCGTGCTGGGAAGCCGCGAAGGCCACTGGCGACGTGAAGACCGACGCGCAGAAGGCGAGCGTGTTCCATCCGCACGCAGGCCCGAAGCGGTTTGGTTGCGTGGGCCTCGGCAAGCGCAAGGACGTCGACACCGAGCGACTCCGCCGCGCGGCTGCCGTTGCGCAAGCGATCGCCGAAGACCGCGGCGTGCGTTCGTTCGAGTTGCTGATCGATGACGCGATGTTCGGCAAGGCCTCGGCCGAAGAGGCAGGCGTTGCGATTGCGGAAGGCCTCGTGCTCGGCGCCTATCGCTACCAGCCGCCGAAGAAGGACGATCCGAAGCCGCGCAAGGCCCAGGATTGCGCGGTGGTGTTGCTGCACGGCGACCACAAGGCGTTCGCTGCGGGCTTTGCTCGCGGCGAGAACGGCGCGGCGGCCACGGTGTTCGCGCGCGACCTCGAGAACATGGCGGGCAACCTGTGCACGCCGACGGTTCTCGCCAACGCCGCCAAGAAGCTCGCGGGCAACGGCATCAAGGTGAAGGTGCTCGACAAGCCCGCGATCGAGAAGCTCAAGATGGGCGCGTTCTTGGGCGTCGCGAAGGGCAGCACCGAGCCGATGAAGTTCATCGTGATGGAGTACGGTCCCGCTTCGGCGAAGGAGACCGTGTGCGTGATCGGCAAGGGCCTCACGTTCGACAGCGGCGGCATCAGCATCAAGCCGGCCGCCAAGATGGATGAGATGCGCTACGACATGTGCGGCGCAGGCGCAGTGCTCGGCCTGTTCCATGCGTTGAAGCACGGCGCACTGAAGGGCAGCAAGCAGAGCCGCCGCATCGTCGGCTTGATCGCCGCGACCGAGAACATGGTTGGCCCCGAGGCGCAGAAGCCGGGCGACATCGTCCGCGCGATGGATGGGCACACGATCGAGGTGCTCAACACCGACGCCGAAGGCCGCCTCGTGCTGTGCGACGCGATCGCCTACGCGAAGAAGTTCTACAAGCCGAGCAAGATGGTGGACCTCGCCACGTTGACGGGCGCGGTCGTCGTCGCGCTCGGACACGAGGTCGCTGGCGTTCTCGGCAACGACCAGAAGCTGACGGACGAGTTGATTGCGGCGGGCAAGGCCGCGGACGAGCCGCTGTGGCAACTGCCGCTGTGGGAAGTGCACAAGGACCAGATGAAGTCCAAGTTCGCGGACCTCGCCAACATCAACGGCGGCCAGGGCGGCGGCACGATCGCGGGCGCTGCGTTCTTGAGCTTCTTCGCGGGCGACACGCCGTGGGCGCACCTCGACATCGCGGGCACCGCGTGGGGCGGCATCGCCAAGGACTACTACCGCTCCGGCGCTTCGGGCACCGCAGTCCGCACGCTGCTCGCGTTCGTGCGCGGCTGATCGATCGCAGCGCAAACGTCGCGATCGCGCGACCGCAACGGGCCGCAGCAGGCTTGCCTGCGCGGCCCGTTGTGCGTTCTGTGTGCCGCCCTACAGGAACCCGCCATGGCAGAACGCATCGTCGCTCCCAAGCAGCACATCCAAGTCTCCGCGCGCGTGCGTTCGTGGGACGACTACAAGGCGCTCCACGAGGAGTCGCTCACCGACCGCGAAGGCTTCTGGGATCGGCAGTCCGAGCTGATCGACTTCTTCGCGCCATTCTCGCGCACCATGCGCGCGGACTTCGACAAGGGCGAGGTCGCGTGGTTCTGCGATGGCAAGCTCAACGCGGCCTACAACTGCGTCGATCGCCATCTGCCCGAGAAGAAGGATCAGACTGCGATCCTCTGGGTTGGCGATGAGCCGGGCGCGTATCGCCATATCTCGTACCAAGAGTTGCACGAGAACGTCTGCCGCGTCGCGAACATGCTCGTGCACCACGGCGTGAAGAAGGGCGACCGCGTCTGCGTCTACATGCCGATGATCCCCGAGTGCGCCTACGCGATGCTCGCGTGCGCGCGCATCGGCGCGATCCATTCGGTGGTGTTCGCAGGCTTCTCGGCGGAAGCGTTGCGCGGCCGCATCGTCGACGCGGAGTGCAAGGTCGTGCTGACCGCGGACGAAGGCCTGCGCGGCGGCAAGGTGATCCACCTAAAGCGCATTTGCGACGAAGCGATCGAAGGACTGCACATCGACAAGGTGTTCGTGTGCAAGCGCACCGGCGCTTCGGTGCCGATGCGCGAGGGCCGCGACCTCGACCTGCACAGCGAGATGAAGAAACACCGCGCGCATGCGCCGTGCGAATGGATGGACAGCGAGTCGCCGTTGTTCGTGCTCTACACGTCGGGATCGACGGGCAAGCCGAAGGGGCAACTGCACACGACCGCTGGCTACCTCGTCTACGCGGCGTGGACGTTCCGCCATGTGTTCGACTGGCATCCTGGCGACGTGCACTTCTGCGCCGCCGACGTCGGCTGGATCACGGGCCACAGCTACATCCTCTATGGCCCGCTCAGCAACGGCGCCACGACCGTGATGTTTGAGTCGACGCCGCTGTATCCGGATCCTGGCCGCTACTGGCAGGTGATCGACGACGTCAAGGCGACGATCTTCTACACGGCGCCGACCGCGTTGCGCGCGATCCACCAGCACCCGGACACGTGGGTGCACAAGTACTCGCGCAAGTCGCTGCGCGTGCTCGGCAGCGTCGGCGAGCCGATCAACCCCGAAGTGTGGGAGTGGTACCACGATGTCGTCGGCGATGGCCGTTGCGCAGTTGTCGACACGTGGTGGCAGACGGAGACGGGCGGCATCCTGATCTCAGCGTTGCCAGGCGCCACGCCGTGCAAGCCGGGCTCGGCGACGTTCCCGCTGCCGGGCGTCGAGCCGGTGCTCGTCGATGAGAAGGGCAACGAACTGCACGGCAACGGCGTGAGCGGCAACCTGTGCTTGCGCGGCAGTTGGCCTGGGCAAGCGCGAACGATCTGGGGCGACCACGAGCGCTTCGTGCAGACCTACTTCTCAAGCTACAAGGGCCTCTACTTCACCGGCGATGGATGCCGTCGCGACGAGGACGGCTACTACTGGATCACGGGGCGCGTCGATGACGTGCTCAACGTGTCGGGGCATCGCCTCGGCACTGCGGAGATCGAGAGCGCGCTCGTTGCGCATGATTGCGTCGCCGAGGCCGCGGTGGTGGGGTTCCCGCACGATCTGAAGGGCCAAGGCATCTACGCCTACGTGATCTGCAACCAATCGGTCGAGGCGGGCAAGCCCGACGAAGTCGTCGCAGCGCTGAAGGCGCAAGTTCGCAAGGTGATCGGCGCGATCGCGGTGCCCGATCGCATCCAGATCGTTCCGGGCCTGCCGAAGACGCGCAGCGGCAAGATCATGCGCCGCATCCTGCGCAAGATCGCGGAGAGCCAATACGACCAGCTCGGCGACATCAGCACCCTCGCGGAGCCGCAGGTCGTCGAGCAGATCGTGAAGGGCCACCAACACGGACGTTGAGCAACGGAGTGGCGCGGGCTTTCGCAGCCGCGCGCCGTCGTCCGTATGGTGGCGCGCCATGTCCACGCGCTTCCTCGCTGCGTTCGCCTCGTCGCTGATCCTGTGCTCGATCCCTTGCGCAGCCTTGGTTGCGCAAGCGGCTCCTTCCGCGGCCATCCCCGCGCCGCAGCGGCCAGCGCCCGAGCACTTCCGCAGCGTGCGCGATGCGCTGCGCAGCGAGATTGGCAATGGTGTCGTCGTGCTGCTCGGCGCGCGCAAGCCTGAGGACATGGGCGCGTTCTGGCAGACGCAGGACTTCCTCTACCTCTCGGGCGTCAACGAGCCGGAGCTCGCGATGATCCTGCGCGGCAAGGATGGTGGCGGCGAGATCGACGAACTGCTTGCGCCGCCGTTCTCGCGGTTTGCGGCGCAATGGGAAGGCGAGTTCTTGGCGCCGGGCGAAGAGGCGGCGAAGAGGAGCGGGTTTGCGGTCGTGTCCAACGCGCGCAACCTGACGGGCCGTCTCGAAGCGCTGTTCGGCGACAAGGACGCAAAGCAGCGGCCTGTGCTCTACACGCTGACGTATGCCGCGTCGCCGTGGGGTGGCACGCCGGGGCAGACTGCGTCGTCGCTGCAAGACCAAGTCGAAGACGGCTATGACGGCCGCGGCAGCCGCGAGCAGGCGTTCTGCGAGACGATGACAAAGCGCTTCCCGGGCATCGAGATCAAGGATCTCGCGCCCGTGCTGCAGAAGCTGCGCGTGAACAAGCGCGACGCCGAAGTGGCGCTGCTCCGTCGTTCGTCCGAAGTCGCAGCGAGCGGCATCGCGGCAGCGATGCGTTCTGCGAAGGGCGGCATGTTCGAGTACCAGCTCGCGGCGATCGCGCGCTGCGTGTTCTCGCTGCACGGCTGCGGCAAGGACGCATACGGAGCAATCGTGGGCGCGGGCAAGAACGGCTGCGTGCTGCACTACATGAAGTGCGACGCGGAGTTGAAGGACGGCCAGTTGGTCGTGATGGACTACGCGCCGACGTTGTTTGGCTACGCGAGCGACGTCACGCGCACGTTCCCGGTCGGCGGCAAGTTCACGGATGCGCAGAGGAAGCTCGTACAGGATGTCTATGACGTCCAGCAGGCGTTGATCGCGCAGATCAAGCCGGGCGTGAAGCTGTCGAAGCTGTCGCGCGATTGCGCGGAGATGCTGCGCGAACGCGGCTATCGCAATGACCATGGTCCGTGCCATCACGTCGGTCTCGCCGTGCACGATCCGTCGGTGGACACGCTGCAAGCGGGCATGGTGATCACGGTGGAGCCGGGCGCGTACCTGCGCGACCAAGGCATGGGCTGCCGCATCGAGGACACGATCCTCGTGACGAAGGATGGCTACGAAGTGCTGTCGAAGGGTTGCCCGAGCAAGCCCGAAGA
>JBEELK010000286.1:0-5870 GCA_041168165.1 Planctomycetota bacterium | reverse complement strand
TGCCGCGATCAGCGCGGGTCCGCGAAGCGCCACTGGCTCGCGTCCTGCTCCGTCGGCTCGTCCTTGCGCAGCGCCGCGCGCACAAGCGCGATCGGGATCGCGCCCTGATGGAGCACCGCGTCGTGGAACGCGCGTTCCGTCATCTGGCCGGAGGCAACGAGTTCTGCGTGCAGCGCGCGCAGTTGGAGTCCGCCGAGCATGTAGGCCGCTTGGTAGAGCGGCGAGTAGCCGCCGCTGACCGAGCGCCGCACTTCCGCCGCGGCAGCCGCCGGCTCGTGGCCAACCTTGTCGATCAGGTAGGCGATGCACTGCTGCGGCGACCACGCGCCGCGGTGGTAATTCAGCGAGAACACGATCCGCGCGCAGCGGTGCTTGCGCCAATACAGCATGCCGATGCGGTCGGCGGCGGTCTTCGCGAGGCCGAGGTCGTAGAAGCGGAACTCCCAGTAGAGCGCCCAGCCCTCGATCCAAAACGGCGTCTCGAAGCCTTCGCGGTAGCGGCGATGGCGCGCCATCGTGAACTGCTGCAGCCAGTGGCCGGGGATCAGTTCGTGATGCACCGTCGCGCGGCAGAAGTGCTCGTTGTTGCTGCGCAGGCTCTGCAGCTTCTGGTCGTGCTCCATCGCGTCGGTGGGGAACGACACTTGGATCGTCTCGCCGCCGAGGAAGAACGGATTCACGCGCTGCGCTTCCTTCGTCATCATCGACATGCGCCAGCATTCGCGCGCGAGGTCGGGGATCGTCAGCAACGAACGCGCATCGAGGAAGTCGATCGCTTCGTGTGCGAGGTCGCGGATCAGTCGCGGTTGATCTCCTGGCTCCTTGTGCAGCGTCTTCACGTGCGAAAGCGCCTTGTGCCAGTCGCCGCCGAATCCGAGTTCTTCGCTCGCCTTTGTGGCTTCCGCTTCGCACCACGCGAACTCGCGCTCCGCGATCGCGACGAGTTCTTCTGGCGAATACGGAATGCGTTCGAAGCGCAGTTCTGAGAGCAGTCCTTCGTCGCCGATCGGCTCGCCGACCAGCGATGCGTCCTTCGACTTGCCTTGGATCAGCTTCGCATCGATCGCGTCGCGATATTGCTGCTGCGCCTTTGCGTAGCGTTGCCACGGCGCGCGCGTCCACCACGAGAACATCGGGTCATAGCCATCGCGGAACGTGCGCCACGTTTCAGCTGCGCGATGAAGCGAAGCGAGGAGCGACAACGCGGTGCGCGCGTCTTCGGCGGTGTTCGCGTCGAATGCTCCCGCCTCGAGCTTCGCAGGCATCGCTTCGAGTTGGCTGGCCGCAGCGTCGAGCATCGCGGCTGCTGCCTTGGGCTCGCAGTCTTCCATGCGACGATGCGCTTCGTAGGCGGCGACGAGCGGCTCAGCGTGCGGCCAGAACGTTGCGAGACGCGTGCGCTTGGCAGCCTGTTGTTGCGCGTGTGCGAGTCGGCGTTCGGCGTCGGCCTGCAACAGCCAGAGATCGATGCGCGCGTCGCGGCCGCAGCCCGCAAGGTCCAACGTTATGTAGCGCGCGCGAGCCTGCTCGAGGTGGCGACGCATGCGCTCCTCGCGCTCCTTCGACAGCGGCAGGTCGTAGCGCCGTTCGAGATCGGCGAGATCGGCGAAGTGCGCGGTGGCGAGATCCGAGAGGTCCGAGCGGGGGCTCTGAGCAGGCGTCATCGAAAGAAGCGCGAGGGCGGAGAGAGCGGCGAACAGGCGCTGGGTGCGCGGCATGGCGGCGCATGCTGCTGCGCGGCGGACGGGGCTGCAACGGAGCGACGCGGGAACGCGCGGGCGCAATGGCGTTGGCTGGGATCGACCTTGCGCTTGCTTCGCGCTGGCGGTTCTCTCCAGCGCGCATGTTGCCACGACCTTGCGGCGCGATTGCTCTCTTGTCCGACTTCGGCGGCAGCGATCCGTCGGTCGGCATGTTGAAGGGCTCGCTGCTGCGGCACGCGCCGCGCGCGCACATCGTAGACCTCACGCACGATGTCGAGCCGCGCGACGTCGGACTCGGCGCGTTCTACCTGTGGGCGGCGGCGGGCCGCTTCCCTGCGGGCACGGTGTTCTTGGCGCTCGTCGATTGCGCGGGCAGCGCGCAGGCGCGCACGCTGTGCGCCGTGGCCCACGAGTGCTACTGGGTTGGGCCCGACAACGGCGTCCTCGGCGAAGCGGTCGCTGACGCGCATGCGGAGTTGCGCGCCGTCGACTTTACGCCGCTCGGGTTTGGAGCTGCGACGCGCAGCTTTGCGCAACGGGACGCGCGCGCTGCGTTTGCGGCGAGCCTGTCGGCGGGGCGTTTTGGATTCTCCGCAGCCGGTCCTCGCTGCTCCGATCCGGTCCGCGTGCCGCCGTTGCTCGCCGGCGGATTCCGGGTCGTCCACGTCGATGCGCACGGCAACCTCGTGACCAACATCCCGGCGACGGCGATTGCGGCGGCGCGCGCGGTCGCGGCGGGCGGGCGCTCCATCCCGTTCCGCGGTTCGCCGAGCGAAGTCAGCCGGGGGCACTTGGCCGCGTTCGTGAACTCTTACGACCTCGTCGAGATCGCCGAGAACCACGGCAGCGCGGCGGCTAGTCTCCGCCTCTCCCGCGGCTCCGCCGTGGCGTTGGAGCCTGCCTCGCTATGAAGAACACCGACACCAAGACCATTCGTCTCATCGGCGTGCCCATGGACCTCGGCGCAGGGCGTCGCGGCGTCGACATGGGGCCGTCTGCGATCCGCATCGCCGGCGTCAGCAACGAACTTCGTCGGCTTGGTTTTGGCGTCGAAGACGATGGCGACGTCGGCGTGCCCGCGCCCGAGACGCGCGATCCCGGCAAGACCAACGCTCGCTACTTGGAGCCGATCTACCACTGCTGCAATCGACTGCGGTTGCGCGTGCGGCGCACACTCGACGACGGGCGCATTCCGCTCGTTATGGGCGGCGACCACAGCATCGCGATCGGCACGATCAGCGGCGTGGCGGAGCACTTCCGCGCGAAGGACCAGAAGGTCGGGCTGATCTGGGTCGATGCGCACGCGGACATGAACACGCCCGAGATCTCGCCGTCGGGCAACATCCACGGCATGCCGCTCGCGACCGTGCTCGGCTACGGCGCGCCCAAGCTCGTCGAACTCGGCGGCTTCTGGCCCAAGGTCAACAAGGCGCACGTTTGTTTGATCGGCATCCGCGACCTCGACGAAGGCGAGCGCGCGATGGTGCGCAAGTCCGGCATCCACGCCTACACGATGCGCGACGTCGATGAGCGCGGCATGCGCGCGATCATGCAAGAGGCGATCGGCTTCGCTATGGACGGCACCGCGGGCTTCCACGTGTCGTTCGATCTCGACGGCATGGATCCGCGCGACGTTCCAGGAACGGGCACGCCAGTGAAGGGCGGCATCAGCTGGCGCGAAGCGAACCTGCTGATGGAGATGGTGGCCGACTCGGGCGCGATGACGAGCCTCGAGGTGACGGAGCTCAATCCGATCCTCGACGTCAAGAATCAGAGCGGCGAGGTCGCGGTGGACGTCATCTCGTCCGCGTTCGGCAAGCGCATCCTCTGACGGATGCGCTGTGGGCCGAGGCTCAGGCCTCGGCGCTGCCTTCCGCTTGGGCCTCGCGCTGCGGGCCATCGGCGTCGAAGTCGCGACGTGGCATCGGCCGATCTTCGCGCATCATGTTCTTGCGCACGACGGACTGGACGATTGCGTCGACTTCGTGGAACAACGCCTGCGTCGCTGCGGCCTCTGCGGCTTCTGCAGGATGGTGCGCACTCCACATGATGCGCTGCTTCATGCGCAGCGTGTAGTTGGCCCATTCGGCCTGCGTGTCCGCCATCCACAGGAAGTCCTGCCAGTTGCGCGGCAGCGTCGCGGTGTAGGGCGTGAAGTTCATGCGGCGGAACGGGATGAACCCGAGCCGGCCGAGCGGCACTCGGAACAGTCCGCGCAGTTGGTCGTTGAGCAGCGACTCGTCGACGAGGATGCGCATGCCCGTGACGCCGCTGCGAAGCGCCGTCAACGCGCGCATCGCGCTGTGCGTCGACGTGGCGCGGCGGATCTTGGGAAGTTCTTCGTCCTGCGCGAAGTGGCGCGCGGTTTCGTCGTCGCTCGGCGCGATCACGCCTCGCATCCAAAGGCGCATCTCGTCTGAGGTGCGCGGGTCGAGCCATGCGCGTCGGAAGATGCGGCGCGAGAGCGCGAGCGCAGATTCGATCGACGGGCATACGAGTGCGGCCCAGTCGCCTTCGATGTCGCCCGAGATGGACTCGGCCACGTCGAGGGAGCCGATCGTGTCGAGCACGAGGTCGGCGAAGTCGTCGAAGAGGGCTTGCGCCTCTCCGGGTTGCTGCCCGTGCCACCGTTGCGGTGCGCCGAGCAGGTCGAGGTAAAGCAGTACGGGCATGATGTGGTGCTTCGATGCCGGGGATAGGGATAAGCCGAGTTGCGCGCGAGGTGGGAGCGCGCGCTCGGCTGCAGGAGAAAGGACCTGCAGACGCGAGTCTCTACGCGGCGCTGCGCAGCGCTGGCTCGAAAGCTGTGCCTTTTTCGCGCAGATCCGCCGCTGCTATGGGCTTAGCGGGCCGTAGTGCGTAGGACTGGGTAGGCGTCGCCGGTCGTCGCCTCGAAGAAGTTCCAGGTCGACAGTGAGTCCTCACTGACCGGTTCGAGCAGCGTTGCGGCGAGCCGCGCCAAGGGCTGGCGCGCGTCGATCCACGCGGTTCCGGCGGGAAGCAAGCGTTCGGTCGGCTGGCCGTATGTGCCTTCGAGTTGCAGCTCTTGGTGGCCCTGGAACGGGCGCTTCGGCTTGCGCTTCTTGGTGACCTCGAACTCCGAGGCCATTGCTGTGCGGGCTTGCGCGAGACGTTCGACGCGGACGCCGTGTGCGGCCAAGACGCTTAGGACCTCCGGCGTCGGCGATGGGATGGCCCAGGCCTCGGGCAACTCGATGTGTTGCTTGCTGGCGAATCCGCGGAACACCGGCATCACTTCGACCCGGATGTCGTGCTTGCGCGCGAGTCGGACGCCGAGCCCTTCAGGCAACGCGATCTTGTCGCAGTCATCGACGAGCACGGGTTGCACGATGGGTTCTTGGAACGTCGTGGCGTAGCCAAACGAAACCGGCTGCGCGCGCTCGGTGAGCGCCGCGTCAGCAGCGCGAGTCGTGGCGAGGATCTCAGGCTTGCGAGTTGCAGCGCTCGCGATGCACGACAGCACGAACGCGCGCGTCGACGCAATGCGAGACGCGAAGTCCGCGTTGCTATAGGCCTCGCTGAGGATGCCGATGCGATTGCGCAGGCCAAAGCCGTTGATGACGTAGCGAGCGCGATGGTCGTACGTCCACCAACCGCGAACGTTGGCTTGCGAACTCGGCGCGCCGCCGCCATCCCAATCGCGCGTCTCGAAGTTGCCGTAGTCGAACGTTCGCAGCGGCGGTTCTGCTTGCAGCATCGTGCCTGTGGCGTCGTCGAGGATGCGTCGCGTCAGCGCTGCGACCGCGGGATCGCAGTTCGTCGCGAGCGACGGCGCATAGGTGAGGTCGTAGCCGTGCCAACTCCCGTCCGTGGTGTGCAGGTCGAACAGCATGTGCGGATCGATGCTCTGGATCGCGGCGAGCAAGGCTCGCGTCTCCGGTGCCTCGGCTTTGACAAAGTCGCGGTTGAGGTCGAGGCCCTGCGCGTTCGGTCGTTCGCCAACTGCAGGCGGACCGTTCTGCTCCGGTCGGTTCTTCTTGGCGATTCGCTCGTTGCCGTCCGCGTTGTAGATCGGAACGAACCACAGCACGCAACTCGCGAGCAGTTGCTCATGCTGGCCTTCCGCGATCTCGCGCAGGATCTGCTGCACGGCTTCTTTGCCCTCGACTTCGCCCGCGTGGATGTTGGCAACGATGAGCGCTCGCA
>JBEELK010000285.1:0-26728 GCA_041168165.1 Planctomycetota bacterium | reverse complement strand
TCGGTCGTGGACGACTTGTAGCGATACACCCGATCCGACACGCCCAACTGCGATGCGGTGCGCTCGAACACTTGCTGCAGTTGCTCGTTGGACTTGCCGTCGCGGTCGATCTTGATGTTCTTGTCGCCGATCAGGTCGAGCAGCACGAAGCCCTTCACGCGCGGCAGCACCTTCTCCTGCGCGAGCCAGCGACAGAACGCTTTGCTGCCGATCAGTGCGCGCTCGTTGTTCCATTGGAAGTCCAGCGACTCCTCGGCGTCGATCCAGTAGAGCCAAACGTTGCACTCCATCGCTGGCTGCCTTGCCTTGATGCAGCGCGCCAGTTCGAGCAGCACGCACGGCGCGCCGCCGCCGTCGATCGCGCCCACGAACGGGAAGTTGTAGGACGGCTCGGGGTGGCCTTCCGTCAGCTTGGTGTCGTAGTGCGCGCCGATCATCAGGATCGGGCCGTTCTGCGGATCCTTGCCGTCGATGCGGCAATACAGGTTGCGCATCGTCTTCTTCGACGCCGGATCGACGGCTTCGTGGCGCTCCGCCTTTAGGCCCATCTTCTCGATCTCTGCCGAGAAGTAGTCTGCCGTCTTCTTGAGGCTGTCCGAGCCGAACGGACGCGGGCCGATCGCGTCGACGATGTGACGGACGTGGGCCATCGCGGCGGCGCCATCGATCGGGCCAGTCGAGGTGACTCCGCCGCCACAG
This sequence comes from Planctomycetota bacterium, assembly GCA_041168165.1. GTDB lineage: Bacteria > Planctomycetota > UBA1135 > UBA1135 > UBA2386 > SXPK01. The sequence goes on along the minus strand of JBEELK010000285.1, from coordinate 26,029 downwards.
GAAGCTAGCAGCAGCAGCGAGGTTGCGGCGCACGAATGCCAAAGCCGAGCCATGCAGGAACCAATGGTCATGAATGACAACGTAGCCCATGAGTCGGGCAAAGTCCGCCGCGGATCCGCTCATGGGGCGGGGCGGATGCGCCGACAGGATCGGTAGATCGGACGAGCGGCGGCGTCACAACGGCCCGCCGCGCAACAGTGACGGAGCGAGGAGTGATGAGCGAACTCGATCTCGGCGGACTGATCCGCGGTTCTCTGGACCAGAAGAAGTTCCAGGACGAGCACTGGCAGGGCACGTTCCAGCAGTATCTCGATCTGCTGGACCAGAACCCGCTGATCGTGCGCACTGCGCACCAGCGCCTCTACGACATGATCCTGTCGTACGGCCAGGACGAGGTCGAGGTCGACAAGGAGAAGTTGCCCAGCTACCGCTTCTTCCGCGACCCGATCGAGGACGGCCGCGATGGCGTGTTCGGGCTCGAACGCTCGCTGCGCGATCTCGTCTCGATGTTCAAAGCGGCGGCGCATGGCTTCGGGCCTGAGCGCCGCGTGCTGTTGCTGCATGGTCCTGTCGGTTCCAGCAAGTCGACGATCGTGCGGCTGCTCAAGAAGGGCCTCGAGGCCTACTCGCGCACAGCCGAAGGCGCGCTCTACACGTTCGCATGGAAGGTCGACGGCGAAGAGATCCCGTCGCCGATGAACGAGGAGCCGCTGCTGCTATTGCCGAAGGACGCTCGCGCCAAGGTCCTCGCGCATCTGCAGAAGAAGACGCGCACGACGTACCGCCTGCGGCAGGACTTCGACCTCTCGCCGGTGTCGCGCTACTACCTGGAGTTGCTGCTGAAGCGCTACGAGGGCGACTTCGAAAAGGTGCTGTCGCACGTGGTGGTGAAGCGCCTTGTGATCTCCGAGAAGGACCGCGTCGGCATCGGCACGTTCCAGCCGAAGGACGAGAAGAACCAAGACAGCACGGAGCTGACCGGCGACGTCAACTACCGCCGCATCGCGGAGCTCGGCACGGATAGCGATCCGCGCGCGTTCAACTTCGATGGCGAATTCTGCGTCGCGAACCGCGGCATCATCGAGTTCATCGAGGTGCTGAAGCTCGACGTCGCGTTCCTCTACGACCTGTTGACCGCGAGCCAGGAGCACAAGATCAAGCCGAAGAAGTTCGCGCAGACGGACATCGACGAGGTGATCCTCGGGCACACCAACGAGCCCGAATACAACCGCCTGCAGAGCAACGAGCTGATGGAGGCGTTCCGCGATCGCACCATCAAGATCGACATCCCGTACAACCTGCGTCTTCAGAACGAGGTGAAGATCTACGAGAAGGACTTCGGGCGAAAGCAGGCGCCGGGCAAGCAGGTCGCTCCGCACACGCTCGAGATCGCGGCGATGTGGGCGCTGCTTACGCGACTCGAGGAGCCCAAGAAGGCCAACCTCACGCTGCTGCAGAAGATGAAGCTCTACAACGGCAAGACGTTGCCGGGCTACACGCGCGACAACATCCGCGAACTGCGCGACGAATCGCCGCGCGAAGGCCTCGGCGGCATCTCGCCGCGCTACATCCAGGACAAGATCAGCAACGTCCTGGTCAAGGACATCAGCTGCATCAATCCGTTCATGGTGCTGAACGAATTGGAGGATGGCCTCGACCACCACAGCCTGATCTCCGACCCGGAGACGAAGAAGCGCTACAAGGACCTCCTGCTCGTCGTTCGCAATGAATACGAGGAGATCATCAAGAACGAAGTGCAGCGCGCGATCTCGGCTGACGAGGAGGCGATCGCTCGGCTCTGCGGCAACTACATCGACAACGTCAAGGCCTACACGCAGAACGAGAAGGTCAAGAACCCCTACACGGGCAAAGACGAGGAGCCGGACGAGCGGCTCATGCGCAGCATCGAAGAGAAGATCAACATCCCCGACTCGCGCAAGGATGACTTCCGCCGCGAGATCATGAACTACATCGGCGCGCTCGCCGTCGAGGGCCGCACGTTCCACTACAAGACCAACGAGCGCCTGCACCGCGCGCTCGAGTTGAAGCTGTTCGAGGACCAGAAGGACTCGATCAAGCTCACGAGCCTCGTCTCCACGGTCGTCGACAAGGACACCCAGGAGAAGATCGAGATCGTCAAGGGCCGCTTGATGCGCGACTTCGGCTACGACGAGATCAGCGCAACGGATGTCCTCAACTACGTCGCGTCGATCTTCGCGCGCGGCGACGCCAAGGGAGAGTGATCGTGGCCGTTCGCCGCATCGACCAGGACCACACGCGGTTCCGCCAGATCGTGCGCGGCAAGATCAAGCAGAACCTCAAGCGCTACGTCGCGTCTGGCGAGTTGATCGGTAAGCAGGGCGACAAGGTCGTGTCGATCCCGATGCCGCAGATCCAGTTGCCGCGCTTTCGCTATGGCGACAACCAGAAAGGCGGCGTGGGGCAGGGCGAAGGCGAAGCAGGGCAGCCAGTGCCTGGCCAAGAAGGCGAAGGCAATGGGCAGGCCGGCGAGGATCCGGGCAAGCACGCGCTCGAGGTCGAGGTGCCGCTCGAGGACCTCGCGAAGATCCTCGGCGAGGAGTTGGAGCTTCCGGCGATCGAGCCCAAGGGCGACAAGCAGCTGCGCACCGACGCGGGGCGCTACACCGGCATCCGCCGCAGCGGCCCGCAATCGCTGCGGCACTGGAAGCGCACATTCAAGGAAGCGCTGAAGCGCCAGATCGCGAGCGGCACCTACGACCCGGACAACCCGCTCGTGATCCCCGTGCGCGAGGACATGCGCTTTCGCTCGCTGCAGACGCGGCGGTCGCCGCAAGCGTCTGCAGCGGTGATCTACATGATGGACGTGTCGGGCTCGATGGGGCGCGAGCAGAAGGAACTCGTGCGCGTGGAAGCGTTCTGGATCGATGCATGGCTCCGGCACCAATACAAGAACCTCGAGGTCGCCTATATCGTCCACGACGCGGCGGCGCACGTCGTCGACCAGCACACGTTCTTCCACTTGCGCGAGAGTGGCGGCACCAAGATCAGCTCGGCGTATGAGCTGTGCTTGCAGCTGATGCGCGACAAGTTTCCATCCAGCGAGTGGAACGTCTACCCGTTCCACTTCAGCGACGGCGACAACTGGAGCGGCCGCGACACCGAGCATTGCGTGCAGTTGCTGCGCGACAGCCTGCTGCCCGCGTGCAATCAGTTCTGCTACGGGCAAGTGAAGAGCGCCTACGGCTCGGGGCAGTTCAAGAAGGACCTCGATGAGGCGTTCCCCGGCAACGACAAGGTCGTGACTTCGGACATCCAGGACCGCGACGGCATCCTGCCGTCGATCAAGTCCTTCCTCGGCAAGGGACGGTGACGCGATGGCCAACCTCACTCCGGATCTTGCGCTGCTTCGCGACGAGACTCGCGACCTCGCCAAGCGCTACGGCCTCGACTTCTACGAAGTGATCTACGAGCTGGTCGACCACGACGAGCTCAACATGGTCGCAAGCTATGGCGGCTTCCCGACGCGCTATCCGCACTGGCGCTTCGGCATGGAGTACGAGCAGCTCAGCAAGAGCTATGCGTGGGGCCTGTCGAAGATCTACGAGCTCGTCGTCAACAACGACCCCTGCTACGCCTACTTGATGCGCAGCAACTCCATCACGGAGCAGAAGCTCGTGATGGCGCACGTCTATGGCCACTGCGACTTCTTCAAGAACAACGCGTGGTTCTCGAAGACGTCGCGAAAGATGATGGATGTGCTCGCCAACCACGGTGCGCGCGTTCGGCGCTACATGGATCGCCATGGCACGGAACGCGTCGAGGACTTTCTCGATGTCGTGACGTCGCTCGACAACTTGATCGACCCGTACTCGCCGTTCGTGCAACGCGACGAAGGCAAGGCGCGAGACGACGAGCAGTCGCGCGAGGTCAAGAAGATCGCGGCGAAGGACTACATGGATCGCTTCATCAATCCGCCCGAGTTCCTCGAGCTGCAGAAGCGCCAGATGAAGGCCGAGGACGCGCAGAACCGCAAGTTCCCCGCGCGCCCGATGCGCGACGTGCTGAAGTTCTTGCTCGACCACGCGCCGCTGGAACTGTGGCAGCAGGACATCCTCGCGATGGTCCGCGAAGAGGCCTACTACTTCGCGCCGCAGGGGATGACCAAGATCATGAACGAGGGCTGGGCCGTGTATTGGCACAGCAAGCTCATGACGCAGCACCTCGTCGACGCGAGCGAAGTCGTGCACTACTGCGACACGCACAGCGGCACGCTGGCGACGCGGCCAGGGCAGATCAATCCGTACAAGCTCGGCGTCGAGCTGTTCCGCGACATCGAGCATCGCTGGGACACCGGCAAGTTCGGCGATCGCTACCAAGCATGCGACGATCCTGAGCTGCGCCGGCGCTGGCACGAGCCGACGAACCAAGGAAGGAAGCGCATCTTCGACGTCCGGCGCATCCACAACGACGTGACCTTCGTCGACGAGTTCGTCACGCCCGAGTTCGCCGAGGACCAGAAGATGTTCGTCTACGGCCGCAATCCGCAGACCGGCCAACTCGAGATCGTCGACCGCGACTACACGAAGGTGAAGACACAGTTGCTGGACGCGTTGACCAACTTCGGCAACCCGATCATCCGCGTCACCGATGGCAATCATCACAACCGCGGCGAGCTGTATCTGGTGCACGACTGGAATGGCGCCGACCTGCAGTTCGAGCAGGCGCAGTTGACGTTGGCAGGATTGCAGACGCTGTGGGGGCGACCGGTGCACCTCGAGACGCGCGAGGAAGGTCGCGGTCGGCTGCTGTCGTTCGACGGCAAGGAAGCGACTTCGAAGGAGATCACTCCGACGACGAACGCTCCGGCGCTTGCGCTCGGTCGCGGCAAGCCCGCCGCGAACTGATCCGACGGCGCAACGAGGCAGCAAGGCAATGCGTGCGCGCGCGGCGCGTTCGCGGTCGAATGCGACGGTGTCCACGCTCGAACGATTCTGGCTCGCCTACTGCGCATGCGCGTGTGCCGCCGCGCTGCTGGCCGAAGCGCTCTCCGATGGAGTCGCAGCCGCGCCGGGCTACCAGCCCTTTGCATTTGTCGCGCTGCACGTCGTCGTGGCGTTGCTGCAACTCGTCCCGGTGTCGCTCGATCGTCGCGGTCGCAGTTCCGCAGCGCGCGTTGCTCGCGCGTCGATCGCCATCGCATGCTTACCGATCGTGTTCTCCGCGTTGTGCATGGCGTTGCCGCATGCGCATCCCGAACCGTGGGAGATTCGGTGGCTGGCGGTCGACCACTGGGCGTTCGGAGCGGACGCCACGAGCCCGTTGCGGCTTGCGCCGAATGAGCCGGTGCTCGCGTTGCTGCAATTGGTCTACGCCAGCTTCTATGCGATCCCGATCTGCGCATGCCTCGTCGTGCTGCGCCAACGCGGCAACGTCGCCTTCGATCGCGCCGTGACGACGATCACTGGCGGGTTCTTGCTGAGTTACCTCGGCTACCTGTGGTTTCCGACGCTCGGTCCCAAGGACGTCGTGCCGCTCTCTGTGCCGCCCGGTGGCGAGTGGCTTGCGTCACTGCACATGCTGCTGCACGAGGCAGAAGCAAACCACTGGGACTGCTTCCCATCGGGCCACACGATGATGAGCTTGTGCGCGGCGTTGGTCGCCAAGCGCGAAGGGTGCGTGCGCATCGGTTGGCTGCACCTGCTCGCCTGGACCGTGGTCGCGAGCACGCTGGTGCTTCGCTACCACTGGCCGATCGATGTGCTGGTTGGCGCAGTGCTCGCGCCGCTGTGGATCCTCGCGTGCGATGCGTTGCTCGCTCGCGACGGCGCAGCGCTGCGTTCGCCTAGGCCGGGCTAACGACCGCTCGACGCACTGTCCTCGTTCCCTGCTACGCGATCTGGAACTTGCCGCCGTCGCGGGCCGCGACGAGCGGGTCGTGCTCGAGCAGTTCTTCAAGGCAGTCGGAGAACTCGGCCAACTCCGGCCGTTGCGCGAGCATCTCGCCAACGCGGATCGGCACGCCGGCCTCGCGCAGCGCTGCGCGAGCGCGTCGCATCAACCAGCCGACGAGCCCAAGGCTCTTTCGCGCCACGTAGCCGCCGGGCAACGTCTCGAAGGGCCCGTGCCGCCGCAGCAGCTCGCCGAGCAGCGTCGGATGCAGCCAAGAGCCGCCGAGGTCGCAGCGATTCACTTCTTCGAGTACGACAGGCAGCGCGGCATAGCCGTTGCGCGCGACGAGGAAGTCATCGACGAGTCGCAGCAGGCGCTGCAGTCGCTCTTCGTTGAACGGGTAGTTCGTCAGCACGTCGATGCGATCTTGCGACGGGAACACGAATAGGCGGTTGTGCTGCAACAGTCGCTCGACGAGGCGGCGACGCTCCAGCGGTTGGTTTTCGACGAAGCGAGACATCGGCACTTCGCCCGCCGCCTTGCGGAAGTCGCGCAGCAGCTGGTCGAGCACGCGAGACTGCTGCAGCGTCGCCGGGCAGGCCTCGCCGCGGCCGAGCCAACGGATGCGCGCGTCGCGACGGACGAGCCCATCGAGCAGCCATCGCGAACGCTCGTCGCCTGCGTGCAGGCTCGCGACCTTCTGCTTGCCGTCGGCCGCGCAGATCGCCTGCACGATGCGCTCCGCTTCTGGGCGCAGTTGCTCCAACTCGTCGACATGCCATGCGGCGAGGCTCCACATGCCGTCCGCTGGCTGCACGAACTGGCTGCTCCGGCGAAGGTGTGAGCTGAGCTTGCCCTCGTTGGCGCTCTGGTAGCGTTCGCGGTAGTCGAACACGAGGTCGAGGAAGCGAGTGGGGCGACCGCGCTCCGCGAGGATGCGCTCAAGCCTCTGTTCGATCGCTGGCTGGGCTCGTTGCACGAACTCGCCGCGTTTGTCGTCAATGCGGATCTGCAGCCGCGGTTGCTCTGCGATGAGACGTGTCAGCACGCCGCGCGGAACGGACTCGAGAACGTCCGAGAGTCCGTGCGCAAGGTCCTCGAGCCGAACGGGCAACAAGCGCGTTGCGGTCAGTTCGCGAATGCGTTGACGAAGGCGCGTCCAGACGCGTGGCGGCGATGCGGAGACGCAATTGCCGTCGAAGAACGCCTCGGCAGGGAAGCAGAACGCGAGCAAACGCAGCGGCAGCGCCGCATCGCCGCTGCCTTTGCCGATCGCGTGGAGCCAAGTGCCGGCGGCGAGGCGATCCATGGGCACTGCGCCCTCGAACGCGTCGAGTTCGCGGAGATACTCGCGGCGCAAGCGCTGCACGAGCGTGGGAGCTCGTCGCAGCAAGCGCTGTCGAACGGCTTCGTCGCGCCGCTGCGCGAGTTCTGCGGATGCTGGCTTCGATTGCGGAGCAGCGCTGCGATCGCCATCGGGTATGCCGATGCGGGAGCAGAACCAATCGCGGCTGTCGTCATCGAGCGCCGCGAGCAGTCGCGCGCGAAGGGATGGCCAATCCGCGTCGGTCTCCGTCGCTTCGTCGTGAGGCTCGAGCGCAGGCGCGAGCAAGTGCCCGATGGCGGCACGGATCGTCGCAGCTGCGTCGGGCCCGAGGAGGCCGCCAGCCTCGAACGTGCATGCGGGCAGCAACATGGCGTGGCCAATCGTCTCGCAGCCGAGGTCGAGCAGTTCTTGCAGCAGAGGATCGACGATGCCGGCGGAACGCAGCTGTGCTGTGCGGAGCGCGTCTGGCAGCAGCGACGCTGCCGACGGCGGTTGGCGCCTCGTGCGCGCAATCGCCTCGAGCAAGTCCAGCCAGCCGTTCTTGCGAAGGCATGGAATGCGCTGCGCGTCGGCGCGTGGCCGCGCAAGGAAGTCGCCGACGGTCGCGATGCCATTGTCGCGCAACTGCAGCGCGTCGTTCTCGTCGTGGAGCAGGGGCGCGATCGGCCGATCGTCGTCGCGCCTCGCGTCCGCGTCGGACAGGCGCATTCCGAGGTAGGAGCACACGCGGCTCTCGAGTTCGCGCCAGGTGCGTTCGCCACAACCAGGCGCTGCCAGGAACCGATCGTGCTCCAGCAGCAGGAAGTCGCGAACCGTCTTGAGCCCGAGCTGTTCCGCCGCACGACGCGACCGTGCCGACAGCTGCAATCGCTGCAGCGGTTGGTCGAGTTCGGGTCGCGTTGCGGCGTTCTTGCTCATCGCGCTGGCGTCGCTGCGTGGCGCAGCGCCTTCTGCTTGTGGGCGCGCAGTTGCTTGCTGGCTTCCAGCACGGCTTCGTCGATTTGGCCCGCGAGCTGAGAGGGCTCGACGCCATTTGCGAGCAAAGCACTCACGACTGCCGCCTTCGACTTGGCGCGCTCCGCCTGCCGCAGCATGCGCTGCAGCACGTCGAGGTTTGCAGGGTCGGCGCGTTGTTCGAACAGCGTCGCAGCGCGAACGATCTGCGCTTCCTCGTGCGCGTGGCGCGCGCGGGCCGCGGCGGCGACCGATGCCGTCGGCAGCGACTCCAACGCGCGACGCAACGCGTTGGCCCCGTCGTCTGTCGGAGCCTCTAGGTAGAGCGAGAACAACTGGCCTGCCGCCTGTTCGCCATCGGCGCGCGCCACTGCGAGCGCGAGCGACGGCAGCGCCGTCGACGTCGCGTGCGCGTGGCTCGTAAGCGCCGTGCGCAGCATGTCGCGCGACGCCGCATCGGTGACCGCGTGCGGATGCGTTCCGAGGGCAAGCGCCGCGTCCTGCGCGATGCGCGGGTCGTCGTGCGCAAGGCACTGAGCAAGTGCTCGCGTCTGTGCATTCGCGTCGCCGCGGCTTTGCAGCAGCGTTCTCACGTGCGCGACGATCTCCGGCGTCGCCTTCACGACGCCGCGTTCGCCGGCGATCGGATGCACAGCGCCGCCGCGCAACTGCAAGAAGACAACGTAGGACTCGCCGGGCTCCACCGTGTAGAGCGCATTGCCGCAGCAGCGGCCCGCTGGCTCCAACGCGGTGAAGGATGCGCCGAGCGCGCCCTTCAGCGACTCATCGACATGGAACGTCACGCGCCGCCACTCGGGCGACGGATCCGTGGCCGCGGTCATCGTCGCGACTGCGACTGCGTCCGCGGTGTCCGCGAGGCGGAGCAACGTGGATGCCTGCTGCTGGCCACAGAGCGGCAGTGCACAGGCGAGAGATAGCAGGATGCGGATCATGGCGTTCATCGCACGAGGATGCGGTGCCGCATGTAGGCGGCGTCGGTGTCGCGGAATGCGTAGTCGAGGCTGACCATCGCTTCGTAGCCGACGGCAGCGGCCATCACTTCTGCAGCGCTCGCGTTGGCGTTGTGGAGCGAAGAGTCGCCAAACAGGCCCGAAGGCGCCGGGCCGGGGGCGACGAGGCCGACAGCGTGACCGGTCTCATGCGCGAGCACGGTGCCGGTGGCGCGAGCCCAGTCGTCGATTGCGTTCATCACCGCGTTGTGGCGCGCGAGCTGTTGGCTCGTCGCGTTGGCGGGATCGAAGGACGCGGTGAAGACCTGCGCATCGATGGCGCTGCTGCCGGCCGGCGTGCCGCCCATGTTCGGACACAGCGACAAGAAGCGCTGCGCGAACATCGTCACGAACGACGGATAGAGTTGCTGATGCAGGTCCGCTTGGTAGAGGAACATCTCGCCCGGGAACACGCCGAGTCCCGGCGACGTTCCGATGTTGCGGTCCTGGATGTTCGCGTTGCGATAGTCGTAGTAGGCGCGGCCGAGCACGCCCGTCGTCTGGTTGCCATAGACGCGGCTGCGGTTGCCTTGCGGATCGAATCCGCCAAGTGCGATCTGCATGTGCGGCAGGCCGGCGGGTCCAATCGACGTGAAGCGCGCGCCCATCGAGTCTGCGTTGACGGGCTCGCCCGCCGCGTTTCGGCCGAACAGCGAGTTCGCATGCGCGAGGATCGCGTTGCACGCCGCGTCGCGAACGAACGCGTTGGTGCCGAGCGGGTCGCCAGCGGTCGCGAGGCCAAGGCGCAGCATGTCATCGTCGAAGTCCGCGCGTCCATTGCCGTCGCGGTCGAGGTCGGTGCGCGCCCAGATGACTTGCGTGCGCTCGAACGGCACGAGGCCGCCGGTCGCTTCGAGCACCGTGAATGAGATGGGCGCGGAGACGCCGACGTTGCCGGATAGATCCGACACGCGCGCCGTCATCGTCCATTGCCCGGGTCGCAGGGCCATCGTCACCGGCATCTGCGCGCGGAAGCTGCGGAATGCGATGGTGGCGCCGGCGTAGAGCCCGCTTGCGGACGGAGATGAGCCCTCGCCTGTGAAGTCCACGCGCACCGATCCCATGTCCGGCGACTGCGATCCGTCGAGCGCATCGACGTGGACCGTGAACTCACTGGTGGGCAGCACGAGGCCCGTGCGGCGTGATGCGTCGATGCCGTTCACGGTGAGCGTGACCGACGGCGGCGAGAAGTCCTGCGACGTTCCGATGCGGAAGCGCGCGCCGAGATCTTGCGACAGCCAGTTGCCCGAGGTCTCGCGAACGCCCGAGGCGCCGCCGCGGACGAACGTGCGGTAGTAGGTGTTCTGCTGCAGCGGCACGAGCGGCGTCACGACGACGACGCGGTTCTCGCTCGTCAACGACACTTGCGCAGGAATGCTCTGGCCTGCGTCCGTGCGGAGCTCGATCGTCGAACCCGACACGGTCAGAGGATCGAGTTGCGATCCGAACACGAGGCTCGCGCGCATTGCTGGCGGAACCCCGATTGCGCCGTCGGCGGGCTGCAACTGTGCAGTCGGCAGCGTCACGTCATCCGCGGTGGTGAACGTCAGCGTGATGTCTTGTGCCAATCGGTTGCCCGCTTGGTCGCGCAAGCCGCTGGCACCGCCCTTCAACATCAGCGTGCACTGCGTGTCCGGCGCGAGGTCGAGGACCGGCTCGAGTTGCACTGTCGTACTGTCGGGCATCGTGAGCACTGCGAGTGCTGGCACGCCGTCGACGAGCAGTTGAATGGTGTCTGACGTGACCCATGCCGAATCCAGCGGCTCCGTAAAGGTTGCCCGCGGCGTCGCGTTGAGGCTGACTCGCGCTTCGAGATTGGCGGGCTGCGCGTTCTGCAGCGCGGGTTCCGTGCGGTCCGTGCCAGTCGTGAACGAAGTGGCGACGGTCTGCGTCAGCGCGTTGCCGCTGACATCGGTCACCGCGGCACCCGAGACCACGAAGGCGAGCGTGTAGCGGCGGCCCTCGGCCAGTGATTGCAACGGGCAGATGCGCAGCGTGCGTTGGTCGTCGCTGCACGCGATCGTGTAGCCGAGGATGCTGCCGAACTCATCCTGGAACAGCACCGACGACGGCTCGACGGTGTTCGGGTCCATCGACTCGTTGAACGTGAAGATCGGCTCGACGTTGGGCGATAGGCCGGTCGCGTTCGTGCCGGGCCACACCGACATCGCGGCGGGCGCCGTGGCGTCGGCGGCGGTCGTGAACGAGACCGTCCAGTCCGTGCCCGCCGCGTTGCCGGCGCGATCCGTGACGTCGCGCGTGATGGTCAGCGTCATCTGGCGGCTGCCGGGGAGGTCCGCGATCGGCGTGACCGTGATCGATCGGCCCGACACGGCGCGAGTCACCGGATACGACGCGCCAAACGAGTCCGTGAGCCTCACCGTGTTCTGCGTGACGCTCGATGGCGCAATGTCATCGTTGAGCAGCGCCTGCAGCGGCGCGGTGCGACTGCGGTTGGGCTCGCCCTGCGCGACGTTCGCGCTCGCGATGGCTGGCGGCGTCTGGTCGAGCGTGCGGAACGTGAAGGTGCGCCCGACTTCGAGGATGCGCGCTTCGGCGTCACACGTGAACGGCGACAGCGTGAAGACGTAGTCGGTCTCGGGTTGCAGCGGCGATTGCGGCGCGAAGGTCGCGACGGTCCCGTTCTCGCCGATGGTCCACGTGCCCGCGATGGCTTCGTCATCACCGACGACTGTCAACGTCGTGTCGGTGCGCTGCAGCGACGCGAGCACGACGCGATTGTCGAACGTGAGTCGGAGCGACGCGTTGGTGGCGACTTGCACGTCGCCGTCCGCGGGTTGGCTGCTCACGAGCGCAAGCGCGCCGTAGCTCGCCATTCCGGCGCTGATGTCGGCAGAAGCGCCGCCGCCTCCGCCGCACGCAGACAGAAGGGCCGCCGCCGCGACCGCACGGAATCGAATCGAGAACATCTCCAGGTGCGCCTCTCCCAAGTGGTGTCCCGGAATCGACTTCACTGGCGCGGTCGATGAAGTCTCGAAACGGGTTTGCCGGATCTCGCCCTGGCATCGGCAAATGCCGCGCAGGGCCTGCAAGTTGCCGATTGCGCGCCGATGGCGTGTTGCGATGCCAAGCGGTAAACAAGGGGCGTGAGCCACCCGATTCGCATCGCGCCGTCCCTATTGGCCGCCGACTTCTCGCGCCTTGCGGACGAGGTCCAATCGGTCGAGCAAGGCGGCGCGGATTGGCTTCACCTCGATGTCATGGACGGTCACTTCGTGCCCAACCTGACGTTCGGGCCCGTGGTTGTGGAGGCGATCCACCGGTGCGCGACAAAGCCGCTCGACGTGCACCTGATGATCACGAACCCGTGGAAGTACGCGGATGCGTTCCTCGACGCGGGCGCGGACTGCCTCACGTTCCATGTCGAAGTCGACCAACTTGGCGATGCCATGGGCCTGTTGCGCGCGATCCGCGCTCGCGGCAAGAAGGCGGGTCTGTCGCTGCAGCCCGACACCGACGTCGAACGACTGCGCCCCTACGTCGCCGAACTCGACTTGGTCCTCGTGATGAGCGTGTTCGCGGGATTTGGCGGCCAGAAGTTCATGCCGTCTGCGCTCGAGCGACCGCGCGCGCTGCGGGCGATGGGGTTTGCCGGCGAGATCTCGATGGACGGTGGCATCGGCCCGTCCACGATCGCGATGGCTGCGGCATCGGGCGTAAACGTGTTCGTGGCCGGCACCGCGGTCTTCGGCGCGCCGGATCGGCAGGCCAAGATCGCGGAGTTGCGCAAGGCCGCGGCCGCGGCGCGCGGCTGACGCGCAGGGCTGCCACAGCCGTTTCGTCCGCCCTTTCTATGGCCCCGGACCCGGCGGCCGGTATGGTTCGCCGCCCGAGAACCCCATCGTGACGGACGCAACGGAACCCAAGACCATGGCCTGGACCCGCTTCGGCAAGAAGAAGGACATGCCCGGAGGACTCTGGATCAAGTGCGAGTCCTGCGGCGGCATGCTCTTCCGTAAGGAGTTTGAGCAGAAGCAGCGGGTCTGCGGATCCTGTGGCTACCACTTCACGCTGCCCGGCCGCGAGCGCATCGCGCTGACCGTGGACCCGGGGTCGTTCCAGGAGCGGTTCACCGAGCTGATGCCGGTCGACCGTCTGGGCTTCAACGACAAGGTTCCCTACGACCAGAAGTTGGCGCAGACCCAAGCGAAGACGGGCGAGACCGACGCGCTGATCGCGGGCACTGCGACGATCAAGGGCATCCCCTGCGTGCTGGCCGTGATGAACTTCCAGTTCCTCGGCGGCTCGATGGGCATGGTGGTGGGCGAGAAGGTCGCCCGCGCGGCGGAGCTCGCCGCCGAGATCGGCCAACCGCTGATCCTGTTCGCCTGCTCGGGTGGCGCGCGCATGCACGAAGGCGCCGTGTCGCTGATGCAGATGGCCAAGACCTGCGGCGCGCTCTCGCAGCTGAACCGCAAGGGCGGCGTGTCGATCTCGGTGATGACGCACCCGACCACGGGCGGCGTCACCGCGTCGTTCGCGTCGGTCTGTGATTTCCTGCTCGGCGAGCCGGGCGCGCTGATCGGCTTTGCCGGTCCGCGCGTGATCGCGACCACGATCAAGAAGGAGCTGCCGAAGGGCTTCCAGCGCTCCGAGTTCTTGCTCGAGAAGGGCCAGATCGACCGCATCGTCCTGCGCGCGCAGATGCGCGATGAACTCGCTCGCTTGCTCGCCTACGCGACTGGCCGCGATCCGGTCGCCGCGTTCAAGCCGGCTCCGATCGCGCAGCCAGAGGTTCCCGTTGCGGCCGAGCCGCAGCCAGAGCCACCGCAGGAGAAGCCGAAGCGTTCCAGGAAGGCCAAGAAGGACTGATTGCGGACGAGCGGCGCAGTGCCTGCCCGCTCGACTGCTGCTGGATTGCCGCGCGATGGACCTCAAACCCACCCGTCCTGTTCCGCGCGGCACCAGCCATGGATTCTTGTCCGGCCGCTACAAGGTCGAACCCGAGGACTTCGTCGTCGACGAGATCCCGGCCTACGAACCGCAGAAGCACGGCGAGCACCTGTTCCTGTGGATCGAGAAGCGCGGGCTATCGACCATCGACCTCGTCGACGAGATTGGCGCGGCGCTCAAGGTGCACCCTCGTTCCGTCGGCGTCGCCGGCCTCAAGGACAAGCAGGCCGTGAGCCGTCAGTGGATCTCGGTCCACGGCGTGCACGACAACAACGCGCGCGGTCTTGAGGGCGCCAACTGGAAGGTGCTGCACGTGACGCGGCACACCAACAAGCTCCAGATGGGGCACCTGCGCGGCAACCGCTTCTCGATCACCCTGCGCGGCACGAAGGATGGCGACGCAGAGATCGCGCGCAACGCGCTGCTCGAACTGCAGCGCATCGGTGTGCCGAACTACTTCGGCGAGCAGCGATTTGGCAAGCGCGGCGCGAACCTGCAGCGCGGCGTCGAGATCCTGTCGGGCGGCGCCGCGTCGCTCGCGCGCACGATGCCGCGGCGCGTCTTTGGGCTGTGCGTCGCCGCCGTGCAGAGCGAGATCTTCAACCGCGTCGTGATGGCGCGGTTGCAGGCACTCGGCCAATTGCAGAAGGGCGACCTCGCGATCCTGCACCGCAACCACGCGTGCTTCCCGATCGAGGATCCGGTGCGCGAACAGCCGCGCGCGGACGCGTTCGAGCTGTCGCCGTCCGGGCCGATGCACGGGCCGAAGATGCCGGACCCAATCGGCGAGCCAAAGCGGATCGAGGACGAGGCGATGGCGGCGATCGGCATCACGCGCGATCAGTTCGTCGACCTGCCGTTTGGCTTTGGCGCCGGCGAACGTCGTCCTCTGCGAATGCCCGTCGCGGACGCCGCTGCCGACCAAGCTGCGCCCGATGCCGTGACGGTGTCGTTCACGCTGCCGCGCGGCTGCTTTGCGACCTCGGTGTTGCGCGAGTTGCTGACCGAGACGGTGTGGTTCGCGGAAGAGTGAGGCTCTTTCGCGCGCGGTCGCGTCAGTCCTGACGCGGGAACGCGTGGCAGACGTACGTCGGGTCGTGGAACTGCCCGGTCACGTCCTGCAGCGTGTAGATCTCGCGGTTCTCGATGCGGTCGAAGTCGCAGCACTTCAACACTTCGTCGAGCGCGCGCGGGCTCATCTGCCACCAGTTGCACTGGTTCCATTCGCCAACGAAGCGCGCGATCGGCTCCTTGGCGTCAGGCATCGTCGTCGACAGCGACACGATGAGGCGACCGGTCGGCTTGCAGCACGCGCGCATCTTTTGGATGCCGAGGATCGGGTCGCGCACGTGCATGAGCATCGCGCCCGAGAACACGAGGTCGAACTGGCCGAGCTTGTTCGGGTCGAGGTCGTAGATCGTCTGGAACGAGCGCTTCACGCGCGTGCTGCCAAGTGCTTGGCCGACCACCGTGAAGCCATCGAGCATCACTTCGCGATCGATGTTCTGCTTCTCGGTCTGCGCCTTCGCCTCGAATTCACGGCGATAGCGCGGCGTCCAGTCGTGGTCGCCCCAGCTCGGCAACTCGATGCCGACCACCTCGGCCGCGCCGCGGCGCTCGAACTCATAGGCGAAGAAGCCCGTGCTCGCGCCGACGTCGAGGACGCGCATGCCGTCCATGCGCTCGGGGAAGTGGTAGTGCTTCAGGTAGTCCGTCATCCGGAAGTGGCCCGGCGTCTCGATGCCGTCGCCAAGGTCGATGCGGTGGTACCAGGAGGTGATCTGCGCGACCTTGCGGCGGATCTCGTCGAGTTGTTGCGGCGTGCGAGCCATAGTGCGGCGGACGATACGGAAGGCAGCGGAGCCGGGCCAGGATTGGCTCCTCGGCGTTCGATGCCAGCGTTCTTCGGAACCCCGCGCGCGCTGCCTTGATCGGGAAGGCATCGGCTCGTGTTGCGGTGCTTGCCGACGATGCCGAGGCTGGTGGGCCGCCATCGCGATCGCGCCCATGGCACGCGGCGTTGCTGCGCTGCCTCGTATGCGCGGAAGCGGCGCGGTCGAATGCGACATCGCGCGCGTAGGATGGGCGCGTGTCCTTCGCCATCACGTTGCGCGCGCACGGCGGTCCTGAGCAGCTCGTGCGCACCGAATGCGAGCCATCGTCTCCGCCGCGGCATCACGTGTTGCTGCGCCAGACCGCGATCGGCGTCAACTTCATCGACGTCTACAACCGCAACGGCCTCTATCCGTTGCCGTCGCTGCCGCACGGCATCGGCCAGGAAGCGGTCGGCGAAGTGCTCGAAGTTGGCGATGGCGTGACCGACCTGCGCGTCGGAGATCGCGTCGGCTACGCGATCGCGGGCGCGCCCGGCGCGTATGCGACGCATCGATGCGTCGAGGCATGGCGCTGCGTGCCGATCCCGCGCGCGATCGACGACGTGACCGCGGCGGCGATTCTGCTCAAGGGCCTCACGGCGGAGATGCTGGTGCGACGCGTGTGGCGCGTGGGGCCGGGGCAGCGCGCGTTGGTGCACGCTGCGGCTGGCGGCGTCGGGCTGCTCTTGTGCCAATGGCTGCGCCACCTTGGCGCGCACGTGCATGGCGTCGTGAGCGTCGCGGCAAAGGCCGAGGCCGCGATGCAGCACGGCTGCCATCGTCCGATCGTTGATGGCGAAGAAGACTTCGTCGAGGTGGTGCGCATCGCGACGAAGCGGAAGGGCGTGGACGTCGTCTATGACTCGACGGGCAGGTCGACGTTGCTGCGCTCGCTGCAGTGCTTGCGTGCGCGCGGCATGCTGGTCGCGTTCGGCAACAGCAGCGGCGCGCCCGAGCCACTCGACTTGCTGGAGTTGACGCGCAATGGCTCGCTGTTCTGCACGAGGCCAACGCTGCTCGACTACACACGCACCGTGCAGGAACTGCAGCGCTCGGCGCAAGCGCTGTTCACCGTGGTGCAGCAGGGAGCCGTCAAGCCGCCGCCGATCACCGTGCTTCCACTCGCTGACGCGTCGGCAGCGCATCGCTGGCTCGAGGACCGCAGCCGCATCGGCGCGATCGTGCTCGTGCCCTAACAGGCTGCTGAAGTTCGTTCACTGCGCGCGGCAGCGAACGGTGGCGCCGATCCGCGTCATCATTCCGCGTAGCGCGTCGTAGTCCTCGTGGCGCAGCCGGAACCAGGTGTTGCACAACCAACCCTTGTCGAGCGGCTTGGTGGCTTCGCCGGGCCGCGGCACTTCGTACTCGTAGACGTGCTTGCCGCATTCGGCCCACGCTTCTTGGATCCCATCGTGGCCGACGACGCGGCCGTCGCGATCGGGACGGATCTGCACCGAGCCCGCTGCATAGCGGCGCGAGGGACGCTGAACCGATGGGCGAGACAACGTCGCGAGCGCCCATTCGCGGTAGACGTCGAACTCGTTGGCGAAGCGATACATGTCCCAGATCTTCTCGCCGGCAGGGCGCGCGCCGATCTCGGAGAACTTCAGGCCCTTCTGCCCAAAGAACCACTCCATGTGCGTCGCCGTGTTGCGCAAGGACAGCGCGTCGATGACGGAGCGCGCGAGCTTGCGCAACTCGGAGTAGCCATCCTGCTCGACGCGATTCGTCACCGCGATCTGCGGCGCGATCGATCGATCCTTGCTCGCCTCGAGGCAGCCAGGGAAGTAGTGCGCCGCGAACTCGTGCCGCACGCCGTGGTTGTCGGTGATCGTGTCGAAGAACCCTTCGTGGCCTTCGACGAACTCTTCGATCGCCGCTGGGTTCTGTGCCGACGGACGCAGTGCGAGCAGCGCCGCATCGAGTTCTGCGCGGTCCTTGCATGCAAAGGTCTGCAGCGAGCCAAAGCCCGCGATCGGCTTGCACACGACGGGATAGCCGTGCTGCTCCGCAAAGCGCAGCGCGTCCGCTTCGCATGCGACTTGCGCCGACGCTGCGCATGGGATGTTGCGCTCGCGCAAGAACGCCTTCATCGCGACCTTGTCGCGGCATAGCCGCGCAGTCGCGACGGACAGACCAGGCAACTGCAGCCGTTCGCGCACATGAGCTGCGGGTTCGATGATCGGTTCGTCGATCGTCTCGATCCGGTCAAACGACGGCGCGCCCGTTCGCTTGGCCGCGTCGAGCAGCGCGTCGGCGGAGAACATGTCCTGGCACTGCGCGTAGCCACGCAACATGCGCAGCGCATCCTCGCGCACGCGCTCGCGTGGATGGGGCCCGATGCCATAGACCTCGGCGCCGACCTCCACGAGCCCCTGCACGAAGCCGTGGTTGTAGACGTGCGTGTCAGGCGCGAGGAACAGGATGCGCATCGTGGGCTGCTCGTCGTGGCGGCGTCAGTTCGCGCGCTTCTGCTTCTTCTGCGCGGGCTCGAACGGGTGCGCGTAGGCATGCGGCTCCACGCCATCGAGCAGCGTCGCCGTGCCCTTCTCGACGTCATCGCCGACGCCCTTCACGAGCTTGCGCATGCGCTCCATCTGCGGCAATCCGGTGAGCAGCGGCAGCGCCTTGGCCTTCTGCAGCAGCAACTCGCACTGCAGCGCGGCGGCGCGCTGTTGTGACGCATCCTCGACCTTCGCGTGGTTGCACAGCACGACGATCGAAACGAGGTGTTCGATTGCCTTGCCGAGGCGCTGCAGCGGAAGTTGCGCGCGCGTCAGTTCGAGCTGGAACCACAAGTTGATGCCGAGATAGCCCCAACGCAGCCAACGCAAGCGCCGCTCGGCCGCGCGCGCATAGCCGCGCAGCGACTCCGGCAGCAGTTGGTAGCGCGGGATCCAGTTGGTCGGCACGAGCAGCAGCGGCAGCGTCAGCAACTCGAGCAGCAGGTTGCCGACGATCCACAGCACGAGCATCCAGAACGAGCCCTTGCCGAGCAGTCCGACGGTCGCTTGCACGACCTTCTTGGGCTGCGAGAACAGCGTCATCGGCGTGATGCGCAGGATGCGCTGGTCCGCGGGCACGGGCTTGCCGTCCTTGTCCTCGTTGATCGATTGGATCACCGAGAGCATTCCCGCCATGTAGCGATCCGTGAACGGGCCGGTCACGTCCTTGACCATGCCCATCAGGATCAAGTCGTCCTCGCCTTCGACGACGCCAAACACGTGCATGTTGGCGCGGGCTGCGCTGACGCGCGCCGTGCGGTCAAAGGAGCGGCCACCGAGAACGCGTTCGCACGCGATCAACGACTCGAGCGCGGTGCCGGCTGCCGCGGACTTGGTCAGGTCGCGCAAGCCAGCCAGGTCGACGCCGTCGTGGTCTTGCTTCAACGACAGATGGCTCAGCGCGCGGCTTTGCAGCGCGCCGCCGAGCATCTTGCCCAACGCAAGGCGCGGCAGTTCGTGCCGCACGACGAGGCCGCCGACGCCATCGCGGTTCTTCGCGTAGTGCGCCGCGTCGGCCGCGAACATGCGTTGGTAGCCCGCCGCCATCGACGCCAGCATGCAGCGGCCCATGCGCAGGCAGTAGAACAGCACCTCAACGCCGTCGGCTTGGATCTGCCCTCCCTTCTGGATCGGCAGGTTCTTGCAGTGGATGCGCGCGTTGAAGTTCTGCTGGAACGCGTCGACGCCAGATGGCGTGCACGAGAACTCGTAGTCGACGCCATCGGCAGGCGTGAGGTCGCGATCGGGCAAGCGCGTCACGAACAAGCCGACTTGCTTGCCGTCCTTTCCGACGCGCGCGACGAGGCCAACGAGCGCGCCGTGCGTCGCGTTCGTGATCCACAGCTTGTTGCGATCGCCATCGGCAAACAGGCGGAAGCCGCCGGTCGCGGGATCTGGCTCGACGTAGGCGCGGACCTTCTTGGCGTTGACGCCAACCCCGACCTCGGTGAGCCCGAACGCCATCAACTGGCCTTCGGCGATCATCGGCAAGAACGTGCGCTTCTGCTCGTCGGTGCCGTAGGCGAGCAGCGAGCCCGCGCCGATCGTCAGTTCGCCGGAGATCTCGACCGCGAGCGCGCCGAGTCCGTTGGCCGCGAGGTCCTCTTCGGCGAGCGCGAGTTCGACATACTTGCCACCTAGGCCGCCAAACTCCGCGGGCACCGTGAAGCCGTAGGCCTTCTCCTCCGCGACCGCCTTGCGCAACTCTGCGGACAGCTTGCCGTCCGCGGTGAACGCTTCGCCGCGCCGCATGCACAGGATCGCCTTCTCGACCGCGAGTGCGCCGCGCCGCTCGGCGGACTGGTAGGAACGAGCGCCCGCTTGGAGTTCTTCGAGTGCAGGCAGCGGCCCGTAGATCAATCGCTCGACGAGGCTCTGCTTCTTGCTGCCAAGGCGCAGCGCAGCCTGCTGCGCCGAGGCGTCGAGCGCGGACACGTCGCGCGCGGACTCCGCGTCGCCGGCGGCGGCAAGCGCCATCGCCGCGGTCGACGTAGCGGTGGCCTTTGGGTTGAGGGGGACTTCGGCGGGGTTGTCCTTGGAGTTCACGGGGCGAACAGGATGCCCAGATCGGGCGGGCGAGGGAACGGCGAAACCGGGTCGGCTGCAGAGGCGAAGTGCCGCGCGCGCGGAAGGTGTTCGCGCTGGCTCCGCTTCTGGACGCTCGCTAGCCTTCTCGCCCCAATCCAGGACGCATTTCCCCCAACGAAGACACCGAGAGCAGAACCATGAGCGAAGTGACCACGATTCAGGTCGGCCAGATTGTCCCAGACTTCCAGATGTCGACCTACGAGCCGCAGAAGCAAGACTTCGGCAGCTTCAACCTCGCCGACCAGAAGAAGAATGGCCGCTGGAGCGCGCTGGTTTTCTACCCCGCCGACTTCACGTTCGTCTGCGCGACCGAGTTCTCGGCTCTCGCGGAGCAGCATGAGGCGCTCAAGGCGCTCGGCTGCGACGTCGTGACGGTTAGCACCGACACGCAGTTCACGCACATGGCGTGGCAGCGTGACGAGGGCGAGCTGAAGGGCGTCCAATACTCGATGGCCGCCGACCCGAACGGCAAGGTCAGCAAGCTGTTTGGCGTCTACCTCGACAACGGCCTCGCGCTGCGCGGCACGTTCATCATCGGCCCGGATGGCAAGCTGCACGGCAGCGAGGTCAACTTCCTCAACGTCGGCCGCAACATGGAAGAACTGACGCGCAAGGTCGCGGCGTTCGTGCACATGAGCAAGAACCCGACCGAGGCGTGCCCGGCGAAGTGGAAGAAGGCCGGCGACAAGACGCTGAAGCCCAGCGCGAAGATGGTCGGCAAGGTCCACGAGGCTCTGAAGGGCTGAGCCGAACGGCTGCAGACTCGTTGTCCCGTCCCGCGGTGCTGGTGATCCGGCGCGGCGGGCTCGGAGACACGCTGCTGATGGCTCCCGTGCTCGCCGCGCTGCGGCGGCGCTGGGAGCGGCGCGCTGGATCGCCGGTGGAGCTGTGCTTTGCCGGCGTCCGCGAATTCGCCGACGTGTTCGCGGCCTATGGGGCCTGCGACCGTGCGATGTCGAGCGAGGCGCTCGCGATGTTTGCGCTTGCGCTGCGCGACGAAAGTGCCGCGAGCGCGCGTGCGCGACTTGCGCACTACGTTGCGATCGTCAGCGACGATCCCGCCGTGCGCGCGGTGGAGGGGCCCGAGATCTCGGTGTTCGATCCCAGGCCGCAGCGGTGGGATCAACCGCTCCCGTTGCAGATCGGCGCGCAGCTCGGGCTTCTGGTGCGCGTCGAGGATGCGCAACTTGCGAGCATCGAAGTTGGGCGCGGCGGTCCGATCGCGATCGCGCCCGGCAGCGGCGCGCGCGACAAGTGCTGGCCGCGCGATCGTTGGCTCGAACTCGCACGCACGCTCGCTCATGCAGGCGAGACGATCCGAGTCGTTGTGGGGCCAACCGAGCACGAACGCGACGATCCACGCGCTTGGGATTGGCCCTGCTCGGTGCAGTTCCTCGCCGAGTTGTCGTGCGTCGAACTCGCGCGTCGATTGCAAACCTGCGCAGCATTCGTCGGCAACGACAGCGGCACGTCGCATCTCGCCGCGATGCTGTCGGTGCCGACGGTCGCGATCTTTGGCGCGGGTTGGCCGCGCGTATTTGCGCCGCTAGGCCCGCGCGTTGTCACGGTTGTCGGTTCGGGCTCTGCGCCGCCCGATGTCGAAGTGCACGACGTGCTGCGCGCGCTCGCGACGTTGCGCGAGAGTTAGCAGCCAATCGTCGCGGACAAGAACGCGAGTCGATCCGCAGCCTCTTCGATGCGCTTCTTGACCGGCTTGCCTGCGCCGTGGCCCGTGCTGGTGTCGACGCGCAACAGGATCGGCGCTTCGCCGCCCTGCGTTGCCTGCAGTGCCGCCGCGAACTTGTAGCTGTGGCCTGGCAGCACGCGGTCGTCGTGGTCGCCCGTCATCACGAGCGTCGGCGGATACGCGCGTCCGCGCTCGAGGTTGTGCAGCGGCGAGTAGCGGCGCAGCCACGCGAACTGCTCGGCGTCGTCGCTCGTGCCGTATTCCGGCGCCCAAGCCCAGCCGATCGTGAATCGGTGGTAGCGCAGCATGTCGAGCACGCCGACTTCTGGGATCGCCGCGCCGAACAGTTCGGGCCGCTGCGCGAGGCACGCGCCGACGAGAAGCCCGCCGTTGCTGCCGCCTTGGATCGCAAGCCGCGCGTTGTCGGTGTAGCGATTGCGCACGAGGAAGTCGGCGCACGCAAACAGGTCGTCAAAGACGTTCTGCTTGTTGCCGAGCATCCCGTCCTTGTGCCACGCCTCGCCATACTCGCCGCCACCGCGCAGCACGGCCTGCGCGTAGATGCCGCCGCGCTCGCAGAACACGAAGTTGGGCACACGGAACGTCGGCGTCACGGAGATCCCGAAGCCGCCATATCCGTACAAGAGGCACGGCGCCTTGCCGTCGAGCCGGATGCCGCGTCGGTGCGTCAAGAACAGGCAAAGCCGCGTGCCGTCCTTCGACTGCAAGAACACGCGCTTTTGCACGTAGCGACTCGCATCGCCGCGGAACGATGAAGCAACAAGCGGTTCGGCGGTCTTCGCGTCGGTCGCGATGCGATGGACTGCTGGCGGCGACAAGAACGACGAGAACGTGCAGTAGACGTCCGTCGCGTCGGGCTCGCATTCGAGTTGCGCAACGGTGCCGATCGATGGCAACGCGATCTCGCCGAGGTCCGCGCCGTCGGTGGAGAATGCGCGCAACGCGCTGCTCGCGTCTTCGAGGTAACTGCAGAGGAATCCGCCGCCGTGCTTCACGGCGTCTTGCAGGGTCGCGGCTTGCTCGTGGATCACTTCGCGAAGTTGTGCTGGGTCCTTGCGATCGATCGCGACGATGCGGCCGTGCGGCGCGTCGAGATCGGTGTGGAACCACAGCGTGTCCCCGTCATTGCCGACGAACTGGTATCGCGCGTTCGCTTCAGCGACGAGCATGCGCACGGGCCAGCCTTCGTCTTGCAGGTCGACCAACGCGATGCGGTTCCTGCGATCCGTTCCTTGCGAGATGCCGATGACGAGCAACTTGCCGTCGTGCGTCACGCGCGGTCCAAAGCCCAGCTTGGGCTCATCGGGGCGCTCGTAGACCACGCGGTCTTGGGCCGCATCGGTCCCGACCACGTGGTAGCACAGTTGCGGCTGAAGGTTCTGCGCTTGGAACGTCTCGCCGTCCTTCGGCTGCGGATAGCGCTGGTAGAAGAAGCCGCGGCCATCCTTGGTCCACGCCGCTTGCGCGAACTTCGACCACGTCGCCTCGTCCGCGAGCGTCGTCTTGGTCGCGACGTCGAGCACGCGCCAAGTGCGCCAATCGCTGCCGCTCTTGCTGACGGCGTAGGCGATGCGCGCGCCATCGTGCGAGATCGACAGCGCGCTCACCGCGAGCGTGCCGTCTTGGCTCATCGCGTTGGGATCGAGCAGAACTTCGCCTTCGCCGCGCGGGTCGTCGCCGCAGCACAGCACGTCCTGGTTCTGCAATCCGTCGTTCTGGCGCCAGAACCAGCGTCCGCCGCGGCGGACCGGCGGCTCGCGGCGCGCGTAGTTCCACAGTTCGCGCAGGCGCTCTTCGATCGGTCCACGCTGCGGGATCGCGTCGAGCACGGCGCGCGTCGCAGCGTTCTGCGCCGTCACGAACTCCGCGACTTCGTCGCCGTCCTGGTCTTCCAGCCAGCGGTAGGGATCGGGGATCGGCTCGCCGTGGTAGTCATCGACGACTTGCTCCGTGCGCACGGCGGGCGCGCGGAAGGATGCGAGCGGCGATGGCGGAGTCGGCTTCGGATCCTCGCTGCGAGGCGAACCCGAGCATCCAGCGAAGGCTGCGAGTAGTGCCGCGGCTGCGAAGTTCCTGCGCAAAGACGAATTCGGCATCGCCGCACGATACGCAGCGCGATGGCTCGCCGCATCGTCGTCGGCTACCGTCCTCGGCCCAATGTCGTCCGAACTCCGCATCGGCCTCATCGCGCTCGTTGGCACCGTGGCGCTTTACTTCGGCCTCAGCTCCATCTTGCCCGCCTCTTGGCGCATCGAGTCGCAGGCGCAGATCGAGGTTCCCACAGCGCAACTCGTGCCGCTATTCGCGGACTTCCGCAGTTGGCAAGAGTGGACCACGCTGTCGGGCACCGCGCGAACCGACACGAAGGTCGAAGTGGAAGGGGAGGCCGGCAAGCCTGGCCATCGCATCGTGTGGCGGTCCAACCAGAACGAAGCGGCGTTGCAGCTCGTGGCTGTGCGCGAGGACGGCGTCGACTACGAGTTCATGAGCCGTCTCGGCAAGGACAGCAAGCAGGAGCAGATTGGCCGCGGCTCGATCCGCGCGGTCGCTTCCGTCGGCGGTCAAGGAACGGTGGTGACGTGGAGCGACGAGAGCTCCGTCGGCACGTTCGTCGAGCGTTGGTTCGTTTGGTTTGGCGTTCTGCAGGAGAAGGCCAAGGAGTTTCAGCAAGCAAGCCTGCAGAAGTTGAAGCAACGTGCTGAGGGCAAGCCTGTGCCGACCGCGGAGCAGCCAAAGGAAGCCCCGAGCGGAAACAAGTGATGCGCTCGCGCGGGCTCGCGAGTTCGCTGCTGCTCCTCTGCTGTGCAGCGCTCGCTGCGTGCGCTGCGCATGCGCCAGCGCCCGCTGCGGATCGTCCTCCTGTCGAGTTGTTCGTGCTCGGCATCGCGCAGGACGGCGGCTTGCCGCACTTTGGCTGCGAGCGCGCGTGCTGTGTGTCTGCCCGAAGCACGGGGCGCAGTTTGTGGCCCGCGTGCCTTGGCGTTGCGCATCATCCGAGCGGCCAGTTGCTGCTCGTCGAGGCGACGCCGCGCGTCGAAGAGCAGGTTGCGCTGCTGCATCGCCTCGCCGGGATCGAAGGTCGCGCGCGGCAACCGGTGGATGCGGTGTTGCTGACGCACGCGCACATCGGCCATTACCTCGGGCTTGCGCACTTCGGGCGAGAGGTCGCATCGACGAGCGAAGTGCGGACCTACTGCTCGCCGCGCATGGCTGCGTTCTTGTCGGAGCACGGTCCGTGGAAGCAGCTGTTGGCGCTGCGCCAGCTCGCGCTGCTGCCGCAAGCAGCGCGCGCGCCGTTCTCGCCGATCCCTGAGGTTTCGGTCACTGCGATCCCGGTTCCGCATCGCGACGAGTTCTCGGACACGATGGCGTTCGTGATTCGCGGCCCGCAGCGCGCTGCGTTGTTCGTGCCCGACATCGACGCATGGGAACGTGCGCCTGCGCTGCTCGACGAACTGCTCGACGGCGTGGATGTCGCGTATGTCGACGGGACGTTCTTCGATGGCCGCGAACTGCCAGAGCGCAGCCTCGCTGAGATCCCGCATCCGTTGATGACCGACACGATGCGTCGCCTTGCGGATCGCGTGCGCGCAAAGCCGGGCTCCGTTCGCTTCTTGCACTGCAACCACACGAACCCCGTGCTGCACGACGAAGCGCTCGTGCGCAGCATCGAAGCCGCGGGCTTTGCCGTGGCGCAGCAGGGCGAGCGCATCGCGCTCTGAGCGATCCCCGCGTCAGGGCGTGATCACGCTTCCGCACCAGCCGAACACGCGATCCTC
>JBEELK010000284.1:0-12065 GCA_041168165.1 Planctomycetota bacterium | reverse complement strand
TGCGGCGCCAAGTCGAGAACGCGACAGGTCAACTCGCCGACCAGATGCAGCGACTGCGCGCGTCGGCGCAGCAGTGGATCCAGGATCTGTCTGCGCTCTACACCGCGCGCACGTCGGCTGCCGCGGACGAAGCGCTGCGCGAGCGAGTTGGGCAAGCGATGCCCGAGTTGCAGCAACTACTCGCAGGCCAACTGCCGCCGGAATGGAAGGGCGGCTTCCTGAAGCTCGAATGGAGCCCAGCGCAAGC
The DNA here is from genome assembly GCA_041168165.1 of Planctomycetota bacterium. Taxonomy (GTDB): domain Bacteria; phylum Planctomycetota; class UBA1135; order UBA1135; family UBA2386; genus SXPK01. Next base: position 11,818 of record JBEELK010000284.1, on the reverse strand, counting down.
AGGTCGCGCGGACCAAGTCGTGACGACGGTCGCTGGCGATGCGCGGTTGGCGAGCGCGGAAGTGCCCGCGCGACTCGACCCGGGCATCTACCTGCAGTGGGGATCGGTCGTGATCGCCGTGCGCAGCGAGTCTTTGGTGCGCGGCGGGATGCTGGCGCTCACCGTGTCGCGTCCGCTCGGCGCTGACTTGCTCGGCGCGTTGGCGCCCGGCGCGTCCGTGTTGTTGTGCGATCCGCGCGGCTATCCGCTCGAAGTCGCTGGCTCGCGCGTCGATCCCAATGCGTTGCTCGATCACGGTCGCGACGCGGCGAGCATGCTGTCGCGCGAACGCGCGATGTTCGACGCGCTCGACCAACGGCGATCGGTCGTGCAGCGCGTGAGCTCCGCGTTCGGCGATTGGCTCTGCGGCTACGCGGCGTTGCGCGACCTGCAGGACACTCCGCGCGCCTTGCTGACGTTGGCGCAGCCGGATCAGCCCGCGACGCTCGACCTGTCGATCGGACGCATCCCGGTGCGCGCATTCTTCGTGCTCGTCGCAGGCTTGCTGCTCGTGTTGTCTGCGTTCGTCGCATTCGTCGTGAGCTCGCGTATCAGTCGCCCGATCGAGCAGATCGAACGCGGCGCGCAGTTGCTCGCGGATGGTCAGCTCGAAGCGCGCGTGCCAGTCGACGAGAAGGGCCAACTTGGCCAGCTCGCGCGCACGTTCAACAAGATGGCGGGCGACTTGCAGGGTCGCTTGTTCGACCTCGAAACGCTCAATCGCGCGATGCGCGAGTTGTCCTCGCAACTCGACGAGAACCACACGATCGCGGTGCTGCGCCGGTTCTGCGAAGAGCACGTCGCGGCGGATCGCATTCGCATCGCGGTGCTCGATCCCGATGCGGGCAAGGTCGACTTGCACGGCGGCGCCGAGGTCGAGCGGCTGGATCTCGCTCCGACCTTCTCGTTTTTGTCGCGCGCGCTCGGCCCGTTTGCGTTGTGTCGCGTGCAAGCCAACTTCGCCGACTTGCTCGCGCGCTTGCCGTCCGTGAACAGCATGGTCGGCGTGCCCATGGTCGTCGGTGGCCGGTGTCGCGGCGCAGTGCTGCTCGGGTTCCACGCGCAGCGTCCTGGCGAACTCGACCTCCAACTGCTCGCGACGGTTGCGGCGCAAGCGGCGGTCGCGCTCGACAACGCGCAGCTCTACAGCCACGCAGTGATGGATCCCGTCACGGGCACGTTTGGTCCGGACTACTTCCGTCGCCGCGTCGCAGAGGAGGTCGCGGTGGCGCAATCGCGCGGCGCGCCGCTCGCACTCGTGGCGCTTGGCCTCGGCGATGGAGCGAGCCGTCCGCGCGGCCTGCGTCGCTTCGCCGCGGTGTTGCGCGAGCACTTGCCGCGCGGCGGGCTCTTGTGCCACTCGGGTGCTGGTCAGTTCCAACTGCTCGCTCCCAATGCGGATCGTTCTGCCGGTGAAGCGCTCGTGCTGCGCGTGCTCGAGGCGTGGCAACGCGTGGTCGAGCAAGCGCAGGAAAGCGACATCGAAGACAAGCGACCGACCAGCGCGCTCGCGGTGTTTCCCGAAGAGGCTGCGTCGGCAGAGTTCTTGTTCGAAGTGCTGCGGCATCATCTCGCGTCGGGCTCTGCGCTGACGCCTGCCGCGGTCGAGGTCGACGCGAGCCTGCGGCGCGCTGGCATCACGGCGACGAGCCCAGCGATGCGCGAGGTCTATCGCACGCTGCGCCGCGTCGCGCCGACCGACCTCGGCGTGCTGTTCTTGGGCGAGACCGGCTCGGGCAAGGAAGTGCTGACCAACTTGCTGCACCGATGGAGCCGCCGCGCCAACGGGCCGCTCGTCAAAGTGCATTGCGCTGCGTTGTCGGAGACGCTGCTCGCGAGCGAGTTGTTCGGCCACGAGAAGGGCGCGTTCACGGGCGCGGACCGCCGCAAGGTCGGAAAGTTCGAGCAGGCGAACGGCGGCACGATCTTCTTGGACGAGGTGGGCGAGATCCCGCTCGACGTGCAGGTCAAACTGTTGCGCGTGCTGCAGGAACGCGAAGTCGATCGCGTCGGTGGCGCCGAGCCGGTGCCGATCGATGTGCGCGTCGTCGCAGCGACGAACCGCGACATCGCGCAGATGGTTGCCGACGGCCGCTTCCGCGAGGACCTCTACTACCGACTCCAGGGCATCGTGGTGCAGGTGCCGCCGCTGCGCGACCGGCGGCAGGAGATCCCGGGACTCGTCGAACAGTTCCGCAGCGAGGTCGCGGCATCGGGCGAGAGCCGGGTCCGCGGGTTTGCGACCGACGCGATGGACGAACTGTTCCGGCGCGAGTGGCCGGGCAACATCCGCGAACTGCGCAACGCGGTGTATCGGGCCATGGTGCTGGCAACCGGCGAACTCGTGGAGCGGCGCGATGTGTTCGCGGCGTTGCCGGTCCAGGCTGGCGGCGCTGGTGGCGGGATTCAGCCTCTGCTGCCGATGCCCGCCGCATCGCCAGCTGCCCCCATGGTCGCGCCCGGTGCGCTCAATCCCGCCGCTGGTCCGAGCCTTCCTTCGGTAGCGGAGGCAGTTGTCTCGTTGCCTGTGCCGTCGGCACTACCCTCGGGTTTGCCCGCTGGTGTTCGTCCCGCCGAGTCCGTGATACCGGTCGAGACACCGGTGGAGGTGTCTGCTGCGGTGCCGGCGAGCGTGGACAATCCTGGAGCGAGCGGTAGCGAAGCAGAAGCTCCGCCCAGCAGGCAAACGGGTGCAGGGCCAGTTCTCCTCGACAGCCTTCCTCCCAGAATCCGGGTGCTCTACGACCAGCTCGTCGAGAAGGGCTCGATCGGCACCCAGGACCACATGACCACCGCCGGCGTGTCGCACCGGACTGGGTTGCGCGACCTGCAGACGCTGGTCGAGCTGGGGCTTGCCGAACGAGTCGGCACGCGGCGAGGGGCAAGATATCGGCCAATCGGTGGCCAATAATGGCGGCGGCCTCGATGGCTGGATGGCGAATTGCGATCGGACGGCAGGTTTGGCAGTGTCTCGGCGTGGCTAAAAAATAATTCATGCACCAGAAGTCCTTTCCAAATCTAGGCATGGGAATATCGCCGTATTCGCCATGTGGACTTGGGCACGAGCCTTGCCGATGCGTTTCCCGTCCGGGCGCTCGGTCGGCACCTGGACAGACGGTCTCCAAGTCGGGGGTATCTGGTCATGGTCAACTTGCCTCGGTTTACGCGCCTTTGTGCTGCTCTGCTCCTCGCGGTCTCCTGCGCGTTGGCGCAGGTCGACCTCAAGGCGGATGCGGTCGTCTACTTTGGCAGCGCGAGCAATACCTCGGCTCCTGCCGTGATCGACGAGCAGAAGGTGCGCGAGGCAACGCCCGAATGGCAGACGATCCAGGCAGACGGTGTCCGTCGCGGTTCGGCTCGCTACATGCTGCTGATGGGCGAGATGGATCGCAGGATCCGCACTGCTGCGAGCACTGCGGCCTCGAGCGCCAGCAAGGACCTGGTGGTCCGTTCTGGCGACATCACGAACGACAACGGCCGCACCGCGGTCGATCTGACCAGCGACGTCATCGCCAACCTGTGAACGTCGCCTTCGGCGAGTCGATGCGGCGCCTCTTCGCCCCCTGGCTGTCGCTCCTCGTCCTCCTCGGCTGCGTCAGCGAATCGACGCAGCGCGTCGACCCGATCCAGGTCCAAGCCACTGTCGATGGCATGCGCCCAGCCGATGCTTCGACTGCTGGGCCGCTCGTGGTCGGGCTCAGCGGGTTGCCGACGGACTCGGCGCGGAGCGCGCGTGCAGTCGATGCGATCCAGGACCCCCAGGCGCAGACGCGCAGCGAACTCGAAGCGCACCTGCGCGGCCTGTTTGGACCCAGCATCGTGATCGGCCCGGATGGGCGCATCACGAAGCAGTACTTCTTGGTCGGTGAACTCGGTCCGACCTTCTTGAAGCTGATCCACGAGATCCGCCCAGAGCAGCCGCTGCCGATCGTGGAGCCCGGCAAGCCTGTGGTGCCGCCAGCGCCTGGGACCAAAGTCGGAGGCGAAGGCAGCCGAAGCATCCTCGGCCAGATGCTGCGCGGCAGGGAGATCGAGATCACGTATCTGCCGGACTTCGAGAAGCTGTCCGGCGCCCGCATCGCCGACCCGCCGAGCCCCTCGCAAGGCAGCGCCGTGACCGGCGCGCCCATGCAGGTCGACGTGACCAACTCGACGCCGGTGGCGCTGCTCTTGGTCACTGCGACGTCCGCGGGACTCACCGCGTTCGAGGGCGCGCTCGACCTGTTCTATACGAGCATCCCGCAGATCGAGATCACCGTGCAGGTGATCGAATACACCAACGCGGATGCGCTCGCGTTTGGCGTGACCGGCGTCGACGCCAACACGCCCAACATCGACAACCTGAGTTCTGGCGCGCTGGTCCAGGCCTACACGTCGATCTTCCCGCTGCGTCAGCCAGTCGTGGGCGCAAGCCCGGTGACCGACGTGGGGTTGTTCACGCTGGGCGGCATCCATGACAGCTGGGAACTCAACGTGATCCTGCAGGCCCTCGAGGCCAACAACGTCGCGGACATCACGAGTTCCCCGAAGCTCGTCGTGCGCAACGGCGGCGTCGCGTCGATCTCGACGCTGACGCAGATCCCGTTCCCGAAGGCGCGCATCAACCAGGGCATCAACGCCGTCACGGCCGACATCGAGTTCAAGCCGGTCGGCGTGAAGATGAACATCATCCCGGTCATCGCGGGCAAGGACACGGTCCTGCTGCAGCTCTACGCGGACGTCTCGGCGGTCACGGGCTTTGCCAATACGACGCCGGTCGTGACGCCGATCACGAGCCAGCGCAGCGCCGTGACGACCGTCTACCTGAAGCACAACCACAGCTTGCTGATCGGCGGACTCAAGTCGGTGACGTCGTTCCAGAGCGAGACCAAGGTGCCAATCCTCGGCGACATCCCACTGCTGGGATTCTTGTTCCGGTCGACGTCGACGAGCCGTCAGGAGACCAGCGTCGCGTTCCAGATCACGCCGCGCATCGTCAACGACCGCGGGTCGCCGACCGAGCGCGAGCGCTGAAGCCGCAGCGCGGGCGCGGAAGAACCGATAGGATCCTGCGTCCTAGGCGGGCTCGCGCGCGAGCCGCACCGCTGAGATCCGCACCGCGAATGACCCGACGACCGCATAAAGAGCAGCAGGGCGTTGCCCTCATCCTGGCGCTGATCTTCAGCATCCTGCTCTACATCCTCGTCGCGGAACTTGTCGTCTCGGCGCGCCTTCTGCGCGTGACTGGCGAGAATGACGCGCTGCTCGCCCGCATGGCCAACCAGGCGGACAACACGTTCGCGGAGATCGAGGACACGCTGCTGTCGGATCTCGCGGGCGCGGCGGCAGGCGAGGAGGGGGGCGCGCTCGGCGGCGTTGGCGCACCCGCAATGGGCGCGGGGGCTGGTGCTGAGGGCGGCGAAGCGGGCGAGGGCGGCGAGCAAGAGGATCCGTCGGCGACCTGCGACAGCAGCCGCGATGGTTGGGCCAAGCCGCAATCGCGCGCCGAGAACGACCTGACGACCTACTACTGGATCGAGGCAGAGAACGCGAAGTTCAACCTGCTGTCGCTGTGGAGCCCGGATCCGAAGTGGGCCGAGTTCAGCCGCGACCAACTCGTGCGACTGCTCGACAACTTGCGCGAGGACACCGAGTCCGACATCGGCACATCCGACGCGGACCGCATCGTGCGCGCGATCGAAGAGTGGGCGCGTCGCTCTGGCAGCGATCGCTTGCCGCGGCCGCCGCTCAAGAGTGATGACCAGCGTGCACAAGAACTGACGCTGCCGCTGCACCTCGACGAGTTGCTGATGTTGCCCGACGTCACCGAGGAGATGTTCTACGACCAAGTCCTCGACGGGCGCGTGCTGCGCGGGCTGGAGTCGGTGCTGACGATCTGGACCTCGCTGCAGTTCGATCCGGGTGATCCCGACAAGAACGCGCGACGCGCAGCGATGGGGTCGAGCGGCGCTGGCGGCGGCAACGCAGGCGCTGGCAATGCAGGTGCGGGCTCGGCCGGCGGCAATTCAGGTGGGGGCTCAGGCGGCGGTTCAGGCGGCGGTGCGGCAGCTGGTCAGCCCGGCGGCGGATTTGCGCCGCCCACGGATCCCAACGAGCCGCCGCCGCAGCCGATGGGCGAGGGCATTCGCATCAACATCAACTTCGCTCCGCGGCCCGTGCTGCGCGCGATCATGCCGGAGGCCGCGATCCCCGACTCGGTCATCGACGCGATCCTGCGCTACCGCAACGAAGTGGATCCCGAGGCGCAGGATGCTGCGGAGACCGGCACGACAACTTCGGACCCGTATGCGTTTGGCGGCCTAGAACTCGGCGAGGAGCAGAAGCTCAAGTTCTTCGCGACGGTCGATGACCTCGACCAGGTCGAGGAGTTCGCCAACCTGCCCGACCCGCAGGTGAAGACCGACTTCAAGTCGTTCTGCACGACGAAGTCCGACGTGTTCTCGATCCACCTCGCCACGATGTTCCGGCGCAACGAGGAGAATCGTGTCTACGTGATGCGCCGCGCGCGTTCGATCGTGATGCGCGTGGACGACGGCGCCGAGGGCAAGCTCTACCCGGTCGTGCGCTACGAGGAGCGGCACGGCATGCGCGTGCAGGCATCCGACCTGCAGGACGACCCGAACAACCGCGTGCAGGACATGTCCGTGCAGTACATCGGCATGGACCAGTTCGCGCAGGAAGATCGCGCCTGGAACCCGTTCCTCGTCGACTTCTATCTGCCCAAGTGGCAACGCGACCAGCTGATGAACCGGCGCTGAGCCACTGCGCGCCGCCGAGCGGTCAGACGCGGATTAGGTCGCGGAAGCGTCCGAACAGGTAGAGCGAGTCGTGCGGGCCCGGCGCGGCTTCTGGGTGGTATTGCACCGAGAACACGGGCAGTTCCTTGTGGCGCATGCCTTCGACGGTGTCGTCGTTGAGGTTGATGTGCGTGACCTGCACCGAGTCGGGCAGCGACTTGGGGTCGACCGCGTAGCTGTGGTTCTGCGCCGTGATCTCGACCTTGCCCGTCGTCTTGTCCATCACGGGCTGGTTGCCGCCGTGGTGGCCGAACTTCATCTTGTAGGTCTTGCCGCCGAACACGTGGCCGAGGATCTGGTGTCCAAGGCAGATGCCGAACACGGGCACCTTCTGCACGAGGACCTTGGCCGCCTCGATCGCGTAGGTGCAGATCGCGGGGTCGCCGGGGCCATTGCTCAAGAACACGCCATCCGGCTTGTGCTCGAGCGCAGCTGCGGCGGGAGTCTTGGCAGGCACGACCACGACGTCGAATCCCGCCGCGACGAGCGAGCGCATGATGTTGCGCTTCGCGCCGAAGTCGTAGGCGACGATGCGCGGACGACGCGACGAGGAGATCGGCTTGCCGCCGTGGTCGAGCAGCGCCGAGGCCGGCGGGCTGAACGGGCTCTGGTAGCCCTGCGTCCAGTCGTAGGCGGTCTTGGTTGTCACCGCGAGCACGTGGTCCACGTCAGCGACGCGCTGCGCATGGCGCACGCGTTCGACGAGTTCTTGGTCGCTGGCCTTCGTGTCGCTCGTGATCAGGCAGCGCAACTCGCCGCTGCTGCGCACGCGGCGGACCAGCATGCGCGTGTCGACGCCTTCGATGCCGGGGACCCCGTGCTGCTCGAGGTAGCTGGACAACTCGCCGCCCGAGCGGAAGTTGCTCGCGCGCGAACTGGACTCGCGCACCACGAGGCCGGACGTCCAGACCTTGGTCGACTCCTCGTCCTCGCTGTTGACGCCGTAGTTGCCGATGTGCGGTTGGGTCAATAGGACCGTCTGTCCGCGATACGAGGGATCCGAGAGGATCTCCTGGTAGCCCGTCATCGAGGTGTTGAAGACGAGCTCCCCGACGGAGTCGACCGAGGCGCCAAAGCCGTGTCCGGAAAGAACCGTTCCGTCTTCCAGGGCGAGGCGGGCGCTGCGCGGCGAAATCGTCAAGTGCGGTGCATCCTCGGGTGCGTCTGGCGGTTTACGAGCGCAGCCAGATAACCAGCCCCGAAACCGTTGTCAACGTTGACGACGGACACCCCTGCGGCGCACGAGTTGAGCATCGTGAGCAGCGGCGCGAGTCCGCCAAAATGGGCGCCGTAGCCGACGCTGGTCGGCACCGCGAACACGGGCGTGTCGAGCAGCCCGCCGAGCACGGAGGGCAGCGCGCCTTCCATGCCGGCGACCGCGACCGCGCAGGAGGCACTGCGGATCTGTTCGATCCGCGCCAGCAGGCGGTGCAAGCCTGCGACTCCGACGTCGAAGTGGCGCTCGACGCGCGCTCCGGCGAACGCCGCGGTGACCGCAGCTTCCTCCGCGACCGGGAGGTCGGCGGTGCCGGCCGCGACGATCGCCACGAGTCCAATCGGCTCGGCCGGGGCTCGGTCCACGACGAGGCAGCGTGCGCGTTCATGGTAGGTCGCATCGGGCAGCGCCTCGCGCACCGCGTCCGCGTGGGCTGCGTCGGCGCGCGTCATCAGCACGCGGCCGCTGCGCGCGACGATCTCGCGCGCGATCGCCGCCGCGTCGGTCGCCGTCTTGCCTTGGCAAAACACAACCTCGGGCAGGCCGCAGCGACGTTGGCGGTCGTGGTCGACGGTGGCAAAGCCCAGGTCTGCGCTCGGCGTCAACGCCTTCAACGCCGCGTCGACGTCGAGCGCGCCGCGTTGCACATCTGCGAGCAAGGCACGGAGCCGATCGTGGGGCGGGACGGTCATCGTGATTTCGCCTTGCCGCCAGCTTGCGGCGTCGCGGTGGGTTCGAGCGCCATGTCGGCGGTTAGCCCGCGTTGCAGTTGCAAGAAGCCCATCAACGCGATCATCGCGCCGTTGTCCGAGCACAGCGCCATCGGCGGCAGCACGAGTTGGAGCCCGCGCAGTCGGCGCTCTTGCGCGAGGCGCTCGCGCAGCCGCGCGTTGCGCGCGACGCCGCCGCCGATGCAGAGGCTCTGCGCTTCGTGCCGTTCTGCAGCGCGGACGATCTTGTGCACCAGCGCGTCGACGACCGCTTCTTGGTAGGACGCGGCGAGGTCGCGCAGTTCTTGTTCGCCGAGTTGTCGCTCGGGCTCGGTCGCGCCGGGGCCGCGCAGGCGATAGAGCAGCGACGTCTTGAGGCCGCTGAACGAGAAGTCGAGCGAGTCCGGACCGAGCAATGAGCGCGGCAGATCGAACGCGCGTCGGTTGCCTCCCTGCGCCGCGTTCTCGATCGAAGGGCCGCCGGGATACGGCAGCCCGAGCAATGCAGCGCCCTTGTCGAGGGCTTCGCCCGCGGCGTCGTCGCGCGTGGTGCCAAGGCGCTCGGTGTCGAGCGGCGCGCGCATCAGATACATCGCGGTGTGCCCCCCCGATGCGACGAGCGATAGCGATGGCATCCGAAGGTTTGGCTCCGCGAGCAACGCCGTGTGCACGTGCGCTTGCACGTGATCGACGCCGATCAGCGGCAAGGAGAACCGGAGCGCGAGCGCCTTGGCTGCTGCCATGCCGACGAGCAAGCAACCGATCATGCCGGGTCGATGCGTGACCGCGATCGCGTCGAGTTCTTGCGGCGCCACGCCCGCGTCGTCGAGCGCTTGCTGGACGATTGGCAGGATGCGCATCGTGTGCGAGCGGCTCGCGACTTCCGGCACGACGCCGCGCCAGCGTTCGTGCAAGTGGATCTGCGAGTGGACGACGTTGCTGAGCACGCGCGTGCCGTCGGCGACGACCGCGGCTGCGGTCTCGTCACACGAGGTCTCGATGCCGAGAATGCGCAGCGCCATGGGGCGGCGCAGCGTAGCGGGGGACCAGAACCGCGCCAGCAACCAGGGCTAACAGCCCGTTGAAGAACGCATGCTGCCTGCGAGCGCGGCATCCGGGCCGATCTCTGCGTCGTGCGAACTGCGTCGAATCCATGGATTCGACTTCGTTCGCACTCCTTGATCTCGACCCGGCTGCCACGCTCTCAGCGACGCAGCCGTTCTTCAACGGGCTGCTAACGCGCGAATGCGCTCACTGGAGTGCGGATCGCGGCGATTGGATAACGCGTGGCGTGTTCGCTCAGCGAGCGGTCGCTTTGCGCAATTCGTCGAGCGCAGCCGTGAGCTGCGGATCCTCGTTCGGCGAAAGGATGCCCGGGGCGCGGAGCGACCGCTTGCTCGTCCATGCGACCATCGCCTTGCGGTGGCGCGCGGCGACCATGAAGTCCGCAAGCGCGCTGCGCACGGAGTCCTCCGCTGCGCCATCGAGCGGCGCCGCGCGATCCGGCGCCACGCCGCCGCCACTCGCTTGTGCACTCGTCGCGTCGGACGTCGCGCGCGCGGTGTCGCCGTTGCGATGACGCCCGCGATCGAGGTTGCGCCCCTTGGGCGTGAAGTAGCGTGCCGTCGTCAGCTTGAGTCGGAACGGTAGGTCCTTCCACTCGTAGATCGTGTTGACGACGCCTTTGCCATACGTCGCTTCGCCGACGATGCGCGCGCGGCCGTGGTCCTGCAGCGCGCCGGCGAGCACTTCGCTCGCGCTCGCGGACGACTCGTTGACGAGCAGCACGAGCGGCAAGTCCGGGAACGTGCACTTCGTTGCGTCGGCGTCGAAGCGCTCGACCACTTCGGAGTCGCGGCGGCGAATCGATACGAGGTTGCCATCGCGAACGAACATGCGCGCGATCGCGATGGCTTCATCGAGATTGCCACCGAGATCAAACCGCAGGTCGAGCACGAGGCCTTGCAAGCGCGCATCGGGCTCGTTGCGCAGCGCGTCGAGGTCGGCTTGCAGCGACTTTGCGACGCCGACGTGAAAGTCCGCGAGGTGTGAGTAGGCGAGGCCGCGCTCGCGATCGAGCCACTGCGTCCACTTCACGCTGCGCTTCTGCAGCGCGGCGCGTTCGATCGTGAACTCTCGCTCTGGTTCTGCGCCGCGCACGATCGCGATCGTCACCTTGGAGCCAGAGACGCCGCGCAGTCGCTCCGGTGCAACTCGCGTGCGCTCTTCTTTGCCCATCGCATCGAGGCGCGTGCCGTCGACTGCGACGATGCGATCGCCGGGCTCCAAGCCGGCGCGATCGCCAGGACCGCCTTCGATCGGCGTGCGCACGAACACGCCATCGTCCGCGAAGTGCAGCACGATGCCGATTCCGTCATAGGAGCCCGTGGTCTCTTCGACGAATTGCGCGACCTCGCTCTTTGGCACATAGCGGCTGTAGTCGTCGAGGCGCGCCATCGCGCCGATTGCGCGATCGAGCAGTTCTGCGCCGTCGATGCGATCGACATAGGAGCGCTCGATCTCTTCGTAGACGAGTTGCAGCGCTTGGCCCTGCGGATCGGGCAGCGGAGTTCGTCGGCCGAGCGTGACGCCGAGCACGAACGCGAGGAACACGATGGCCCAGTTGGCCACGAGGAACCACAGCGGCAATCGCGCTTGCGTCATTGCGCGCAGCGTAGGAGGCAAGATGCGAATCGCCAATCGCGTCAGCGCAGTGCTACTGCTGCGATGCCGTCCGCCATCGCGCAACGATGCGTCGCGAATGCGCGCGCGAACGCGGGGAAGTGCCTTGGATACTCGCGATGCACGAGCGCGACGATGTCGTCGGCACACGCGGGGTCGACGATGGCTCCGCTCGCGCCGCAATCGCCGCCGCCGAGCATGCGTTCGCCGAACGAGCCGGGATGCGCGCGCACCAGTTCGCACATGCCTTCGAGTTCGGGCCCGCTGATGCAGTAGTCGGAGCGCAGCGAGATCCCGTCCTCGCGCATGCAGCGTCCGAGTTCGCGCGCATCGCCTAAGGCAAACGCGGCGAGCATGCGAGGGAATCGCGCGAT
>JBEELK010000283.1:0-16618 GCA_041168165.1 Planctomycetota bacterium | reverse complement strand
CGTCCAAGGCGCTCGTGGCCGAATTCGACGACGGCGAGCCGCAGCGATTCGTGTTGGAGTTGCTGTCGGGCAGGCGCGATTCGAGCCGCAGCGCATTCCGCATCACGGTCGAGGGTCGCAGTGCGCGAAGGCTCGATCTCGATGCGATCCCGCATGTGCGCATCGAGGACGTCTCAGACCGCAACTTCATCGCAGGCAGCACGCGCATCGCGCAGACGTGGACCGAAGCGTTGCGTCGCGAGGCCGAGCGCGGCCGCCGGACGTTCAGCGAGCAGCGGTCACAGCACAGCCACCTCTTCAAGCAGATCGACCAAGCCGGCCTCGCGATGCTGCAGCGCGTGTCGTTGCAGTGGTCGGAGACCGCGCAATCGTTTTTGCTCGAGAGCGACCCCGACGAAGTGAGCGCGATGCTGAAGCGCGTGCTGCTCGCGTGCGAGGACCGCCAACTGCGCAACCTCGTCGCGTCGCGCGCCATCGTGCGCGTCGATACGGGGTCGCTGCCGGTCTACCTCGACGTTGCGCAGCTGGGCCGTGTGCTCGAGTTGTCGATCGGCGCTCGCCGCGAACGCGCGCACGCCGACGCGTTCTTGGATCGCACGCGGCAGTTGTGCGCCGTGGCGAATGCGCGCGCGGCGGACAAGCCGCTCGCCGGTGTCCGCGTGTTCCTCGTGCATCACATGACTGCGGAGATCGTGGCGACGATCGCCGCGCTGCGCAGCCTCGGCTGCCGCGATCTCGTGACGCTCTTCGTCACCTACTCGGGCGAGCCGCCCGCGAGCTATCTCGACGCAGTGCTCGACTTGCCGCCGGATGAGTTTGCTGCTCTCGCGCTCGTCAACGTGCCGACGCCGGGCCACGTCGAAGGCCACTACCGCCTCTCGTCGCACTACTCGCAAATCGCCGAATCCGAGGCGATTGCCAAAGCGCTGGAGACTCGCGGCCGCGAATACCTGACTGCGATGCGCGCGGCGGCAGTCGTGCCGTTCTTGGCGCAGGCTGCGCGCGCGGAAGCCGCTGGCGATCGCATGCTGCTGATCGAAGACGGCGGCTATCTCGGACCCGTGCTGCAAGACGCGATGCTGCGCGGCATCACCGTGGGGCAGTTCGCGGTCGAGCAGGGGCACGCGCACGCAGACGATCGCGCGATTGCTGGCGCGTTCGGCCAGCGTTTGATCGCAACGGTTGAGCACACGCGCAACGGCTTCGATCGCATTGCGGCAGTCGAACAGAAGCACGGGCGGCTCGCGCTGCCTGCGTATTCGATCGCGATCTCCAAGCTGAAGCGCGAAGTGGAGTCGCGCGAAGTCGCTGCATCCGTGCTCGCTGCGGTCGAGACGGTGTTGCACGCAGAGGGCCGCATCCTGTCGCGGCGCTCCGCTCTCGTCCTCGGCTCGCGCGGCGCAATCGGGCGTGAGTTGGTGCGTTCACTGCAGTCGCGCCTCGACGACGCGCAGCAGTGCTTGCACGGCATCGACCTTCGCGCGGCCGACGGCGACTCAAAGATCGCCGCTGAGACCAAGACGATGGCGGAGTTGCCCGACGCACGATGGCTGGCGACGGACCTCGTGCTCGGTGTCACTGGCGACAGCGTCATTCAGGGACGCGACGTCGAGCGCTGGCTGCGGCATGGCTCGCGCGACATTCTCGTGCTCGCGAGTGGTTCGACCAAGAAGGTCGAGTTCCGCGATTTGATGGTGTGGTTCGATCGCCTTTGCAACGCACCGACTGCTTCGATCGACGGAGTCAGCGTGAAGGCGCGCAGCGAAGAGCTGCTCGACCCGCGCACTGCGCGTCTCTATGGGCACCGTTGGCAGTTCCACTTCGCCGATGGCCGTCGCCGCACGGTGTTGGCGCTTGGCAACCTCACGCCGATCAACTTCCTGTTCTACGGCGTTGCCACGGAACTGATCGACGAAGTGCTAGCGCAGTTGATGACGGTGACGCTTGGCAGCGTTGCAAACGACCGCGAGGGCAACCGTCCGCAATGCTTGATGGCCGTCGATCGCGACTGCGATGCGGATGCGCGCAGCATCGATCGCTCTGCTGCGGAGCCGCGCGGATTGGCCAAGTAGCTCGGATTTCACCGAGGAATTGCGCCGCATGGGCCTTTGGGCTCAGGGCTCCTGTGCCGTGCTGCTGAGTCGGGAACGGCACGACCGGATGGGCCGCTTGCAGCGTCCAATGTGGATGCAGGCATTTCGCCAACGGGGAAGAGTTCATGGCAGCGACGTTGTGACGGCGTCATGCGGAGAAGGCCCCTTCAGCCTGCGACGCGTGGGTTCCGAAGTCGGATCGCCACGCCCCGGGTGCGCGTACGCGCGCTGCCTTCGCCATGCACGACTCCTCGCCTCGCACTATGCCAAACTCGCCTTCCACCAGTCCTATGCAACGCGCATTGCGCGCGTTTGCCAACCTATCCGTTGCGCGCAAGCTGCAACTCACGATCGCGACCACGCTGGTTGGCCTTGTGCTCCTCGTGACGATGGCCATGCGCACCGCAGGTTCGATCGGCGACGAGTTGTCGGGCGTCGGCCGGCAACAGTTGCCTGCAGTTCGCAACATGACGCTCGTCGACATGATGCACGACGGCATCCGCGCAGGCGTCTACGGGATCCTCATCGCGCAGCAGAAGAACGATGGTGACGCGATGCAGGCTGCCGAGTCCGAGTTGAAGGATCTGTGCGGCAACTTGCGCGAATACGCGGCCAACATCGAGAAGCTCGAGATCGCGGCCGAGACGAGGGAAGCGATCGAGCAAGCAAAGCCCGCGATGGAGGCCTACGTCACCGGCGCGCTGTCGATCGGCACGTTGGTGAAGACCAACCAGGCCGAACCGCTTGCTGCGGCAATGACGACGTTCGAAACGCAGTTCTCAGTGCTCGAAGAGCGACTGGAGATGCTTGGCGAACTGATCGAAGGCGACGCCGACGAGGCGGTCACGCGCGGCGAAGCAGTCGCGGCGAGCGCCTTCTGGCAATCGCTTGCGATGCTGGGTCTCATCGGCGGCGTCTCGGTAGCGTTCTCCGCGTTCGTTGGTAGGCGCATCACGCATCCGCTCAATGCGGCAGTCGAGGTGCTGGAGTCCGGCGACTTGGCGAAGCTCGCGGACGTCAACAGCGAAGACGAGATCGGCCGCATGGCGCGGGCAGTGACCAAGACGGTTGGCGCGATCGAGCAGCAGAAGGCCGACATGGCGCGCGTCGTTTCCATGATGGAGAACGCGCCGATCAACATGCTCTATGCCGACACGGACGGCGTAGTGCGTTACCAAAACCCGGCGTCGCAGAAGAGCGTTGCGCGCATCGCGCAGGCGCTCGGCATCGCGGCCGACGCCGTGGTCGGATCGTCAATCGCCACCTTCTTCCGCACGTGCAAGACGCAACCGTCGGGCCTGAAGGACGGCAATGGTCTGCCGTACCGCGAGAACGCGGACATCGGAAGCGAGCATGTCGAGTTGCTCGTCACGTCGCTGCGCGACCACACCGGCACCTACCTCGGCCCGATGCTGACGTGGGAGATCAAGACCGAGCAGGTCAAGCTGCAGCGCCAAAACGAGGCGATGGCGCAAGAGCGTCAACGTCAGGCAGAGCTGGATCGCAAGCGCATGGAAGACCAGGCGGTTCGCGAACGCCGCGAAGCCGAGGTCGAACAGCAGCGCATCGCCGAAGAGGCGGAGCGCGATCGTGCAGCTGCGCAGGTGTTGCAGCAGAAGATCGACACGTTGCTCGGCGCGGTGGACCAAGCAGCGAAGGGCGACCTGCGCCAGCAACTCTCGGTAGAAGGCGATGATGCCGTCAGCAAGGTGGGCGGTGCACTCGACACGCTGTTTGCGGACCTTCGCGTGAGCATTGCCGAGATCGCGCGCAACGCCGGTGATCTGGCTGGATCTTCGTCGGGCTTGCGCGAGAGCAGCAACAGCATGTACTCGGCCGCGGAGACGACGACGCGCGAACTCAGCATCATGGTCACCGCGAGCGAGGAGGTGAATCGCAACGTGCAAGACGTGTCGACCGCGACCGACGAACTCAGCGCGCGCATTCGCGAGATCGCTAGCAGCGCTGCAGAGGCGACCCGCGTCGCCGAGTCGGCGGTCGAGGCGACGAGCGCTACGGAAGCCACGATGTCACGTCTAGGCGAGTCGAGCCAGAAGATCGGCGAGGTCGTGAAGCTCATCAACACCATCGCGCAGCAGACCAACCTGCTCGCGCTCAATGCGACGATCGAAGCGGCGCGCGCCGGTGAGGCTGGCCGTGGCTTCGCAGTCGTCGCCAATGAGGTCAAGGAGCTCGCCAACGCAACGTCGAAGGCGACGGGCGAGATCAGCCAGCGCATCGACGCGATTCAGGGCGACACCAAGCAAGCGCGCACAGCGATCAGCAAGATCGGCGAGATCGTGCACCAGATCAGCGACATCCAGTCGACGATCGCGGTCGCAGTCGAAGAGCAGACTGCGACCACCAAGGAGATCGCGCGAACGCTTGCGGAGACCGCGCAAGGCTCGACCGAGATCGTCTCGACGATCTCGCGTGTGACGCAGTGCGCGAGCGAGACCTCGGTGGGCGCGCAGAACTCAATGCAGTCTGCCGAGTCGCTGTCGAAGATGGCCGATGGTCTGTCGAAGCTCGTCAGCGCGTTCCGCTACTGATCGCGACGTCGCGGCGCGCAATTGCGCGCGCCGCGATGGACTGCCTCAGTCGAGCTTGATGATGCTCGAGAGGATCTCGTCGAGGAACCCGACCCAGAACAGGTCGCACGCGCTTGGTCCCCGCACGACGAACAGCTCCCCTTGCGGGTCGAGCAAGCACGACATGAAGCTCTTCGTGGCGACCTCGCTCGGATCGGTGACGCCAAGCAGTGCGACCGGCCGATGGCCCGCGAAGAACTCCGAAGCGCTCTTGCCCGAGTTGCGGATCATCGCGCCCAAGTTGCGCTGGCCGAACGCTTCGCGGTCTTGCCAGTCCGAGTCCTTTAGGAAGTAGAGCGGCGCCGTGTTCTGTCGCGTGTCGACGAACGCCTCGGGCACGTCGAACGGGATCAGCGGCATCGGCACGTGGATTACGTTGCCTGCGATCTGCTGCACGATGCCTAGCGCCTTCTGCGTGCGCTCCTTGCCAAACGCGTGGTCCTCGGCCGTGACCGGCACCCAGTGCACGAACTTCTGCATTCCCTGGTAGTCGTCGCTCGCCGGTCGTTCGCGCAGGTAGTAGTAGACCGCGAGGCTGTTGCGACGGCGATCTGGCGGACACGTCAGCGGATGCGGATGGCCATGCAACGAGCGCGTGCCCGCGTTGAACAGCACCGCGCGATTGCCTTGCGGCAGGTAGCGATGCACGGGCTGGCGCTTGTTGTCCCACAGCTCCAGGTGGCCGCCGTACTCCTCCTGCCAACCCGGGTTCATGTAGATGATCAGGTTCAGGTACTGATGCATCTGATTGCCGAGCGGATGCCGATTGACGTCCGTGTGCATCATCAGGCGACCGCCAGGCCCTGTGCTGTGCATGCCACAGTGGTTGTAGGTCGGGTCCGGGATGATCCCCTTAGTGCCCGTCAGCTCCTCCAAGAACGTGAGGAACGTCCCGGAGTTGAGCTGCCCCATGAAGTGGCGCGTGAACGCTCCAAAGCGGGTTTCGTCGCTCGTGCCGAGCTTCGCGCTGTTGCGGTCGCGCGCCCACTGCGTGCGGCCTGGGCCGTGGAGCTCCCAAGCAGGGTCTTGCGGGCCTGGGAACTCGCGGACCAGCAGTTCGAAGACATCCTGCGGTAAGAAGTCTTCGAACACGCAGTGCTGAAACGGCTGAGCGCTGCGGAACGACTCGCCTTTTGTGCGCGCGATCTGCGCGAGTCGTTCGCGGTCGAAGTAGTAGGCCGGGATGGTCTGCATAGGCGCGACGATCCTAACCCGGCCGCGCCTGCTTCAGCGGATGACCACCGTCACTGCGTTGGTCGTCACGAGCGGGATCGCTGCGCCTGTCGCCGTGTCGAATCCTGCGACTTGGCAGCCGATGAAGCCGCCGACGAGACCTGGATCGTTTGGAATCGACAGCGGGTAGCGAACATGGCCATTCGCCGTCGGGCCGCGCGTGTTGCCGGTGCCGGCAAACGCGAAGTACGAATCGAACAAGTCAGCGTTTTGCTGGCAGCCTGCGGGCAGCACGGGCAGCGGGATGGACGGCCAAGCCGGTTGCACGCCGAGGATCATGAAGCACGCCGTGCCGCTCAAGAACCCAGTGCCTTCGATCGAGAACAGCGCGTTGCCGACCGTCGGCTCGTGGTTCGTGAACGCAGCGGGATAGACGCCGTTCGTGCCGAGGCAGGAGCCGCCGGTGTTGCCGATGCCAATGTCATCGAGGCGGTTGCAGTAGAAGCGGACCTTCAACGCCGAGGCGCTTGCAGCCGCGATCCATGGGGCGGTCGCGTTGCTGCGCGTGACGACGGGCAGGGTGAGCGCACCATTCTCGATGGGGAACTCGCTGAAGCCCGGGTCCATCCAGACCACCCAGAACTTCTGACCGCCGCCCAATGCGACCGGTGCATCGAGGTTCGCGCCCTGCCAGTGGCGCGGCAGCGATTGGTCGATCTTCCACGTGCCGCCCGCGAGGCGGACGCCAGGCAGATTGGTCACGTCGGACCAGATCTCCACGTTCATGTAGGCGGTCGCGAGCAACGTGTTGGCCGTGAACAGTCGCACGCTCTCGATCGTCACCGGCGCGGTCGGCGTGACCTGCCAAGCGCGCGTGTTGGGGCCGCCAAAGCCAAAGCCCGTCAGGTTGCCGTTCGAGTTGTTGTTGGAGTCGTTGAACGCCAGGCACGGTGCGGTTTGGGCCGCGAGGGATGCGATCGTCGCGATGACGGCGAGGATGAGGTTCTTGAGCATGAGGCCGGGCTCTGAGGAGGGTTTGGGAAGCTCTCCATGGTCGAGCACGGTGCGCTACAGGGCAAGGGTCGCGGCGTCTCGCGACAGTCATGTCGCTAGCCCGCACTTCGGCGTGGCGCATATACGCACCAAGCGGGAGCCACCCGGGCAACATGCAATGGCTCGGTCGTCAAGGGCGGGGCGATCGGGAGACGACCAAGGGATCGTCCCTCCCCAGATCGCATCAAAATGTTCTCCATCGCCACGATTCGAGGCCGCCTTTCGGCTGCATTCCTCACCCTTGGCTTGCTCCCCGTCGTTGTTGTCGGCGTGGTTGCGTTCGTGCGTTCTAGCGCGAGCCTCGAGCAAGGTGCTGGCGAGAGCCTTCGCGCCGAAGCGGAAGCTGCGATCCAGAAGATCGATCGCAACCTGTTCGAGCGCTACGGCGACGTGCAGGCGTTTGCGTTCAATCCCATGGCGCGCGGGTCGCAGCAGGACGTCGAGTCGGCGGCCAACTTCTACACGCAGGCCTACGGCATCTACGACCTGATGGTCGTCGCGGACGCGGACGGCAAAGTGGTCGGCGTCAACACGGTGAAGCCCGATGGCTCGCCGCTTGCGGCGCAGAAGCTGATCGGAACGAGCGTGCGCGGCGAGGAGTGGTTTGAGCGGTGCATCAGCGGCTCAGTCGCTGCGGGGCAGGCCTACTACAGCGATCTCAACGCCGACGCGGCGGTTGCTGGCGTGCTCGGAACGCGCGGCCTTGCGCTCAACTTCGCTGCGCCAGTTCGCGACGCAGAAGGCAAGGTGGTTCGCGTCTGGTCCAACCGCGCGTCGTGGGAGCGCATCGTCACCGAGATCATGACGGAGACGCGCACACGGCTCGAAGCGCGGGGACTGCATGCGCACACGCATGTGCTCTCCAAGGCTGGCGTCGTGCTCGACGACATCGATGCCGACGAAGTGCTCGTCACCAACCTCGCTGCCGAAGGGTCTGAAGCTGCGGCACGCGGCACGAAGGGCGAGACGGGCTACACGCTCGAACCCGACGTCGACGTGGACCAAGAGATCGTGATGGCCTTCGCTGCGTCGAAGGGCGTCTTCAACTTCCCTGGTTACGGTTGGATCGCCACTGTGAGCCAGCCAAGCGTTGAGGCATTCGCGCAGGCCTATGCGCTGCGCAATGCGATCTTTGGCATGTTGGCCGTGGCTGCCGTCGTGATCGTGCTCGTCGCTCGCAAGGTGGCTGGCAACATCGCGGCGCCTGTGCTGCGCACCGCCGAGGTGCTCGGCGCAGTCGCGCGCGGCGATCTGTCGCAGCGACTCGAGGAGAACACTGGCGGCGAACTGGGCCAGATGGCGCGTTCGCTCAATCAAACGGTGGAAGTGCTCAACGGCGTCGTCGCCGAGACGCGCAGTCTCATCGAAGCGTCGAGCCGCGGCGAACTCAGCAAGCGCGCGGACGCCGCACGCTTTGAAGGCGGCTATCGCGAACTCTGCGAGGGCATGAACCAGATGTTCGCGTCGATCGCCGCGCCGCTGCAGGAGACTGCAGCGACGCTGGCTGCGATCGCGAGCGGCAAGCTCGACGCCAAGGCGCAAGGCAACTTCGAAGGCGACCTGCGTCCGATTCGCACGGCGTTGCAAGACACCTCCAACGTGCTCGGCGCATTGCTTGCCGACACGCGTCGACTCATCCAGGCGACGCGCGAAGGCCGCCTCGACGAGCGCGCCGACGCCAAGCGATACCAAGGCGCCTACCGCGAACTGTGCGAAGGCATCAACTCGATGCTCGCTGCGATCGCGACGCCCGTCGCGGAGTGCAGCGGCGCGATGCAGCGACTTGCGCAAGGTGACACCGCCGTCGAAGTGCAGACCGACGGCAGCGGCGAGTTCAAGCAAATGCAGTGCGCGGTGGCGGGCACGTTCGACGTGCTGCGCGCGTTGCTCGCAGAGACGCAGTCGTTGGTTGAGGCAGCAGAACGCGGCGACATGTCGAAACGCGCCGACGCGAGCAAGTTCCACGGCGGCTTCCGCGAGCTGTGCTCAGGCATCAATGGAATGCTCGATCGCACGACAAAGCCGATCGAGGAGTCGCGCGACGTGCTGGAGCGCGTCGGCAAGCGGGACCTCACGGTGCGCGTCGAAGGCGCCTACAGCGGCGACCATGCGCTCGTGAAGGAGTCGCTGAACCGCGCGGTGGAAGCCATGAGCGAAGCGATCGCCTCGATTTCGTCGAACTCGCGTTCGTTGTCCGACGCAGCGGGCGGGCTTGCGCGCGTCAGCACAGACATGGGTTCTTCGGTCGAAGAGACCAGTGAGCAAGCGCGCGTCGTGACGGCCGCGGCGCAGGCTGTCGACCAGAGCCTGCAGACGGTCTCCAGCGCCGCGCAGGAGATGCTGGCGAGCGTGCGCGAGATCGCGAGCAACGTGACGCACGTGACTACCGTTGCGCAGCAGGCGGTGGACCGCGCATCGACGGTCGACGACGTGATGAACAAGCTGTCGAAGAGCAGCCGCGACATCGGCGAAGTCGTCAAGCTGATCGGCGAGATCGCGGCGCAGACCAACCTGCTCGCGCTCAACGCGACGATCGAAGCAGCGCGCGCCGGCGAATCGGGCCGCGGCTTCGCTGTCGTCGCCAACGAGGTCAAGGAACTCGCGAGCCAGACCAGCAAGGCCACCGGCGACATCAGCCAGCGCGTGGCGTCGATCCAGTCGGACACGCTGGTCGCGCGCAAGTCGATCGAAGAGATCCTCGCGACGATCCGCCAGATCCACGAAGCGCAGCACTCCATCAGCAGCGCGATCGAAGAACAGAGCGCGACGACGCAGGAGATCACGCGCAGCATCACCGAGGCGGCGCAGGGCAGCAGCGAGATCGCCAACTCGATGTCGAGCGTCGCGACTGCCGCGACGCGCGCGTCGGACGGCGTGACCCAGGCGAGCCGCGCGTCGGAGGAGTTGGCGCAAATGGCGGTCGAACTGCAGCGCCTCGTGCAGCAGTTCCGCATCGAAGAGACGGTCGCCGTCTGACGCGGACAGCAAGCGGCGCGTTCTTGCCGCTTGCATCCAGCCATCCGCGCGGGGGATCCTGCGCGGATGCAGATTCTTGGCGCGTCGGCGCCTGACCTCTCGAACGAACGCAGCGGCCGCGACTGGCTGCTGTTTGCCTTCGCCATCGCCTGCTTGCTGCCGTCGATCGGCTCGCAGTCGAGCATCTCCGGGCAGGACGAGTATTGGCTCTCGTTCCGCACCGTGCTCGAGATGATGGAGCGGGGCGAGTGGTTGACGCCTTACGTCAACGGCGAAGTGCGCTTGCAGAAGCCGCCGCTCCTCTACTGGACGATGCGCGCGCTGTTCGAGACGTTCGGCCCGAGCTTGTTCGTTGCTCGCATTCCGACTGTGCTCGCCGGCGCTGGCTTCGCGGTGGTCGCGGCCAAGATGGCGCGCGGCCTCGGCGGCAACGCGATGGTTACGGGATTGCTCGCGCTCGCCGCCGCTGGCGTTGCCGTGGAGTCGCGTCGCGCGATGTTCGATCTGCCGGTCGCATGCCTGTCGTCGTGGGCCGTGCTTTACGGCATGCGCTGGGTTCGCTCAGGCGCGCTTCTGTCGCTGCTCGCCGCCGCTGCGTTGCTCGCGGCCGCTTCGATGACTAAGGGTCCCGTCGCGCTGTGGTTCGCGCTCGCGCCAGTTGTCGCCGCGTTGTTGGTGCGTCGCGCTCGTCCTGCAGGCTCTTGGTTGCACCTAGTGCCCGCGCTGCTCGTGTTCTGCGCGCTCGCATTGCCGTGGCCGCTCTGGGTGCAGCAAGCCCATCCCAAGTTCTGGAACGTGATGGCCGAGCAGGCGGAGCATCGCTCATTCGGTCTGTCGGGCCTGCTGTCGTTGCCCAACATCGCTGGCGCTGCGCTTGGTTTGTTCGTGCCGTGGTCGATCGCGTTCGCCAGCGCTGCGTGGTCCGTGCTGCGCGGTCGCCATCCGCAGCAAGCGAAGGCCAAGTGGCTGCTGACGTGGTTTGGCATCGGCCTCGTTCCGTTCGCGTTGATGAGCAGCTTCGAGCGCTACGTGCTCGCGTTGCTCGTGCCGATGGCACTGATCACGGAGCCGTGGCTCGCCATGTTGTCTGTGCGGCATCTGCGTATGCAACTCACTGCGGCTGCCTCGTTGCTCGCGCTGCCGATCGTGGTGTTCTCGCTGTTTGTCGCTTGGTTTGGCCTGTCCTACATGGCGCCGCTCGCGGCAGCGACCGCGTGGTTTCTGACGTGGCGTTGTGCTCGCGCTGAGCAGCCTTCGGTGCAACGCACGGCCGTGTGCGCATCGATCGCGCTCGCGACGTTGCTTGGACTCGTCTATCCGGCGATCGGCATCAACCGCCTGCCCGAGACGTTGCCGGCCGATCTATCGACGACCAAAGTCGGCACGTGGGGGCGTCCGCAACCAGGCATGCTGTCGATCCTGCGCGAACGCAGCGTGCGTCAGGTCAATCAGACCGACCCAGACCTCGCCGCGTTTGATGGCTACCTGTTTGCGCTCGAAGGCGAAGCCGACGCAATCGCGCAGAAGTGCAAGTCGATGAACAAGCCGTGTGAGACGACGGCGCAGTTTGCGTCGTTCTACTCTCGCAAGGCATGGCTGCGCTTCTTCAAGGACGGCATTGGCTGGCCGCAATGGAAGGAAGCGTTGGCGGCTCGCGATCCAGCTCCGCTGATGCCACGATTCGTCTGCCTCGCGATTGGTCCCGCTGCGCCGAGCGAAGCCAGCAAGTGATGCCATGACGCAACCTGCGCGCAAACCGAAGCTCCTTCGCGTCGCCCTGTGGACGCTCGCGATCGCCATCGTCGCGATCCTGTTGGACTACGCGAAGTGGGAGTTCGTCGACCATCGCTTGGTGACGATTCACGAAGGCGCGATGTATCAGTCGGCTGCGATTCCGGCGGAGAAGATCGCGGACGTGATGCAGCAGAACGGCATTCGCACCGTGTTCGACTTGCGCGACAGCGAGCACGAACTGATCGCCAAAGAGCGAGCGGCAGTCGAGAAGGCGGGCCTTCGCTACGTCAACGTGCCGATGAGCGCCACTGCCCCGACGCAGGAGGACATGCAGCGATTCCTCGCGGCGATGAAGGGCACGGAGTTGCCTGCGCTCGTTCACTGCCAACACGGCCAGAATCGATCGGTGCTCGCGGCGTCAGTGTGGCGCGTCGAGCAACTCGGATGGACCAACGAACAGGCATTGGCGGCGACGACGCGCATGCCGGATGACCTGAAGTTCCTCGAAGGCGCACTGGGCTGGATTCGCCGCATCGGCCGCGACAGCAGCAAGGGCAAGATGCTGCTCGGCTACGAGCGCACGGGCGCGCTCGACGAACAGCCCAAAGCCCCCAAGTGATGGGCGCTACGGCGACGCCATCACTCCGCGCGCCGCGTCGCGAGCTACCTTTCTTGTGCGCCAGCGTGCGCTCGCCCATGGCTCCCCGATGACAGGAACGGATCGCGAAGGCCTGTTGCGGTTGATGTCGGCGTTGCCGAAGCCCGGTGCGTCGGAGGAGTTGATCCTTCGTCCCGATGGCGACGTGCCGCTTGCGATGTGGCGCAGCGCAGGCGAGCCGCCGCGCGCGTTCGTCCTCGATGGCGACGCAGCGAAGGAGCTGTTGCCCGAGGACGATCCCGACCTCCCAGCCGCGAAGCGCTTTGGCAAGAAGTCGCGCATGCAGCGCGCGTTGGAGCCTGCGCTCGGCGAAGTGACCGATCCCAAGCTGATCGCGTGGCGACCAGGCAAGCGCGCAGTGGTGCGCGTGCAGCGCGGCGACGCGACGCTGTTCGTGAAGTTCCTCGACAAGAAGACCTACCGCCGCGCCGCCGCGACCTTTGCCGCGATGCCGGAGCCCGTTGCGCCGATGGCGTTCGCGAAGGCGTCGACCATGATCGACGGCGAATGCGCCTACGTCGCCGAGGCAGCGCAGGGCGTGTGTTTGCGCGATCTGCTCGCGCGCGGCGAGTCGCCGCCATGGGACTTGCTCGATCGCGCGATCCGTGCGTTGCGCGCGACGCCAGTGCACGACGTGATGCCGACGATCGACTATGCGTCGGCGCTCGACGCAGGCGTGCGCATGTTGCAAAAAGGTGCGGTGCTGATGCCGGAGCTTCAGCAGCGCGCAGACCTTCTCGCGCGCGTGTCGGCGCCACAGGCTGTGCGCGCGGGCTTCGTGCACGGCGACTTCCACGATCGCCAGCTCTTCTTCACGCACGACCGCGCGACGTTGATCGACCTCGAGACGATTGGCCGCGGCGACGCGCACTTCGACGTCGTCAACATGGCGGAGCAGTTGCGGCTCCGCTCGCTGCAGCAGACCGGCGCGGACGACGGCATGTGCGACGCGCTGCTCGATCGCCACGAAGTCGTTGCCGACGTGCGCGCGCGTTTTGGCGTCGCGGTCCGTGCGCGGCTCTGCGGCGTCTACGCGCTGCGGCCCAAGTGGGCAGGGCTCACGCAGCGGCTCTTGGCCGAAGTCGACGCGATGCTTGCACGGCTTGCCTGAGCAGTCGCCGCGCGTCCTTTGTCTTGCGCCGCAAGGGCGGAAACCCTACTCCGGAGCCCCCAAAAGGGCCGTTTGGGCCCACCCAAGCTCCGCTATGAAGACCGACAAGAAGAAGCCTTCCAAGCCAAAGCGCAACGCATCCACCGCTGCGCCTCTTGGGCCCGTCGGCCAGTTCGTCGCGCACCACTACCGCCACTTCAACGCCGCCACGGTCGTCGACGCCGCCAACGCGTATCGCGCGCACATCGATGGTGGCGGACGCATGATGATCACGCTCGCCGGCGCGATGAGCACGGCAGAGCTCGGCATCTCGCTCGCGGAGATGATCCGCCAGGGCAAGGTGCACATGATCTCGTGCACGGGCGCCAACCTCGAAGAGGACGTCTTCAACCTCGTCGCGCACGACTTCTACGAGCGCGTGCCGCACTACCGCGAGTTGTCGGCCGCAGACGAAGAAGCGCTGCTGAAGCGCCATCTCAATCGCGTCACGGACACGTGCATCCCCGAAGGCGAAGCGATGCGTCGCATGGAGAAGGCGATGCTCGAAGTGTGGACCGACGCCGACAAGAAGGGCGAGCGCTTCTTCCCGCACGAGTTCTTCTACAAGGTGCTGCTGAGCGGCAAGTACGAGCGCCACTACCAGATCGATCCGAAGGACTCGTGGATGCTCGCAGCGGCCGAGAAGAACCTGCCGATCATCGTCCCCGGCTGGGAAGACGCGACGCTCGGCAACATGTATGCGGCGGCCGTCATTCGTGGCGACATCAAGAACGTGCACACGGTCAAGACGGGCATCGAATACATGACGTGGCTCGCGGACTTCTACACGCGCACGACGAAGCAGAGTCACATCGGCATGTTCCAGATCGGCGGCGGCATCGCCGGCGACTTCCCGATCTGCGTGGTGCCGATGCTGCACCAAGACCTGCGCCGCAAGAACGTGCCGCTGTGGGGCTACTTCTGTCAGATCAGCGATTCGACGACGAGCTACGGCAGCTACTCGGGTGCTGTGCCCAACGAGAAGATCACGTGGGGCAAGCTCGGCAAGAAGACGCCGCGCTTCATCATCGAGAGCGATGCGACGATCGTTGCGCCGCTGATTTTCGCAAGCGTGCTCGGCTGGTGATGCGGTAGGCCGCTTGGGCCAGTTCGTTTGGCCTGCCTGCGCTTGTTGCGCGTAGGGTGGATGCCGCGCGGATCGCGCCGCGCGCTCCTCAACCACCGCCCCTTCGCGAATGCACCACGATTACGTCCGCCCGAACGGCGGCTCGCCGATCCATGTCGGCATGGTCCTGACGACGTTGGGCCATGGCGGCGTGCCGGAGGTGGTTTACCAGATGATGCGCGGCCTGCCTGCGGACAGGTTCTGTGCACACTTGTGCGTGCTGAAGCGCGAAGAGGATGCGAGCAACGTGTGCCCCGAGCGCGCCGATCGCTTTTCGGCTGCGGGTCTCGACGTGTGCTTTGCGCATGAGTCGTCGCGCAAGATCGAGACCGTCGCGTCGGTCGCGGACTGGATCGCGGAGCGCGGCATCGCGTTGCTGCACACGCATTCCAATCGTCCCAACGTCGTTGGCCGCATGGCGGGCGCGTTGTTTCGCAGCCAAGGCCTCGCCGTGGTTGCGCACTACCACAATCAATACGACGACAAGTGGGAGCGGGACCCTGCGATGCTCTCGCTCGAACGGAGGCTCGTCGCATCGACCGACGCGATGATCGCGGTGTCCGAATCGGTGCGTCGACATGTGGCGGACAACATCGGCGTCGACGAGCAGCGCATCGACGTGATCCCGAACGGCGTCGACGCGAGCGCATTCGCGGGCGTGGACCGTAGCGAGGCGCGCCGCGCTCTGGGTCTCGACGCAACGAGGCCAGTGGTCGGATTGATCGGACGCATCACCGAGCAGAAGGGCCAGGACGATTTCGTCGAGGCCGCGCTCGCGATCGCCGTGGAGCGACCGGAGCCGATGTTCGTCATGGTGGGGTTCGCTGAGGACGCGGCATTGCAGCAGCGTCTGCGGCAGAAGATCGCGGTGTTTGGCTTGTCGGATCGCATTCGCTTCCTCGGCAATCGCGACGACATGGCCTCGGTCTATGCGGCTCTCGATCTCGTGGTCGCGCCGTCGCGATGGGAGGGCTTCGGCATGATGCTCATCGAGGCGATGGCTGCGGGCCGCCCGATCGTCGCCACTCGCGTCGGCGCGATCCCCGAGATCGTTCGCGATGGGCGCACCGGCGTCTTGGTGGAGCCGCGCGACGCGCAAGCGCTGGCGTGCGCGATCACGGCCATGCTCGACGATCCACAGCGGCGCACCGCGATGGGCGAGGCTGGCCAGCGATAGAGCCTTCGCTACGGGTGGTCGAGCGCCACGGCGCAGACGGTTGCCGTCTACGAACGCGCGCTGCAGCGCTCCGCGAGCGTTGCTGAGCAAGCGCTCTGACCGTGCGCTGAAGTTTGCGCGCATCGGCATGCGTGCTTGCTGCGCGCCGCGGAGACAAACTAGGCTGCGCAAAGACTCACGACGCCAATGACCGAGCCCACGCGCGCGCCAGCATCCGGTTCCAGCATGTTGCCGCGCGTGCTCGTCGTCGCGTTCTTCGCGGCGCACCTGATGTGCCTGCTGCACCAAATCGGCGGCGACGGCACGCTGCGTCATCGCGCGCTGCTGGCGCTGGTCGATGAAGGGCGACTCACGATGGACAAGTATTCCATCGTGGCACCGCTGGTCTCTGCGCCGCTGCTGTTCCTCGACCGATTGTTCGGCACAGGCGACTGGTTCTTGTCGCGGTTCAACGTGTTCGTACTCGCCGCGGGCGTCGCATGCATGTGGCGCATCACGAGCCGATCGGCATCGCCGGCGCTCGCGGGCAGGTTCTGCGTGCTGCTGATGTCCGCGTCGTTCCTGCCGTTCTCGGCGGGCATGTACTACGGCGAGATGTTCACGATGGTGACCGCGGCGGTGGGCTTGCACGGCCTCGCTGTGGGCGGCGGCATCGGGTCCTGGGCGCTGTTGTGCATCGGCGTCGCCAACGTGCCGCCGCTTCTGTTGCCGCTCGGTTGCCTTGCGCTGTTGCGCGCGATCGCCGCTCGGCGCCCGTGGCCGTTGCTCGCGCCCGCGTTCGCGTTGCTGCTGATCGCGTTCGAGAACTGGCTGCGTCGCGGATCGCCCGCATCGTTTGGCTACGACGAGGACGGGATCCTGCAGAGCCACCTGATGCCCTACGTCGG
>JBEELK010000282.1:0-4688 GCA_041168165.1 Planctomycetota bacterium | reverse complement strand
GAGGAACATCAGCGCCGCGAGGCCGAGGTAGATGTAGGCCAGGATCTGGAGCAGCACGGCAGTGCGAGCCTCAGATCCCGTAGATCGCGGCGTCGCCGAGTTGCTCTTCGATGCGCAGCAGCTGGTTGTACTTCGCCACGCGGTCGCTGCGGCAGGGTGCGCCGGTCTTGATCTGGCCGCAGTTCATGGCGACTGCGAGGTCCGCGATCGTGCTGTCTTCGCTCTCGCCGCTGCGGTGCGACATGACCGCGCGCATCGAGGCGCGATGCGCCATCGAGATCGCTTCGAAGGTCTCCGTCAGCGTGCCGATCTGGTTGACCTTGATCAGGATCGCGTTGGCGGACTTCTCTTGGATGCCGCGCTTCAAGCGCTCGGTGTTGGTGACGAACAGGTCATCGCCGACGAGCTGCACCTTGTCGCCGATCTTCTGGGTCAGCATCTTCCAGCCGTCCCAGTCGTCCTCGGCCATGCCGTCCTCGATCGAGTAGATCGGGAAGTCCGAGCACCACTTCGCATAGAGTTCGACCATGCCCTTGCTGTCGATGGTCTTGCCTTCGCCTTCGAGCGTGTACTTGCCCTTCGCGAACAGCTCGGTGCTCGCCGCATCGAGCGCGAGCATGATGTCGGTGCCGGCCTTGTAGCCCGCCTTCTTGATCGCCTCGAGGATCACCTCAAACGCCGCCGCGTTGCTCTCGAGGTTCGGCGCAAAGCCGCCCTCGTCGCCGATGCCGGTCGCGAGCTTCTTCTGCTTCAACACGGCCTTCAGCGTGTGGAACACTTCGGCGCCCATGCGCAGGCCTTCGCGGAACGACTTCGCGCCCACGGGCATGACCATGAACTCTTGGAAGTCGACCGTGTTGTCCGCGTGCGCTCCGCCGTTCAGGATGTTCATCATCGGAACGGGCAGGCGCCGCGCTTGCGCTCCGCCGAGGTAGCGCCACAGCGGCATGCCAAACTCGTTTGCAGATGCCTTCGCGCACGCGAGGCTCGCGCCGAGGATCGCGTTGGCGCCGAGCTTGCCCTTGTTCTTGGTGCCGTCGGCGGCGCGCATCAACGAGTCGATGTAGTGCTGCTCCTCTGCGGGCTGGCCGAGCAGGGCTTCGGCCAACGCTTCGTTGACGTTGTCGACGGCCTTCGTGACGCCCTTGCCGAGGTAGCGCTTCTTGTCGCCGTCGCGCAACTCGACCGCCTCATGCGCGCCGGTTGAGGCTCCGCTCGGGACGATCGCGCGGCCCAACGCGCCGCTTTCGAGGGTGACTTCGACTTCGATGGTGGGGTTGCCGCGCGAGTCGAGGACTTCACGGCCGAGAACGGAGACGATGGCGCTCATGGTTGGATTCGGTTGAGGACGCTGGTTGCGGTCACTTGGCTGCGGCGCTGCGGTTCTTGAACAGCAGCACGAACACGACCAGGATCGCAGCTGCGAACAGGCACGGTTGCAGCCAGATCGCGTGCCAGTTCGGCGCGCCGCCAGCTGGAGTGTTGTCGGTCACGATGGACGTCATGACCTGTGCGCCGATCAACATGCCGAGGCCTTGCGTCACGAGCACGAGGAAGCTCTGCGCTTGGCCGCGGATCTCGGGGCGTGCGCGCTGGTCGACATAGATCTGGCCCGTGACGAAGAAGAAGTCGTAGCAGATGCCGTGGAGCAGGATGCCGCCGAGGACCATCCAACTGACCGGCGAGGCGCTGCCCGCTGCGAAATGGAACAGCGCATAACGCACGACCCACGCGAGCATGCCGACCGCGAGCATCCAACGGACGCCGAGCTTTGCGAAGCACAGTGGCATCACGAGCATGAAGAGCACCTCGGCCCATTGGCCGAAGGTCATGTAGAAGCCTGGGTTCTCGAACGCAGACGCCGCGAACTGGCTGCCAAAGCTGTAGTAGCCTGCGAGCGGGATGCAGATCAGGAACGAGCAGATGAGGAACACCGCGAAGGAGCGGTCCTTCAGCAGCGCAACGGCGCCAAGTCCAAGGGTGTCTGCGAGGTTCGTATGCTTGCCAGAAGCCGGGGGCGGCGTGCTCGGCAACAGCCAGCTCAGAATCGCCATCGCCAGCGAGGAGTAGCCGGCAACCAAGAACATGACGGGCTTGGTGTCCGCCTGCATGCCCTTGCTCACGAGCGTGACTGCTGCGATCCAGCCGAGCGTGCCGAACACTCGCGCGAGCGGGAACTGCTTCTCAGGGTTCTGGATATGCGTGAACGCGACGGTGTTCGACAGGCCCAGCGTCGGCATGTAGCAGAGCATGTATGCAAGCACGTACCACTCGAACATGGTCGCATCCTTGGCCTCGATCGCGCCGGGGATGAAGTTGAGCATCAGCACGGCTCCGAGCAGGTGCATGACGGCGAGCACGCGCTGGCTCTGGAAGAACCGGTCCGCCACCAGCCCGAGGAAGAGTGGCGAGATCAACGCGGCAATAGGGCCAGCCGAGTAGACCCAACCGGTCGTCGATTGCGGCCATCCCCACGAAGGCACAAAGGTGCCTGCCGTCACATACCAGCTTCCCCAGACGAAGAACTGGAGGAACATCATCGCGCAGAGCATCGGGAACTTCGGCATGGCGGAGGATTCTGGCTCACGCGGTGGGCTGTGCAAGGAAGGAGCAGGAATGCTCTGGGAGCGCCGTGCGTCTCGCGCGCGTAGCCTTTGCCGCCATGCCTCGCGTTCCATTGCTCCCGCGCGCCATCGCAACGGTTTTGCTGCTCCTCGGGCTTGGCTCATGCAAATCAGCCCCCGCGCCGCTCGCGATCCCAGACGGCGAGAACCCTCTGCGTTGGCAGAAGGACATCGATGCGCTCGCGGCGCAACGATCACCCGCGCCGCATCCCGTGGTGTTCGTCGGCAGCTCGAGCATCCGCGGCTGGAAGACGCTGCAGCAGGACATGGCGCCGATCGCGGTGCTCAACTGCGGCTTTGGCGGCTCGCGCATCTTCGACACGACGTGGCATCTCGATCGCGTCGTGACGCCGTTTGCGCCCGCCGCCGTCGTCGTGTTCGCGGGCACCAACGACATCGCGGGCGACGAGCCGCGGTCGGCGGAGTGGGTCGAGACGCGCTTCGTCGAGCTCGTCGCACGCCTGCGCGAACTCGGCTGCGACGCGCCAGTCGTGTTCCTCGCGATCACCGCTGCGCCGAGTCGCGAGCAGCACATCGCGATCGTTCGCGACGCGAACGCGCGCATCGCCGCGCGGTGCACGGCGATGGACGGCGCGCACTTCGTCGATGCGTCCGCGGCCTTCTTCGATAGCGCT
Source organism: Planctomycetota bacterium (assembly GCA_041168165.1). Classification (GTDB taxonomy): domain Bacteria; phylum Planctomycetota; class UBA1135; order UBA1135; family UBA2386; genus SXPK01. The sequence continues at coordinate 1,429 of JBEELK010000282.1, read as the reverse complement.
GGCCGACCCGATCCGAAGTGGTTCGTGAAGGACCAGCTTCATCTCAACGCGGATGGCTACGCGGAGTGGGCGCGGGTGGTGCGGCCCGCGCTCGAGCGCATCCTCGCCGCGCGCTGAGCGCGCGACCTGCGCTGTCTCGCCGCGCGCTGAGCGCGCGACCTGCGCTGTCTCGTCGCGCGCCGAGGGCGCGCGACGGTGAGTTTTCTCGCTGCGCGTCGAACACGCGCAGCGGCGGCTCAGGCGTAGTACTGGCCGAACCGGTTCTGCAGGAACTCCGGATACGAGACCTGCTCCATGCGCACGAGGCCCGACGTCGGCAGCTTGCCTTCGCGCATCAGGTCGACGACGCCGCAGACGCCCGCCGCGGTCGTGATCTGGATGCCGCTCCAGTCCTGCCCGTCGATCGTCTTGTGGTAGATCGTGCGCGCGTAGGTCGCCTCGGTGAAGCGGCCCTTCATCGTGCCGGTCGCGCTCACGAACACGACGATCTGGTCCTGGTTCGTCGTCGGCAGCGCGCGGTCGAAGATCCTCGCGAGCTCGGCCTGGTGGTCGCGCATGCCGAGGTCCTGCAGCAGCAACTTCATCAGGTCGCAGTGTCCCGGGTAGCGGATCGTCTTGTAGTTGACGTTGCGCACCTTGCCGAGCAGCGAGATGGCGAGCGTGCCGAGTCCGCCCGACGTGTTGAAGGCCTCGTACTCGACGCCGTCGATCGTCAGGTTCTCCAGGTCCTGCATCGGCTGCACGAACTGCAGTTCGCCGTCGAGCAACGCTTCGCACTGGTTGCAGTATTCGTTGATGAGGCCTTCCGTGCTCCAGGTCAGGTTGTACTTGAGCCGGTTGCTCGGGTAGCGCGGCAGCGCGCCGACGCGCAGGCGCAGGTCCTGCACGTCCGTCATCTCGCGGATGAGATGGTTGGCGACGATCGTGATGAAGCCCGGCGCCAAGCCGCACTGCGGCGCAAACGCCGACTTGCTGCCTTCGGCGAGCTGCTTGACCTTCTGCGTGACCTCGACGTCTTCGGTGAGGTCGAAGTAGTGGACGCCGTGGGCCTTTGCGCGCTCGGCGATCAGCGGATTGCAGTGGTAAGGCGCGCACGACACCACGCCCCAAAGACCCTTCAAGAACGCGTCGAGGCTCTTCTGATCCGAGAAGTCGACCTGCTGGGCCTGCACGCCCTTGTAGCGGGCCGCGATCGCATCAACTGCGGCCTTGGACACGTCGCCGCTGCGGACCTGGTAGAGGCCCGAGGTCGAGAGCATGTGGCAGACCATGCGACCGATCTTGCCGGCGCCGAGAATTCCAATAGGGGTCGTCATGAAGCGTGGGTGCGGATTAGGGGCGAGGATTCTTCTATCCGACAAAGGCGGCGGCAAGCCCGGGTGCTACTTCCGCAGACTCTTACGCCGCAACGGCTTCCGGCCGACGACGT
>JBEELK010000281.1:0-16885 GCA_041168165.1 Planctomycetota bacterium | reverse complement strand
GGCGCTGCCGATTTCGCTGCTCCACGCGTTCGTCGCGGCGGACGCGGGGCTCTACGGGCAGTTGCGCTACCTCGGCGGTCTGCAGTTGCTGAAGAAGGCGTTCGCGGTCTGGTTCCGCGTGGCGTTGGTCGTGTTGGCCATCGCGCTGCTCGTGCCCGAGCCATTCCCGCGCCTCGCAGCCGTCTGGTTCATCGCGTTCTACTTGGCGGCGTTCGCTTCCGTCCGCTTGCTGACGCGGGCAATGCGTCGCTTCGTGCGCCAGCGCGGCCGCAACCTTCGCTATCTCGTAGTTGCAGGAACGGGGCCCGACGCAGCGCGCGCGGCGCAGGAGTTCTCTGGCGATCCAGGGCTCGGCATGCGGCTCGTTGGGTTCCTCGGCGAGAGCCAAGGCTTCACGTTGCCGGCGCCGTTGCTCGGCGCGTTCACGGACCTGGAGACGCTCGTGCGCTCGCATGTCATCGACGAAGTGCTCGTCGCGGCGCCCGATGCCTCGGTCGCGCAAACGTCGGCAATTGTCGAGACCTGCAACTTGCTCGGCTTGCGCACGCACTTGTATGGCGGTCTGCTGCCTGGCACGTGGCGCAACGTCGACGCGCGCCAGCACGGCGACGAAGTCGTATTGAGCCTCACGCCCTATCCGCACGGGGCTGCGTCATTGGTCATGAAGCGCGCGCTCGATGTCGCGATCGCCGCATTCGCGCTCCTCGCAATGGCGCCGCTGCTGCTGTTGATCGCAGCGTTGGTCAAGCTGACGTCGAAGGGCCCCGTGTTCTTCGTGCAATGGCGCATCGGGCTGAACGGGCGCAGGTTCCGCTTCCCGAAGTTCCGCTCAATGGTGCAGGACGCCGAGGCGCGCCTTTCCGAGGTGATGCAGCACAACGAGATGGACGGGCCCGTGTTCAAGATGAAGCGCGACCCGCGCATCACGCGCCTTGGCGCGTTCTTGCGCCGCTACAGCCTCGACGAGTTGCCGCAGTTGTGGTGCGTGTTGAAGGGCGACATGAGCCTCGTGGGGCCGCGCCCATTGATGCCGCACGAGATCGACGGCCATGCGAGCTGGCAGCGGCGGCGATTGTCGATGCGGCCCGGGCTCACGTGCCTTTGGCAGATCGGCGGCCGCAACGCTGTGGACTTCGATCGCTGGATGCGGCTCGATTTGCAGTACATCGATAGCTGGTCGCTCGGCCTCGACATGCGGATCCTGTTGCGCACGGTGCCCGCCGTGCTCAGTGGCCGCGGCGCGAGCTGATCGCAATGCTGCTGTCGCATCACGCCATGAATCGGATCGCCAAGCTGAGTTCGTTCGCCGCTGCGCTGCTCGCCGTGCCGTTCTTCGCCGCATGCAGCAGCTATGCAGGGCTGGAGCCAGGCGAGACGAGGGCCGTGGAAGTGGAGCACGCAGTGGTGGAGCCGCTCGCGTATCGCATCCAGCCCGGCGATGGACTCATCATCGAGTTCGCGCACCATCCAACGCGGCGCGCCGAAGTGACGGTGCGGCCCGATGGCGTGGTGTCGATCCCGTTCGCCGAAGAGGTGCGCGTGGCAGGCCGCACGATCCCCGAGGCCGACGCGATGCTGACCGAACGCTGCGGCGCGCGGTTGCGCGATCCCGAGCTCACGATCCTCGTCGCGACCATCGCGCAATCGCAGGTGTTCGTCGGCGGCGAAGTCGCGCGGCAGGGCGCAGTGCCGTTGATCCCTGGCATGACTGCGTTCCAGGCTCTGACTGCGGCCGGCGGCATCGCGCCGACGGGCGCCGCCGACAGCGTGATCCTGGTGCGCGCCGACGGACCAGGAAAGCGCATCGTGCGTCGCGTGTCGTTGGAAGACGGCGCGATGCTGCAGAACGACGTCGTGCTCGGGCCGTTCGACATCGTCTACGTGCCGCGCACCGCGGTCGCCGATGTCGGCGCGTTCGTGAACGCCAACGTCAACGCGATCATCCCGCGCGCGTTGTCGTTCACTGCGTTCTACAACATCCAGGAAGCGTTCCAGTGACGGAGCGAAGGCTGCGCATCGCGATCCTCGGCGGGCGCGGCATTCCTGCGAACTACAGCGGCTTCGACACGCTGATCGAGGAGCTGTCGGCGCGACTCGTCTCGCGGCACGGCATGGACGTCACCGTCTACTGTCGTCGTCACTGCTACGACGAGCGGCCGCGCGAACACCGCGGCGTGCGTTGCGTCTACTTGCGCGCGGTGCGCGGCAAGGGGCTCGAGAGCATCTGGCACACGTCGCGCTCCGTGTTGCATGCGATGTGGCGTCGCTTCGACGTTGCGTTCGTCGTCGATCCCGCGAATGCGCCGTTTGCGTTGCCGTTGCGCATGCTCGGCACTCCGACGGTGTTCCACACCGACGGGCTCGGATGGATGCGCAGCAAGTGGAGCGGTCCATCGCGGCGCTACTACCGCTGGGTCGAGGGCTTTTGCGCGCGCACTGCTTCGGCGCTCGTGACCGACGCGCGCGCGATGCAGCGCTACTACGAGACGACGTGGGGGCGCGAGTCGACGTGCTTGGCCTACGGCTCCGAGTCGCAAGGCGGCGTGTCGACGGAAGCGCTCGATCGCTTCTCTTTGTCGCCGCGCGGCTACTACCTCTGCGTCGCGCGGCTCGAGCCAGAGAACAACACCGACCTGATCGTGCGCGAGCATCTCGCGTCAGGCGTGCAGCGACCGCTCGTCGTCGTCGGCGGCGCTCGCTATCGATCCGCGTGGCACGATCGCTTGTTTGCGCTCGCGTGCGACCGCGTGAAGTTCGTCGGCGGCGTGTACGAGCCTGCGCTGCTCAACGGCCTCTACGCCAATTGCCGCGCATATCTGCACGGGCACGAAGTCGGCGGCACCAACCCTGGGCTGTTGCGCGCGATGGCGCATGGCGCGCCGGTGCTCGCGGTGGACTGCGAGTTCAATCGCGAAGTGGCAGCCGATGGCGGCCGCTGGTTTGGCAAGGAGCCGGGCGCGTGCGCCGCGTTGTTGCGGCAATGCGATGGCGACGATGCGCTGCTCGTCGCGTTGGGCAACCACGCCAAGGCGCGCGCGGAGTCCGCGTATCGCTGGGATGACGTCGCGGACGGTTACGCAGAGTTGTTTCGCAACGTCGCCAAGAAGCGTTCGTCGCGCTGACGCTGCGTCGCCGCGTTGCGCGGCGTTCGTTGGTTACGACTCTTGCGCGACCGAGTGGAAGAACGCGCTGCCCATCTGCGTGAGCCCATCGGCGACGAGGTGCGCAAGATCGGGATCGAAGTGGCGGCCCGCCTGTTCGCGGAACAGCGCGACGATCTTCTCGACGGGCCACGCGGGCTTGTAGGAGCGCTGCTCGGCGAGCGCGTCGTAGACCTCGGCGAGGATCAGGATGCGGCCCGGCAACTCGACCTCTTCGCTAGCGAGCCCTTCGGGGTAGCCTTTGCCGTCCCAGCGCTCGTGATGCTGGTAGACCCAGTCGCGGACCTTCTGGTGCTCTTGCAGCGGGGCGAGGATCTCAAACCCCATCTGCGGGTGGCGCTGGATCACGTCGCGCTCGTCTTGCGTCAGCGCGCCCGGCTTGCAGAGGATCGCGTCGGGGATGCCGATCTTGCCCACGTCGTGCAGCAGCGCCGCGAGGCGCAGTTCGCGGCGGTCCAACTCGCTGACGTTGCAGCGCTGCGCGAGAACGTCTGCGTAGTTGACGACGCGCTCGGCATGGCCACTCGTCGTAGGGTCCTTTGCCTCGATCGCGCGCGGGAGCACGGAGGCGAGCACCTTGTTCTGGGCCTCGAGTTCTTCGTTCCGCGAGCGGAGGCTGTGGTCCTTGATCGTCCGTCGGCAGGTGCTGACGAGCAGTGCTGGGTCGATCGGCTTGGCGACGATCTCGGCGACTCGGCTCTTCAGCGCCTCGGCCGCGCCCGTGAAGGTCGGCCTTCCGGTCAACAGGATCACGGGCACCCGCGGCGTACGCCGGCTCGCCTTTTCGGCGAGGCAGTAGGCCAGGTCGGAGCCGAGGTAGAGGTCGGAGAGCACAAGTTCGAACGCGCCCTGGTCCAGCGTCGCCATCCCTTCGGCGAGGCTGCCCCTCGGGAAGACGTCGTAGCCTGCGCGTTGCAGCGTTACGGCGAGGAATGCGAGCACGGACGGCTCGTCGTCGACGATGAGAACGCGCGGACGGAACCCCGTGAACGGTCGGTTGCGTTCGCGGTCGATCTCGTCGGTATGCGGGGCCGAAGGGTGGATTCGTTGCATGGGAGACTCCACGGACGGCGCAACGAAACCGCGATGCGGTGGACGCGGCCAGAACTTTCCCCGGAGATTCCACAGCCTATTTCCCCATGCACTGCGCAGATTTAGATCGCAATCCTTGACTGTATTCCACAGGCTCGTTCAAGGCTCCTTCGCGCGCTCTTCCCCGCGCAGCAAGCCGCTCTGCCGCATGACTTTGTTGCATCGCACCGTCAGCCCTGCCGACCGCGGCCTTCGTCTCGACCAGTTCTTGGCCCGTCAGCCCGAGGTCGGTTCGCGGTCGCGGGCCAAGGACCTGCTCGACGAGGGCAAGGTCGCGGTGCCCGGGCAGAAGCTGCGGCCCGGGCTCGAGCTCGACATCGGCATGGTGGTCGAGTTTGACCCGAGCGGCCTACCGTCGCTCGACCGACTGTCCGGCGGCGGAGTCGTGCCGCCGCCCGTGCTCAGCGTGCTCTACGCCGATGAGGCGATCGTAGTGGTCGACAAGCCCGCTGGGCTCATGAGCCACCCGCCGGAGGGGCGGTCGTTCGCGGGGCACTCTGTCGCGAGCGCCGCAGCGGCGCAGTTTGGCCCGATGCCGAGCCTTGCCGGCGAGGATCGTCCGGGCGTCGTCCATCGGCTCGACCGCGACACGTCGGGCGTGATGTTGCTCGCGCGGACCGAGGCGGCGTTCTGCTCGCTGCGCGACCAGTGGCAGCAGCGCGAAGTCGAGAAGGAGTATCGCTGCATCAGCTTCGGCATGGCTCGCTTTGACACCGACTGGATCGAGCGCGAGATCGCGACCGATCCGCGTCGCCCCGAGCGCATGCAAGTCGTCGAGCAGGGCGGCCGCGAGGCGTCGACCTATTACGAGGTCGTGGATCGCTTCGCCGGGTTCACGCACTTCCGCTGCATGCCTAAGACCGGGCGCACGCATCAGATCCGCGTGCACATGACGTCGATCGGCCACTCGCTCGTTGGCGACCGCGTCTACAAGAGTCGTCGCGCGCAGCAGGAGACGTGGCCAGACGCGGCGCCCAAGATCGAGCGCCAAGCTCTGCACGCCATCCGGTTGCGCATCGCGCATCCGTCGACCGGAGAGCCGATGGAGTTCCGCGCGCCGATGCCGAACGACATGCAGGTTGCGCTCGATTGGCTCGCGAAGAACAAGAAGCCGAAGTGACGGCGCGCGGCCGTTGCCAAATGGCGCGTGCAACGGTCCGCTCTCAGGCCGGATGAGTTCTCACCGCTCTCTCTGGGCCCCGTTCGCGTCTCTGTTGTTCGGCGCCAATCTCCTGGCGCAATTGCCGCCAGGGCCTGCGCCATCGAGCGCGTCGGATAGCAGCGACGCCGTTCCGGCAGCGGGCAGTCCCGCCGAAGCGCGTTGGAAGCTCGGGCGCGAGACACTGCAAAAGGGCGATCGCGAAGGCGCGATCGTGCACTTGCTCGCTGCGTTGGAGTTCCAGCCGTCGTCGCCGCCGATCCTGCTCGACCTCGCGCGCGCCGCGGACGGCGCCGATGCGCGCATGCATTGGCTGTTGCGCTTTTCGCAAGCGGCGACGGACAGCAAGGGCAAGTGCGAGCTGGATGCCGCTGACAAGAAGGCGATCTCCGCGTCCGAGTTGTCGTCGATGCAGAAGCTCGCGGCCTCGCGCGCGCAAGCTGCCGCAGAGTTGGCGAAGGCGCTGGATCGCTACAAGGGCGGCAAGGGCGCAGGCGCGCTCGGCAATGGCGCCGCCGCGCGATGGGTTGCCGCGATGTTCTGCGAGCTGTGCGCCACGTCGCCGCAGTTGACGCGCGCGCACGGCGCTGCGATGCAGTCGCAACTTGCCACGCATGCGTCCGACGTCGATGCGGTCTGCAAGGCGCTCGTGCAACTCGCCGAGGGGCGCATGGGCAGCGCGTCTGCTGCTCCTACGGGCGCGGATCCCGCTGCAGCTGCGCTGCACAAGGCGGAGATGCAGTTGCGCGCCGCGCGCATTCTCGCGGGGCTCGCGCGACAATCCGGCTACGGCAAGGATCTACTCGGCGAAGCGCCGCCGGACCTCGCGGCGTATGCGCAAGCAGCGAACGCAGCGCAGCAAGCCGTGAAGGCGCAGTTGCCCGCGCCGCGCGTGTGGACGATCGAAGAGCTGCAACAGCTCGACCAAAAGGGCCGCGATGAGTTCACGCTCGCGCACCGTTCATGGGCCAATCCCGGCGTCGCGATGAGCGCGACCGGCAAGTACCGCGTCGAGACGACGTGCGGCGCCGAGACGTTGCTTGGCACTGCGCTGCAAGTCGAGCAGCACCACACGCGCCTTGTCTCGCACTACGAGAAGGACCCGTTCGAAGGGCGCATGGGCACGGTGCTGATCGTTCCAGAAGTGAGCGACATGGAGACCGAGGGCATGCCGTTCTGGTGGGCCGGCGGCTTCCAAGGCGGCGATCGCACGGTGATCCGCTTTGCGTGGGGCAACATGCCGTCGCTCGGTCGCACGCTGACGCATGAGTTGGCGCACCGGTTTGATGGCGTGCTGCGTCCGTTCTTGCGGCCGTGGTATGGCGAAGGCCACGCGAGCTGGGCTGGCGGGCACTACGGCAAGATGGCCGAGACGCAGTTCCACGATGACCATCTCGATCTCGGCGCATGCATTAGCACGCGCAACGCGGGCTACGGCGGCGACGAGAAGCTGAAGCAGTTGCTGTCGGGCGAGATCGATGAGTACCGCGACAACTACTTCGCGGGCTATGCCCTCTATGCCTTCTTGCGCGGCCATCCGCCGGACCAACCAGCGAAGTATCGGGCCGCGCTCGATGCGCTCGAGAAGACTGCGCGCGCGGGCCAGAAGGATCCCGTCGGCCACTTCACCAAGACCGTGTGCGACGGCAAGGATGGCCGCGCCGTGGACTTCGCCGCGTTCTGTGTCGAGTGGCGCGAGTTCTTGGATGGCATCGCGAAGTATCTCGATCCCGAGAATCGCACCAGCGAGCCGCAGTGGGTCGCGCGCTACGGGCCGTTGCCGCAAGGCGAGTCGGGCCCGCTCGTGCTCGACGAGAACACGTGGTCGTGGGCGCGCGCGCGCGCGGAGCCGTACTTTGGTCAAGGCCACGCTGGCGCTGCGGGCGACTTGCTCGCCGAAGCGGGCTACGCGCAGGCTGCGATCGCGGCGTGGTCGTGGTCGTTGTCGTGCGAAGGCTGGCATGCAGCGCGCGCGAATGCGGCGGCCGATGCGCTGCAGTCGATGTCGCGCGGCGAACAGTCGTTTGCGATGCGGCAACTTGGACATGCGCGCTTTCCGGCGCGCGTTGCCGCGTGGCCCAGCGGTTCGTCGATCGCGATGGTGCAGAAGCTGCCCAAGACGAAGGCGCACCTCGACGCATTGGTGCTTGCTGCGACGCAATGTGGCGATGCGCAGCCAATCGCGCGCGCGCTGTTGCTCGCGGAACACGAACGTCTCTCCGCGTTGTGCGCGCTGCCGCCGGACGCCAAGGCGACCGCCGCGTTGCCGCCACCACCGCCGCCGCGTTCGCTGCTCGGCGCGGGCTTCGTCGACGATCGACACGTCGACTACGACAAGAACCGCCACGAAGGACTCTGGTATGCGACGCCAGAAGGCGACCTCCACGTCGGACGCGAGAAGCCTGCGCAAGCGACTGGCGGTCCCGAACGCTCTTCGCCATCGCGCAACGTGTTCCTTCGCAGCGCAGAGTGGATCGCGCCCGGCGAGCATGTGGTGCGGATGAAGGTCCACTTGACCACCGCGTATGTCGACGGCGCGATCGTGGTGGGGCACTGGCGTAGAGATCGCGGCATTCGCATCGGGTTCTCTGCGGGCGATCCCGAGTTCGCGTCGGGTCGCAAGCAAACGCGCGCCGAAGCGGATCGTGTGCACGTGCACCTGGATGGCAAGTGGGAGCGCGATGGGCAACTGCCGCGAACGGGCGCAGCGACCACGGTGGAGTTCGGCGGTCCGCGGCCTTCGTTCGAGATCGTGCTCCGCGTGCGCGGGCCGTCGCTGAGCGTCGCGATCGAAGGGCAAGACCAGTTCCGCTACACGACGCACGATGGCGCGCCGATCGAGGGCTACCTCGGATTCGCGGCGAGCCGCGGCGCATACCGCGTGCAGTTGCCGACCGTGCAGCGCATGGACGTTGCGCTGCCGGGCCAAGCGATCGCCGCCGCGGCCGCGACGGGGCTCGACATTGGTGCGCAGCCAACGACGTCGATCGAAGAACTCGTCGGCTTGCCCGTTCGCGGCCTCCCGCTATCGCCCGTCGGCACGCTGGTGCTGTGGCTGCCGCATGCGGACGAAGGCGACACGATCGATCGCCGCTTGCCGCGCGCGCTCGTCGTGTTGAGCAAGTTGCTGCAAGAACAGAACGAGTTCCCGCAGTTGTGGGCGCTGGCCGTGCCCAAGGGCGCGAAGGCCGAAGAGATCGCCGCCGCGGAGAAGGCGATCGCCGAGTTCCGCAAGGAGCCGATCGCGCGCATCGAGCACTCCGTTCGCGCGCCGCTCACGGGTTCGCCGTGGCTGTTGTTCGTCGACGCGGCGGGCATCCTGCGCGGCTGCAATCAAGTCGGCGACGCGGAACTGTTCTCGGTCGTGCAGCGCTGGGCGCGCATGTTCCGCGCGAGGTAGCGGCCGTAGACGATGCGCGCGCTTCCTTCGCGCGCGCGCATGGTTCACGATCCGCGCATGCAAAGCCGTTGGAGCGACGCGCACGCGCGCGAGTTCGTGGCCCGTTACGCCGCGCATGGCGAAGACCTCGCCTTGCGCGTCTACACGTCGCGCCTGATCGGCGAGGACCAAGACCTCGTGCTGCACGGCGGCGGCAACACGTCGGTCAAGACGATGCAGAGCGACGCGTTGGGTCGCAGCGTGCGATGCCTGTGCGTGAAGGGGAGCGGCGCGGATCTCGTCGCGGTGGAACCCGCTGGCCTGCCCGCGCTCGAACTCGAGCCATTGCTCGCGTTGCGCTCCTTGTCGTCGATGAGCGATGAAGCGATGGTCGCCGAGTTGCGTCGTCGTTTGCTCGATCCCAACGCGCCCAATCCATCGGTTGAGGCGCTGCTGCACGCGTTCGTTCCGCATCGCTTCGTCGACCACACGCATGCTGACGCGATCCTCGCGCTGACCAACCAACCCGATGGCGAACGGCTGGTGCGGCAAGCGCTGGGCCCAGACGCGGCGATCCTCGGTTGGATCTTCCCCGGCTTTCCACTCGCGAAGGCGGTCGACGAACTGGTGACCAAGCAGCCCAACGTTCGCGCGATCGTGTTGATGCAGCACGGCATCTTCACGTTTGGCGACACGGCGAGAGAGAGCTACGAGCGCATGATCGAGTTCGTCGATCGCGCGGAGCGCTTCGTTGCGGCGCGCACGGGAGCCGTGCCTGCGATGCTGCGCGGCGAACCTGCGCCATTGCCGCATGCCGAACGGCAGCGCGCGCTCGCTGCGTTCTTGCCCGTCCTGCGAGCTGTCGCGCCGATCGATGCTTCACCCGTCGAGAAGCGCACGCATGTCGTCGCAGACGTGCGCTCACACGACGAGTTGGCCGCGTTCTCCGCGCATCCTGATGCTGCGGCAGTGTGCGCAACGGGGCCGATCACGCCCGACCACGTGATCCGCACGAAGGGCCGCTACTTGTTCGTGCCGCGCGCCGCGATGGCGGATCGCGACGCGTTGCAACGCGCGGTGCACGACTACGTCGCGTGGTATCGCAGCTACTTCGAGTCGTGCGCAAAGCCGCTCGGCGCGCCGCTCATGCTGCACCCGATGCCGTGCGTCGCGGTCGTCGAGGGCTGCGGCCTCGTCTCGCTCGCGCCATCGATGCGCGCCGCGTCGATTGCAGCCGACATCGCGGAGCACACGCTCAAGGTGTGGGCGCAGGGCAGCGCGCTGTCGCGCTACGTGCCGCTGCCCGAACGCGAACTCGCCGCGATGGAGTATTGGCCGCTCGAGCTCAAGAAGCTCGGCAAGCAGAGCAAGCCGCATCTCGCTGGCCGCATCGCGTTGGTCACCGGCGCTGCGGGCGCGATCGGGTTGTCGTGCGCGAAGGCGCTGCTCGACAATGGCGCGTGCGTGATGCTCGTCGATCGCGACGGCGATCGCCTTGCCGCGGCTGCCTCTCGGCTCGCGCCGTCGTCGCGCCGCGTGCGCACGTTCGTCGCGGACCTCACTGACGAAGCGCAGGTCCACGCTGCGTTCGACGCGTGCTCGCTCGCGTTTGGCGGCGTCGACGACATCGTGCTGAGCCACGGCATCGCGCATGTGAGCAAGCTCGCCGAGATGGACCCGCTGCGCTTCGACGCGGTGATGGCGGCCAACGCGAAGGCGACGATGCTCGCGCTCAAGGAGTCCGCGCGCGTGCTGCGACTGCAGGGCACGGGCGGTAGCGTCGTCATCCAAGTCAGCAAGAACGCGTTCGCGCCGGGCGCGGGCTTTGGCGCCTATTCCGCGAGCAAGGCCGCCGCGTTGCAGCTCGGCCGCATCGCGGCGCTGGAGTTCGCCGAGTTCTCGGCGCGCGTCAACATGGTCAACGCGGACGCGGTGTTTGGCGACGACGAGACGCCGAGCCAGTTGTGGGCCGAGGTGGGGCCGGACCGCATGAAGGCCCGCGGCCTCGACGCCGACGGCCTTCGCGCGTTCTACCGCGAGCGGTCGCTGCTCAAGCGGACCGTGACACCGCAGCACGTCGCCGATGCCGTTCTTTGGCTGATTGCGCACGCGCACGCGACGACGGGCGCGGTGGTGCCGGTCGACGGCGGGATCGCCGAGGCGTTTCCGCGCTGACGCAACCGGCGGCTCCGGCCCTTGTGGCCCTTCGCCAAGCCACCTACCATCCTTGGCCTCCAGCGGGAACCGCCCGCGGGCAGGATGGCGCCGATGCCGTGGTCTCGAGTCTGAGGCCTCCGGTTGCCGATCCTCTCGGCACGGTTCCCCCAAGAGGCCGTGCCGGACGCGACGAAGCGTTGCGCCGCTGCGGCCAGAACCCACAACCGGGGTCGGCAATGACTGAGCCCCGACCGAGATCGAATCCTAGTGACGTTTGCATCCCTCGGGCTCTGTGAGCCCATCCTCCGCGGCGTGCGCGCGGTCGGCTACGAGAAGCCCACCGACATCCAGGCGCAGGCCATCCCCAAGATCCTCCGCGGCGAGGACCTGATCGGCCTCGGCCAGACGGGCAGCGGCAAGACCGCGGCCTTTGGCCTGCCGATGCTGCACATGCTCGCCGGCGGCGAGCCGGGCCTTCGCGGCCTCATCGTCGTGCCGACGCGCGAACTCTGCGTCCAAGTCGCTGAGAACCTCCGTCAATACGCAGCCTTCGCTGGCCTGCATGTCTGCACCGCGTTTGGCGGCGTGGACATGTCGATCCAGGAGAGCGCGTTCAAGCGCGGCGTGGACGTCGTAGTCGCTTGCCCGGGCCGCCTCATCGACCATCTCGAACGGCGCAACCTGTCGCTCGAGAAGGTGCGCATGGTCGTGCTCGACGAAGCGGACCGCATGCTCGACATGGGGTTCATGCCGCAGATCCGGCGCATCTTCGTGCGCCTGCCGCAAGAGCGGCAGAACCTGCTGTTCTCCGCGACGATGCCGAAGGAAGTCGAAGGCCTCGTCAACGACTTCTTGCCGCACGCCGAGCGCGTGCAGATCGGCACGCGCTCGCAAGCGGCGAAGACGATCACCCATCGCTTCGCTGCGGTGTCGGTGACGGACAAGCCGAGCGTGTTGGAGCGACTGCTCGAGAGCGAGCCCGGCAAGGTGCTCGTCTTCGTCAATAAGAAGGTTGGCTGCGAGAAGCTCGGCAACATGCTGAAGCGAGGCGGCATGCCCGCGGACGCGATCCACGGTGACAAGGGCGCGGAGCAGCGCCACGTCGTGCTGCAGGCGTTCACTCGCGGCAAGGTGCGGTTCCTCGTCGCGACCGACGTCGCGGCGCGCGGCATCGACGTCGACGACATCGATCTCGTCATCAACTACGACTTCCCGCTCGGCCTCGAGGACTACATCCATCGCACGGGCCGCACGGGCCGCGCCGGCCGCAAGGGCCGCGCGATCTCGTTGGTCGCGCCGAGCGAGAAGCGCATGTTCACCGCGGTGCATAGCCACCTGAAGGGCGAGCAGCCGCAAGAAGGCGCATTCCCGTCGTTCCGTGGCGGCTACAGCAGTGGTCGCAGCGGTGGCGGAAGCGGCGGTGGTCGCGGTCGCAGCGGCGGCAAATCGAGCAGTGGCGGATCGCGCGGACGCTCTCGCCACGCAGCAGACTGAGTTTCCGCGAGCGACCGATGTCGACTTCTGGGCCCCACGCGCCGCGCGCGTCGTCCTTGCCCCTCTACGTCGGATTCCTCGCGACGACCTGCAGCATGCTGCTGGTCCAGCAGTTCCTGACGCGGGCCTTCTCGATCCAGTTCAACAGCGGGCTCGCGTTCCTCGCGATCTCCACGACGTTCCTCGGGCTCGGCGCCGCAGGCGTGGCGCTCGCGGTGTTCCCGCGATGGTTCGACCAGCAGCGCACGACGCGCATGCTGCCGTGGCTCGCGGTGCTCTACGCGGTGGCGCTCGTGCTGGGCTTCGCGCTGGAAGTCGCCGTCGATCGCGCGGCGCAGCACGCGGCGACTGGCGCGGAGCCGTTGTCGTCGCAAGTGCAGCGCGTGCTCGTTGGCAGCATGTTCTTGCTGCCGTCGATGTTCTTGGTCGGCCTCGTGATTGCGCTCGTGCTGCGCGCCAACAGCGATCGCGTCGGCAAGCTCTACGGCGCGGACCTCGCAGGCGGCGGACTCGGTTGCTTGCTCGTGTTGCCGCTCATGGATTGGATCGGCGGCGACCAAGGCGTGTTCGCGATCGGCGCGCTCGCGTCGGTTGGCGCGCTATTGCTCGCGCATGCGCACCAAGCACCGCGCGCGCGCACTGCTTCGATCGCTTGCTTGGCCGCGTCGCTGGCGCTGCCGTTCGCCAACAAGGATCTGTCGCTCGTCGACCAGCAGTCGCATCGCACGGTGCTCGGCGGCGTCGACGATTGGGTCCTCGACGACAAGGAACTCGCGCGCGATTGGAACGCGATCTCGCGACTCTCGTTCTTCCCGACCAAGGGCGACGGCCAGATCTACGTGCGCATCGACTCGTCGTGCCAGACGACGATCCCGAGCAAGGATCCGCAGCGCACCAGGGAATACGTCGCGCGCACCAACTTCGAACGATTGCCGTTCGTGCTCGATCGCCATCGGCGTTGCCTGGAGATCGGAGCTGGCGGCGGGCGCGGCATGGTGCTCGCGAAGGAACTCGGCGCCGAGCGCGTCACGGGAGTCGAGATCAACCCGGGCATCGTCGAAGCGGCGCTGGGTCGATTCCCCGGCTACGGCATGGACGAGATCGTGCGCGACGAGCGCTACGCGCTGCGCAACGGCGAAGGCCGCAGCTATGTGCGCGGCACGGACGAGAAGTTCGACAGCCTGACGATCACGTTCATCCAGACCGGCGTCGCGAGCGGCTCCGCCGCGTTTGCGCTGTCCGAAGCCAACCTGTTCACCGTCGAGGCGTTCGTCGAGTTCCTCGGCAAGCTCGAGCAGGACGGCGTGTTCTACGTCTATCGCCACGGCGGCGTCGAATGCCTGCGCCTTGTGTCGATGGTGGAGGCCGCGATGGCCCGCCTCGGCATCGCGGACTGGCGATCGCATCTCTACCTCGCGCGCAACTCGCTCAACGAAGTGATGCTGCTCGTCGGCCGATCGCCGTTGCGCAGCGATGAGATTGCGAAGCTCGACGCAGCGTGCGCCGAGTTGTCGCTCGAAGTGTTGTTCGCGCCGGGCGTCCGCGAGGAGTTGCCCGAGAACCGCTTCGTGGGCGCGATCGCTGCGATGCGCGAGAAGGGCGAGTTGTCGATGCAAGGCGCCGTCGCCGCGTGGAAGCAGATGGCGCATGAGAAGGGGCGCGAGCCGATCGAGCGGTCCTACATCCGCGCGTCGGACCTGGCTGCGTTCCGCCGCGACTTCCTCGTCGACATCGACGCGCCGACCGACGACCGGCCGTACTTCTTCTTCACCGGCATCGGCAAGCTGCGCGACTACGGGCTCTACTTCGATCCCGCGGGCACTGGGTTGCTCGGCGGCACCGTCGTGATGCTGTTCTGGATGGGCTGCGGTTTCGCTGCGCTGATCGTGGCGCTCATCGTGCTGCCGCTCTTGTTGCGCCGCCGCGATGCTGCGACGCAAAGCCGCGGCGGGTTGCTCGTGGTCGCGTACTTCAGCGCGCTGGGCATGGGCTACATCGCGGTGCAGATCTCGTTCATCCAGCGCTTCACGATGTTCTTGGGGCATCCGGTCTATGCGGTGTCCGTCGTGCTGCTCGCGTTCTTGGTCAGCAGCGGCGCCGGTTCGTTCTGCTCAGATCGACTGTTCGCGACGGGGCGCCTCACCTTCGGCCGCCTATCGCTCGCGCTCGCGACGTTGCTGTTGATCGCGGACTCGACGCTGCCGCCGCTGTTCGCCAGCGCCGCGCTGGCGTGGCCGATCGGCGCCAAGATCGCGCTGTCGGTCGCGGCGATCGCCGTGCTCGCGTTCCCGATGGGGATGTTCTTCCCGCAGGGCATCCGCCTCGTCGAACGGATCGCGCCGGACCACGTGCCGTGGGCGTGGGGCGCCAACAGCGCCGCGTCGGTGCTCGGCTCAATCGCCGCCCTCGTGCTCGCGATCCACGCTGGGTTTGCCGTCGTCGCCGGCTTTGCAGCCTTGGTTTACGTCGGGGTCGCGTGGCCCTGCGGCGCGGCCCTGCGCCGGTTGGCTCGCTAGGACGCCGTTTCCGTTCCGCCGCGCATGGAGCAGGCGGGGCATCGCCGCGCTCGATCCTGCCGAGGGGGATGGCTATCCTCCTCGCCCCCATGAGCGATCCGGACAAGGTCCTCGCGACGTTCGTCGTCAACGGCGAACCCCATCAGTGCGCATTCCTGCCGCATAAGACGCTGCTCGAAGTGTTGCGGGAGGAACTCGACCTCTGCGGCACCAAGCACGGCTGCGAACTCGGCGAGTGCGGCGCCTGCACGGTCCAGATCGATGGCCTGCCGGTGCTGAGTTGCCTCTACCTCGCGGTCGACGCGGTGGGCAAGCAGGTGCGCACGGTCGAAGGCCTCGCCAACGGGCCGACGCTGCACCCGTTGCAGGACGCGTTCGCGGACCTCGGCGCGGCGCAGTGCGGCTACTGCACGCCGGGCGTGCTGATGACGGCGGAAGCCCTGATCCGCGACAACCCGTCGCCGTCGCGCGACGAGGTCAAGAAGTGCCTCGCGGGCAACCTGTGCCGCTGCACAGGCTACATCAAGATCTTCGAGGCCGTGGAGTTGGCGGCTGCGCGCATGCGCGGCGAGGACAAGCAGCCGAGCAAGGAGTCGATCTATGGGTCTTGATGAGACGAAGTCGGTCCCCAACGTCGCGCGCCCGGACGCTCCTTGGCGGCACGACGCGAAGAAGGACGAGTTGAAGGTGATCGGCAAGCCGATCCGCAAGGTCGACGCGCGCAGCAAGGTTGCGGGCCTCACCAAGTTTGCGGACGACCTGACGCTGCCGCGCATGATCCACATGAAGCTGCTGCGCAGCACCGTGGCGCACGCGCTGATCAAGCACATCGACGTCGAGAAGGCGCGCGCGATGCCTGGCGTGAAGGGCATCCTTGTTGGCGCGGACATGCCGGTGCCGTTTGGCATCCTGCCGGTGAGCCAAGACGAGCACGCGCTGTGCCTCGACAAGGTTCGCTTCGTCGGCGATCCCGTCGTCGCGATCGCGGCGATGAGCGAGGAGCAAGCGTGGGACGCGTGCCGCAAGGTTGAAGTCGAATACGAACTGCTGCAGACGGTCGGCGGCGTGCACGAGGCAGCTGCGACCAATGAGCCGCGACTCCACGACTACGGCGTGCGCGGCAACATCCATCGCCTCGAAAACCTCGAGTTCGGCGACCTGCAAGATGGCTTTGCGCGCGCGGACCACATCCGCGAGGACACGGTGTTCTTCGAGGGCAACACGCACTTGCCCATGGAGCAGCACGCGACGCTCGCGCACTTCGACAAGGACGGCAAGCTGACGATCTGGTCGTCGACGCAGACGCCGCACTACTTGCACCGCGCGCTCGCTCGCGTGCTGCATCCGCTGCCCGCGCATCACATTCGCGTGATCGCGTGCCCGAACGGCGGCGGCTTTGGCGGCAAGAGCGATCCGTTCAACCACGAGATCGCGGCAGCCAAGATGTCGATGCTGACCGGTCGTCCGGTCAAGATCGCGCTGACGCGCGAGGAAGTGTTCTGGTGCCACCGCGGCCGCCATCCCGTGCTGATGCGCAGCAAGATCGGCGTGACCAAGACGGGCCGCATCACGGCGCTCGACTTCCAGAGCTACCTCGATGGCGGCGCGTACGGCAGCTACGGCACGGCGAGCACGTTCTATACGGGCGCGCTGCAGACGGTGACCTACGCGGTCGAGAACTATCACTTCCGCGGCGCGCGCTTCTTCACGTGCAAGGCGCCGTGCGGACCAAAGCGCGGCCACGGCACGGTGCAGCCTCGCTTCGCGCTCGAGACGCAACTCGACAAGATCGCGTGCGACCTCGGCCTCGATCCGGCGGAGATGCGCAAGCAGAACCTCGCGCCGCGCGAATCGCTGACCGCCAACTTCTTGCGCATCGGCTCGATGGGGCTCGGCCCGTGCATCGACAAGGTCGTCGAAGGCTCGG
>JBEELK010000280.1:0-10815 GCA_041168165.1 Planctomycetota bacterium | reverse complement strand
TCGTTGTTCGTCGGCGAACTGCGCGAAGTCGTAGAGACGCGCGAGGGCGAGTCGCCGATGCGCGTTGCGATCCCGTGCGTCGTCGGCGGCGAGATCCGCGGCGAAGAGACGGACGCGTATGTCGTCGAACTCGCGGCGGGCGCGCGAATGGTCTGCGAAGTCGAAGCGATGCGGCTAGGCCGCGCGCCGATCGACCTCTCGATCTCGGTGCGCGATCCCAAGGGCAACGAGATTGCGCGCGTCGATGACACGGCGCTCGGGCACAAGGATCCGTGGCTGTCGTTCACGGCGGGAGTCGCAGGCGCGTACGAAGTTCGCGTCGAGCCGTCGTTTGCGGATCGCGCCAACGCGGGCGCGTATCGACTGCATCTCGGCGATCTGCCGCGGCCGACTTCGCTCGCGCCCGCGGTCGCGATGCCAGGCACGACGGCGCGCGTGATGTTTGTCGGCGAGGACGCGATGCAACCGATGGATGTCGACGTGCCCGCCGATGCGTCGGGTTGGATCGCCGTGTTTGCGCGCGATGCGCGCGGCGCGTCGCCGACGCCGGTGTGGCTGCACGTTGGCAACGCGCCCGTGCACGCGATGGAGCCGGCGTTTGTCGAAGCGGTGGCAACTGCGCCAAAGGAAGCGGCCGCCAACGTCGCGGACGCGGCGAGCAAGAGCGCGGTCGCAGCAGCAGCAGCAGCAACGCAGCCAGTCGCCGCCGACGCGAGCGCAGCAGCGCCGCCGCTCATTCCGTATCCGTGCCGCATCAGCGGCGTCGTGCGTTCTCCGCAAGGCAATCGCTATCGCATCGCCGCCAAGAAGGGCGAGGCGTTTGAGTTCCGCGTGCATGCGATCGGCATGCGTTCGCCGCTCGATCCCGTCATCGGCGTGCGCAACACAGCGGGCGCGTTGCTCGCGGGCGATGACGACGCGGGCGCGCCGGCATCGGATGCGCAAGTGCGCGTCACGGCGCAACAGGACGGCGATTTGCTCATCACGGTGCGCGACCATCTGCGCGCGCATTCGGATGCGCATTCCTATGTGCTCGTTGCTGCGCCGCAAGAGAAGCCGATGCAGACGAAGCTCGTCGTCGCGCGCGCGCAAGAGCCAGTGGTCACTGCGCCGCAAGGAAGCCAAGGTGGCATGGTGCTGCAACTCGAGAACGCCGACTACGACGCGGGCCTCGCGTTGTTCTTGCAAGGCTTGCCCGCAGGCGTGACCGCGCAGTTTGGCGCGATCAAGAAAGGCCAGAACACGGTGCCGCTCGTCATTGCAGCAGCACAGGACGCGCCGATCGGCGCATCGCTTGCCGACGTTCGCGCGCGCGCCGAGAAGGAGCCGATCGAACGCAGCGCTGGCTATTCGCAAGTGCTGCCGCTCGTCACGGTGCGCAACGACCAGCCGATCTGGACTGCGACCGAGACGCGCATGCCGATCTCTGTTGCGGCCGCGGCGCCATTCTCGATCACGGTGCGCGCGCCTTCGGTGCCGATCGTTCGCGGCGCGCCGTTGCTTGTGCCGGTCGAAGTGAAGCGACGCGACGGGCCGTCGTTTGACGTTCGCATCAAGGCGCTGTGGACGCCGACTGGAGTCAGCTCCGGCGAGACCACGATCCCTGCCAACGCGACCGTCGCGATGCTGCCGCTCGACGCGAGCGCAGCTGCGCCGATCGGCGCGTTCTCGCTCGCGGTGCGCGCGACCTGCGAAGCAGGCGGCGAGGGCTTTGAGCTGTGCTCGTCGTTCTGCGACGTAGTGGTCGCAACGCCGTGGTTCACGGCGACGAGCCAAGGCGCTCGCGGACCGAAGGGCGCGGACCTCTCGTTGCCATTCTCGATCGCTCGCACGGAAGCGTGCGCAACGGATGCCGGCGCATGCACCGCAACGTTGCTCGGCTTGCCGCGCGGCGTCGCCGCCGATCCCGTGTCGTTGCCGAGCGACGGCAAAGAGGCCGCGTTCACGTTGCGCGTTGCAGCCGACGCTGCGGCGGGACGCCACAAGGGCATCGTGCTCGAGCTTCGCGTCGCGCACGCAGGCGGCGAAGTCGTGCACCGCATGCCGATTGGCGAAGTGCGCATCGATGAACCAAGAAAGCGCGCAGCGCCGAAGCCAGCTGCGGCGCCCACCGAAGGAGGATCGCGATGATGCGCATTCTGTCGCTTGCTCCGCTCTGCGCTGCGATCGCTTCTTCGCTCGGCCTCGTTGCGCAAGACGGCGCATCGTCGCTGCGCGCGTTCCCTGCGTCCGTGCAACTCGACTCGGCGCTCGATCGCCAGCGCGTGATCGCCGCGCATGCGGATGCGGTACTCGGCGTCACTTCGTTTGCGCGCGAAGTCGCGTGGTCCGTCGTCGATCCCGCGATCGCGACCGTCGAATCGCGCGACGGCATTGCTGTGCTGTCGCCGCACAAGGATGGCGAGACCGAGTTGCTCGGCGTCGTTGGCGGTGCGCAAGTGCGCGCAAAGATCGTCGTCAAGAACGCGTCTTCGTCGCCACTCGCGAGCTTCCGCAACGAAGTGATGCCGACGCTGACGTCGCGCGGCTGCAACGCGGGCGGCTGCCACGGCGCGGCGGTGGGCAAGAACGGGTTCTTGCTCACGCTGTTTGGCTACGACCCGGATCGCGACCATCGCGCGATCACGCGCGAACTGCGCGGTCGCCGCATCGATCTGCATGCGCCAGAGCAGAGCCTCTTGCTGCAGAAGGCCACGGCGTCGGTCACGCATCAAGGCGGCAAGCGCATGGAGGTTGGCGATCCCGACTACCGACGCATCGTCGAGTGGATCGAGCAAGGTGCATCCGATGATCGCGCGTCTGCGCCCGCAGTCGTGTCGATCGAAGTGATGCCGCAGAACGCGACGCTGACCGGCGTCGGCGCGCGGTTGCCATTCTCGGTGCGCGCGCACTACGCGGATGGAACCGATGCGGACGTCACGAGCCGCACGTCGTGGTCGTCAGGCAACGAAGGCGCTGCGCGCATCGAGAACGGCATGCTCGAAGCGACGGGCCGCGGCGAAGCGGTCGTGCTCGCGCGCTTTTCGGGCCTCGCGTCGATCGCTCGCGTGCGCGTGCACAAGGACGCGGCGGCATTCACGCTCGCGGCGGAGCCCGAAGGCGGCGCGATCGACGCGCATGTGCGCAAGGCGCTGATTGCATCACGAACGCAGCGCGCTGCGCCTTGCACCGACGAGCAGTTCGTGCGTCGCATCCATGTCGACTTGCTCGGCGCGCTGCCGACGCCAGCCGCAGTGCGCGAGTTCGTCGCCGATGCGCGGCCTGACAAGCGCGTGCGGCTCGTCGATCAACTTCTGGAGCGACCTGAGTTCGCGGCATTGCAGGCGGCGATGTGGGCCGACGTGCTGCAAGTCGACGCGCAGACGATGGAGCAGAAGGGCGCGTCGATGCTCGGTCGTTGGCTGCGCGAGCAGTTTGAGCAGAAGCGGCCGTTCGATGAGACGGTGCGCGAGTTGCTCACGGCGTCGGGCCCGACGTTCACGAACGCGCCTGCCAACTTCCAACTCATCGCGCGCCAACCGCATCTCGTCGCGGAGAAGACCGCGCAGGTGTTCTTGGGCGTGCGACTGCAATGCGCGCAGTGCCACAACCACCCGTTCGAGCGGTGGACGATGGACGACTACTACGGCATCGCTGCGTTCTTCGGCCAAGTCGGCAAGAAGCGCGGGCTCGATCCCTACGAGAACGTCGTGTGGGATCGCGGCGACGGTGAAGTCCGCAACTTGCGCAACGGCGCGATCGCGGAGCCGCGGTTGCTCGGCGAAGGCAAGCCGGAGATCGCCAAAGGAACCGATCGCCGCGCCGTGTTTGCCGAGTGGTTGGTCGATGGCGACAACCCGTACTTCGCGCGCAACGTCGCAAATCGCCTGTGGGCTCGCATGTTTGGCCGCGGCCTCGTCGATCCCATCGATGATGTGCGCATCGGCAATCCGCCGTCGCATCCCGAGCTGCTCGATCATCTCGCCAAGGCGCTCGTCGCGGCGCGGTTTGATGTGCGCGCTGTGCTGCGCGAGATCGCGGCGTCGCGCACGTATCAGTCCGCGACTGCGAGCGCCGACATGGAGCCCGCGTCGTTCGCGGGCATCGCGCCGCGAAGGTTGTCGGCAGAAGCGTTGCTCGACGCGATCTCCGCGGTGACCGACGTCGCGACGAAGTATCCGGGCGCGCCGCTGGGTTCGCTCGCCAATGCAGTCGATGGAGGTCGCGGCAGCGTGCAGTTCCTCGATGCGTTTGGTCGTCCCGCGCGCGACAGCTCGTGCGCATGCGATCGACGCGACGAGCCGACGCTCGGCCAGACGCTGCATCTCATCAATGGCGACACGATCCTGCAGAAGCTCACAAGCGCGCAGGGCAGGCTGCGCCGTTCGCTCGCGGAGAAGCGCGAGCCGATGGCGATGCTCGAAGACCTGTGGCTTGCCGCCTACAGCCGATTGCCGTCTGCGGACGAGGCGCAGCGCATGCTCGCCGTGCTGCCGCCTGCCGATGCGAAGAACGCAAAGGACACGCTCGCCGCGTGGGAAGACATCTACTGGTCCGTGCTGAACTCGAAGGAGTTCCTGTTCCAACACTGAGGCACATGAACTACCGAACGCCATTCGCTTGGTGCGCCGCCGCGTTGCTCGTCGCGACGTTGTCTGCGCAAGAGCCCAAGGACGCGACGCAGCAGAAGCCGACGAATCCCGCCGCGATCGATGCGTCGCTCGGCCCGACCGATCACTTGCGGTCGATGCTCGATCGCTTGCGTACGCTCGATGCCGCAGCGTGGAAGGCGCGCGCAGCAGAGCTCGAAGAAGCGGCCGCCGCACTCGATCGCGCTGCGCAAGAGAAGCGCGAACAGTCGAAGCGTTTGCTCGCCGAGGCAGAGGCGATGGTGGAGCGCGCTCGCGCGTTGCGAAAGGAACGCGAGCAACTCGCGGAGCTGCAGAAGTTGCTGGTTGCGTTGCCCGCGACGGAGCCAGCGCAAAAGGTGGCGAAGAAGCCGGAGCCTGTGCCCGCGCCTGCTGCGGCTCCGAAGCCAGATCCCAAGCCCGCAGCGCCAGTGCCCGCTGCGCCAACGCCAGCGCCAGCAGCACCCACTCCCGTCGACAAGATGCCCGCGCCCGTTGCGACTCCATCCGCTCCAGCGCCCGCCGCGAGTGAGTCCAACGAGCCGCAGTTCGTCGTGTGGGCCGATGTCGAACCGATCTTCTCGGAGCATTGCGCGGGCTGTCACGATCCCGACAGCAACAAGGGCGGCCTCGATCTCTCGTCGTATGCGGCCGCGATGCAAGGCGGTGGATCCGGCAAGTCGATCGTGCAAGGCGAACCCGATCAGTCGCGGTTGTTCCGCATGATCGCGATGGTGGAGCGGCCGTTCATGCCCAAGGATGCCGACGCGCTCGACGCCAAGACGCAAGGCATCGTGCGCGCATGGATCGAGCATGGCGCCGCGGAGGATAAAGCGACCGCGCGCACGTTCTGGCGCGAGCAGCAAGCGAAGGCCAAAGCGGCAGCCGCCGCAGTCGAAGCCGCGTCGTCGGGCCCGCCGCCGATGCCGCAAGGTTGGCCGAGCGCCGCGCAGAAGACGTCGCCGCGCGCATTCCCGATGGCGGCGATTGCTCGCAGCCCGCGCGCGCCATTGCTCGCCGTGGCGGGCATCGGCCAAGTCGCGCTGTTTGACGATGGCGGCAAGTTGCTGTGCGCGCACGACAGCGACATGCAGCGCATCGGCAGCGTGAGCTTCTCGCACGATGGCGCATTGCTCGCGTTCGCTGGCGGAACTGCGGGCCGCAGCGGCGCCGCAGTGGTGCTCGATGTCGTCACGGGCAAGCCGCTCGGGACCTTTGGCAACGAACGCGACGTGCCGCTCGCCGTCGCGGTGCATCACGGCGCGCGCGTGGTCGCATTGGGCGGCAGCCAGAAGCGCGTGCGCGTCTATTCGCTCGATGGCGGCGCGGATGCCGCAGGCGAGTTGCTGTGGGAAGGCAAGCACGACGACTTCGTGCTCTCGCTCGCGTTCTCGCCGGATGGATCGTTGCTCGCCGCCGCGGATCGCAGCGGCGCGTGCGTGCTGTGGGAAGTGGACGGCGGCGCGATCGCGCAAACGCTGCGCTCGCCGCAAGGATCCGCCAACGCGGTGGCCTTCCATCGTTCGGGCACGGCTGTCGCCGTCGCATGTGGCGATGGCACCGTTCGCGTGTTTGACGCAAAGGACGGCAAAGAGCGTTGGCAGAAGAAGGCGCATCAAGGCGACGCGCTTTCGATCGCGTTCTCACCAAAGGACGCAATCGCGAGCGGCGGCAGCGACGGCAAGCTCGCGCGCTTTGGCCTCGATGGCAAAGCGCTCGGCACGAGCCCATCGCTCGGCGATCACGTGCTCGGCGTCGCGTTTGGCACCGACGACAGCGTGGTGCTTGGCGCCGACGCGCAAGGCCGCCTGCAGCGATGGGACGGCAAGAAGGTCGAAGTGGTCGCGGGGCTTCGGGGCGCTGCGCAGTAGCGCAGCCCACTCACTCACCCGCGCCGCGGATCGCTCTTCGCCGCGAGCAACTCAGGCTGCTCCTTCGCTAACTCGCCGTCGATCTGCAGCTCATAGAGATCGGCGACCAGTCCATCGGTCGTGACCTTCGACCAGATCTTGCAGCCGGCGATCAGCGCGTCGCTCGTTGCGTCGCATTGGCCGAGTTGGATCCACGGCGCGTCGCTCGCGCTGCGCCACGATGCCGTGAGCGTGGACCCGACGCGCGAGAGACGCAGCCAGCCGTGGTCGCCGTCGATGGGCGTGCGGCCCATCACGTTGCCGGCCAAGCCTGCAGCGACGCTGCGCGCAGTCGGCGCGTCGGCGGTGCTGATGACTTGCGCGTAGTAGCGCGCGGTCGAGGCTTCGTTTTGGAAGAACAGGCCGAGGCACGCGGAGTCGGGGCCCGCGTTCCACTTCCGCAGCGCGTAGCGAATCGTCAGCGTCACATCGCCGACGAGGCGCGTCGGCACGAAGAAGCCAGATGACGTGACGGGGCCGAGTGGGCCGCTGCCAAACGCGATCCGCATCGCTTCGCCGTTGGGTTCGACGTCGACTTCGGCGCGGCGCGGGTAGCGATAGAACGTGAGGCCGCGGCTACGCAGCGCATCGCGGCCAGTCGCAAAGGGCCACGGCAAGCCACCGGAGAGGTGCGAGTTGTATTCGACGAGCAGCGCGCGGATGCGGACGAGCGCGTGACCAAACGCGTTCGCGATGCGTTGGCGTTCGTTGCTGTCGTTGCGCATCGACGCGGTCAGCAGGATCGGGCCGCTGCTGTGCACGCCGGCGAGTCGCAGCTCATGCGCGAAGTGCTGCGCGATGAGATCGCCGGGCGCGTCTTCTTGGCCGAGGAACTGCAGGCGCGGCATCGCAGCGTCGCCGTCGAACGCGATGCGGATCTCTTGGCTCTTGCTGTGGGCCTCGATCTGCGCGCGGAGTTGCGCGGCATGCGCGCGCGTTGCTTCGGACACAGGCGCAGCCTTCAGCGCTCGCAGCGCCGCTTCGACGATGCGCAGCGACAGCGGATCCGCAGATGACGTCTCTTCGACGCCGATCGCTGCGCCAAACGCGAGCCCGCACGACAGCGATGCGCCGAGCAGCGCGAAGTCCGGCGTCACGCCCGCGCGCGCGCATGCGGCGCCGGCTGCCACGCGGAATGCCGTCGCAGTTTCATCGACGCAGAGCGATGCGCCCTTTTTGCGGATGCGCGCAGCGAGCGAGGCCATCGTGTGCGCAGCAAGGTCGCCGTCGAGGACGACAAGCGAGCATGCGGCGAGCGCTGCATCGTCGATCGCGTCGAGTTGCGCAGCAGTGGCGAGTGGCACGTGCGCGAAGCGAGCAATGCAGTCGCCGACGCAGAGCACCGAGCCGCTGCGTCGCGCGCGGGCTGCATGCGCAATGCGGCTCACCGCTTCGTCTGCGCTGCGCAACAGTGCAACCGGCTTCGCGATGCCGAGCGACGCGCTGAGTTCCTGTGCCACGCGCACCGCGTCGACGCGTTGTCCATCGCGCGCGATCAAATCACGGCGCATCGCTTCGTCGTCGAGCGACAGCAACTGGCTTGCGTCCGCGAGGTCGATGGGCGTGTCGGGCGCAGTCGGCTGCAGCGCGGGCGATGGGAGGCCCATGGCCCGCGCGGTGCGTTCTAGGAGTTCGATCGACGAGTTCGTGAAGCGCACGGGTGCGGCGCATCTTGCCGACCGCGCGCGCGCAGCGCTATGCGCGACTCTTGGCTCCATCGCGCGGCAGCGCCGCGATGGCGATGATTGCGAGCGCCGCAGTGACCGCGCCGACCGCGATGGGGCCGCAGTTCTTCGACAGCCACAGCATCACGAACGGACCGAGTCCGCCAACAACCGCAAATGCACCGTCGTAGCCGAGCGCAAGGCCGCTGCTGCGCACGTTGGCCGCGAAGAGCGACGGGAGGATGCCGAGGTAGCCGCCGATGAACACGCCGCCGATCGCTCCGATCGCGATGAGCGGCCACCATCCCGCGCCATTGGTCATCAGGTAGGCGGGGACCGAGAGTAGCGCGAGCAAGCCAAGCGCGAAGCGGCACACGCGCGAAGCCGACGTGAAGTCCGCCGCGAAGCCGGCTGCGAGGTAGAGCAACGACCCAATGGCCGAGCTGACGAGTGCGATGCGTTCTGCCTGTTGCAGCGGCATGCCCGTCATCTCATGCAGATAGGACGGCAGCGCGAGGTAGAGCGTCGCGACGACCCACGCGTGCACGGCGCAAAGGCACGCAGCGCGCAGTGCTTCCTTGCGCGAGGTGCGCAGCAGCGCCTTGAGCGGCGTGCGTTCGATCAAGCCATCCTGCTGAAGGCGCGCGAACTCGCGCGTTTCGCCGACGTGCCGCCGCACAGCCCACGCGACGATGCCGACGACGCTGCCGAGCACGAACGCGAGGCGCCAACCCCACGAGGCCATCGCTTGTTCGCCAAGCGCAAACGTCAGCGCCGCAGCGACGGACTGACCGAGCAGCATGCCGGAGTTGACGCCAGCCATCAGCGTCGCGGTGGCGAGGCCCTTCTTGCGATCGCCCGCATGTTCTGCGAGCCAGCACAGCGACGCAGGCAACTCGCCGCCGAGCGTCATGCCTTGCAGCAACCGCAACAACACGAGCAGCACCGGCGCCGCGTCGCCGATCGTCTGATAGCCAGGCAATAACGCGATCGACATCGTCGCGAGCGCCATGCCGATCACAGTGTGCGAGAACACGTAGGCGCGCCCTTTGCGATCCGCGACGTGCGCCCACAGCAATCCGCCGATCGGACGCGCGAGGTAGCCGACGGCAAACACGAGGAAGGCCTTCAGCGTCTGCGCGGACTCGCCGGCCTCGGGCGGAAAGAACGCTGCGCCGATCTGCGGCGCGAACACCGCGAAGATCACGAAGTCGTAGAACTCAAACACGCCGCCGAGCGCGGAGATCAACGTCGTGCGCAGCAGCGAGCGTCCAGAGTCTTGTGGCGCGGAATCACTCATGGTCGTTCTCGTTGCCTCGCGTTGCGAAGCGGTCTGGCGATAGGAAGCTGATCGGCAACTCCGTTTGGCCGATCAGCGCAAGGTCACACAAAGCTCGTCCGAGCGCGGGCGCGAGCTTGAAGCCGTGGCCCGAAAGGCCCGCGGCGAAGTGGATGCGCTCCGATTCGCGCGAGCTGCCGACGAGGAAGTCGCCGTCCGTCGACATCGTGTAGAGACACGTCGCGGCGTCTTGGATGCGGCCAGCGAGCGGCGCTGCTGCGCGCGCGTACGCAGCGAGCAGTGGGCCCGTGTCGTGTTCGCTTGGTGGCATCGCGCCGACATCGGGATCGACCACATCGTTGGAGCCGTGCCACGCGACTTTGGGAAAGCGCGCGGGCGACTGCGCATCGGCGAGCGGATCTGCGGGGATGCCGTAGAGCGACCGCGCATCGTCGCCGAGGTCGAGCAGCCAGCACGGCATGCCGTCCTGCGAGCCACCGGGTTGCGGCGCGACCCAGGTCTGCACTTGCCGCGTCACGGTGAGATGGGGCCGGATTTCTGGCATCAACTTTGCGGCCCAAGCGCCAACGGCGACGACGACAGAGCGCGCGCGTTCGGTGCCGTTCGCGGTCGCGACCTCGACGCCGTGTGCGTCGGCGCGCAGCGTGATCGCGCGCGTGCACAGCCGCACTTCTGCGCCAGCGCTGCGAGCCGAGGCGACCGCGGCTGCGATCGCGAGTTCTGGGCGCACGAGCCCAGCGTCTTGCTCAAACACGCCGCGTTCTGCGAGCGGCGAAGCGAACCACGGAAAGCGCTGCGCAACGTCGCGCGCGTCGAGGTCGTCGACAGGGAGCCCGTGCGAGCGCGCGGCGAGCAACGAGCGCGAGAGGATCGTGGAGTTGCGCTTGCCGAGCAGCAGCACGCCGCAGCGATGCAGCAGTTGGACCGAGCGTTCGCGCTCCAGTTCTTCAAAGCCGCGCGTCGCGTAGCGCAGCAGCGGCACGTAGTCGGGATGCTCGAAGTAGGCGTGGCGGAAGATGCGGCAATGGCCGTGGCTCGATCCGCGCGCATGCGCAGGCTCTGCGAGTTCGAGCCCGAGCGCGCGCGCGCCGCGGCGGCTGGCTTCGCGCAGCGCAAACGAGCCGACGGCGCCTACGCCGATGACGATCACATCCCAGAGGTTCATGCCGGTTCCGCTGGGCCGTGACGGCCTCGCAGTTCGAGGCTACTTCACGGGTTCTGTGCTCCGCTAGCGCGCGTTCGCGGCGTGCGCAGTTGGCCGCGAGATACAACGACGTGGCTTGCGCTGGTGTGAGCGCCAGCCACGGCGGGAGCCGTGGTGGGGAAGGCAGCCG
>JBEELK010000279.1:0-15060 GCA_041168165.1 Planctomycetota bacterium | reverse complement strand
TCGGCCTTCGGCTGCTCGGGCGCCTTCTCGCCGATCTCGGTCACGTTGCTGTCGATGTGCAGGAAGACCACGCCTTGCTCGGCGAAGTCCTTTTGGATCTGCGCCAACCGCTCGTCCCACTGCGCCTGCACCGGGCACTGGATCGAGTAGAAGTTGACGACGGTCACCTTGCCCATCAGGTCCATCGCTTTCTGCTCCTTGCCGTCGATGTCGAGCAGGGTCAGCCCGCCGTTGACGCGCTGGCCGAGTTCGAGCGTCTTGGGCGCGGGCTTCTCAGCCGGCTGCTCGGCCTTCGGCGCGGGCTCTTGGGCCGGGGGCGGTGTGTCTTGCGCAACGAGCGCCGCGCCAACGATAAGGAGGGACAGC
The DNA here is from genome assembly GCA_041168165.1 of Planctomycetota bacterium. Taxonomy (GTDB): domain Bacteria; phylum Planctomycetota; class UBA1135; order UBA1135; family UBA2386; genus SXPK01. Next base: position 14,694 of record JBEELK010000279.1, on the reverse strand, counting down.
GGAGCGAGGAGTGCGTGCATCAGGAAGGGTGTCCTTGGGTGAGGCGGCTCGAACGCATACCCGGTAGCGAGGCCCACGGAAACGGTGGAGCCTGTCGCAATAGGCTTCGCGGTGCAGCCAATCGAGAGGGGGGGCGACCTGCGAGCCCTTTGACATAATGCCGCGATGCGCTCCATCCTCACGTCGGGTTGCGTCCTCGCGTGCTGCTTGCCAGCAGCGGGGAATCTCATGTCACAGACGCACACGAACCCGACCGTTGCGGTGCAGCGTGGCGGATCGTTTGGCGCGCTCGCAGTCGGCAACTTCACAGGGAATGGATTCGGCGACGTGGGCTACCTGATTGGGGAGCAGGCGATCCTCGCGACGGCTCCGCGCATGGTGGAGTCGTATGACTTCGCCGCGGTCGGCATCGTCGTCTACGACCTCGCAACGCGGCGCAATGGCAACACGCGCTACCGCGACGGTCTCGCGCTTGCGACCCCGGGCGGAGTCATGCAGTGGGATCCCATCGGTCCGATGCCGCGGCTCGACCAGCGTGTTTATGCGCGACTGTGCACTGCGGATCTCGACGCCGATGGGGTCGATGATGTGTTCGGCTTCAATGCTGCTGGATCCCGCGTCTACCTGAAAGCGCTTGGTCCTGGTGCTGCGACTCCACCGGTTGCGGAATTCACGTTCGCCGGCGAGTTCGCGCAGTCGGTTGCGACGATCGACTGGAATGGGGACGGCGTCCGCGAGATCGCGATCTCAACGAATCAACGCTTGGTGATTCGCGATGCCTACGCAGGCAACACGCTGTTCTCGTATCCCATCGCGAGCGTGACGTCGGAGCTTGTCGAGTTGACCTCGGGCAACCAATCGCTGGTCGCATGGAAGTCGCGCGCAGCGCAAGGACGCGAAACTCTAACGATCGTCGGCAACGGCACGTTTGAGACGCAGTTGCTGCCGTACGCTTATCTGGGCGCGATGTGCGCTGGCGACGTCAACCGCGATGGCAAGCAGGACTTGGCGATAGTTTTTGAGCGGGCCACGAATGCGATCGTGCTGATGAATCAGCGCGGCGTGCCAGGCGCGACGAGCTTGTTCTCGCCATCGGCCGGCAAGCAGGCTCGCTTCGCATTCGACTACTCGCTGCCGGTCGGAGCGCTCAATACGAGTCGGATCTGGGTCGGCGACTTGGACAGCGATGGAATGGTCGAGGGCGTCGCCATCAATATCGCGACGGGAAAGCTATCGATCGCGAATCTGTCGCTAGGCGGCACTGCCGCTGCGCCTTTGCGGCCTGAGGTTGTGGGAGTTTCGGCGTTCCCCGTGTTCTCCTCGGATCCCGCGTTCCCCAACGACATCATCGGCTTGAACATGTCGCTGTCCTTGACGCATTCGTCGACGCCGCCAGCAGGCGCGAATGCGCTTCAGTTGCTGCTCTACGATGCAGTGCTGCGGTACGGGGAAGAACTGTCGGAATTCCGCACGCAGCCTTTGCTGCAGACGAATCGCACGGCCTTGTTCTCCGGCGGGGTGGCCGCCGCGACCATGGGGTTCCGCGTGTCCGTTCCCGCGGGATACGACTACGCGACGATCGGCGACTACAACCGCGCGTTCGCAGGCTTGCTGCGGTACGTCGAGATCGACGCGAATGGGGACGTCATTCGCGCCTTTGCGCCGCGCTACGTGGGCATCGGCCTCAACAACCACATGTTCCATCTGCCGACGTTCCCGGGCAACCCGCAACTGCGCTACAGCCCGGGCGGCGGAGTACCCACGAGTGGCTACGTCGATCCTCCGCGCTTGCCGGTCAAGGTGACGACCGCGGTTGTTCCCGTGGCGGTCTACTGACGTCCTCTCGCGACGGCGCGAGCGATCAGTAAGCCAGCAATTGCGGCGAGCGCGCCGCAGGCGGCAGTCATCCACGGGAAGGAATACGGTGCAGGCGTGAGTTGCGTCCTGCTTGCGCCGAGGCCTTCAAGGCGCATCGAGCTCCAGCGCGATGGATGACCATAGCCGTCGCTCGCGCGGCTGCGACGCGCGAACAGCAGCGCTTCGGCGGAGGTCTTGCCATCGGCGAGTCCGCGCATCGTCTCGCGCGTAATGGCAACTGCGTCATCGACGCGAAGGTCGTGTTCGCTCGCGAGCACGGTCCTGGCTCCGCCGCGCATCACAGCGTCCACGAGATCGCCGCCACCGTCGTCGCCGCGGCGCAGCGACGTGCGAGCAGCTCCGCAGACGGCGAGCGCCACGAACGGCGGAAAGCGCAGCGCCGCGCATTCGCTCGCAAACACGGCGCCCGAGGCCTGGTCCTTGGTCGCGAGCAAGAAGCCATTCTTGCTGTCCGCTTCGGCGTCGTAGATGCCGTGCGCAAACAGCAGCAACGCGCTGCATGGGGGAGCGTCAAATGCCGCGCGGTCCGCTGCTGGGATCGCGATGCGCTGCGAGGGAGCGATCGGCGACAGCGGCTCGCACATTTGTGCATCGTCGAGCACGAGGTCGCTCTGTCGCCAGCGCGCAAGGTCCGCAGGGTTGAGTCCCGTTGCGAACAAGGCGCACGCAGACGCGCTCACTGGAGCAGTTCGTTCGGCCAGCCACACGCCAAGCCGCAGCGAGGGCAAGTAGCTGATCGGCGCGCGCAGTCCCAGCCAGGGCGAATTTGTGTCTTTGGTCGGCAGCGCTTCGAACGGAATGCCCGCGAGCAGCTCGCGGCCGACGATGACGAGCGGTTCTGTGCCAAACCACGAACCATTGCCTGTCGGCGCAACGTGCGGCAGCAATCGCGCAGCGGCATCGCGCAGTGCGACTTCATCGCCGGACTCTGCGAGCAGCGAGCGAGCGACTCGCACCGAGGCGCGCAGGCCCAGGTCGGATGGCAGGTCGAAGCGATCCACGGAGTCCTTCGTGATTTCGAGGCAGTGCGAGCCGATTGACGCGGGCAAGTGCACGAGCACTCGCTCGCCATGTGCGATGAGCGTCGCGCGCACGGTTGCGACATCGATGTCGCGCAGGCCCAGTTCGCGCGCGCTCGTGCCCGCGCCCTCCGCGGCGAGCAGTCGAAGCAGGCACGCTTCTCCGGCACGCGGGCCGAGTTCACGCGCGAGCGCGGAAAGCAGCGCGCTACCGAGGTCGCGTCGCGCGCGCAGTTGCAGGAACGCGAGACGTCCGGTGCGTTCGCCGAGCGCTTTCCATGCTTCGATTTGCGCGTTCCACGCGACATCGAGCGCGGCGCGCAACGCAGTGACTTGTTCGCCAGCAAGCGATGAGTCCGTGAGCGTCGCCGCCGCGACGATCGCGAGATCGTCTGGTGACAGCGCATCGAATGCGCGTCCTGCCGTGAGCCGCTGCGCCAGCAACCGCGCCTCGTCGCGCAGGCCAAGTTGCAACTGCAATGCGATGGTAATGCGAAGCGCTTGCGCGCGGTTGGCGGCGGGCCATGAGGCGTCGTCGAGGATTCGCTGTGCGTCCATCAGTGCGCGCTGCGGCCCTTCGAGCGCTGCTTTCGCGCGCAGCAGCGCGATCGTCGCGCGTTGCAGCGAAGCGATGCCGTGATCGCCGGCAGTGATGGCGCGATCGCGCCATCGCGCTGCGACCTCGTTGGCGCGTTCGAAGTCCTCAAGCGCGAGCGCCAACTCCGCCTCGATGCGCAGTTCCGCGAGCGCATCGTAATCCTCGCCGGTCTCCGGCCCGCGCGCTGCGGCGAGCGAGCGAGCCGCCTCGTCGAACAATCCAATGCGCAGCGCCAAATCCGCGCGGGTCTGCGAAGTGCGTCTGCGATCGAGTTCGCTGGTCGATGCCTCACGCGCGATCTCTGACATCGCGAGCGCTGTGACCATGTCGCCGCGCGCGATCTGCACAAAGCAGCGACGATTCGCGAGGTGAAGCGTCAGGGTTGGATCGAAGCGCATCGCGTCGGCGAGGCTCTTGTCCGCCGCTTCGAGTGAGCCGATGCGGAAGCGGATCTCGCCGCTCGCATAGCAGAGGCGCGCCTGCGCCGGCGGAGGGATCCATTCTTTAGTCGCGAGGGCATCGAGTTGCGACGCGAGTCCCTCGTCCGCCTCGCGCAACTGCACTGCCGCGTCTGCGAGCGCTAGCAGCAAACCCAACGCGGTGGCGCGCGAGGCTTCGTCGCCGGGCGCAGTTTCGAGCAAGACAATCGCCTGCTCCTCGCAGCGTGCTCCTCGTTCGAACTTGGCGAGCGCCGCGTTAGCCTGCGCGGCCCAGTCGGATTCCTGCGCCGGAGCCAACGCTGCGAGCGCAACGCAAGCGAGAGCGCGCGCAAGGAGCGGTTGCGCCATTCGGGGGACCAAGGATCCGCCGCATGCGTGCTGCGCTATTCCGCCCCGCTCGTCGGGCATCGGTGAAGACACCGCTATCGGCCCTTGCTCCACGCAGCGTTGCCGTCCTCGAGCATCGTCCCGTCGCGGTCCATGGCGCGAACGTAGATGTCCGCAGTGTCGCCCCAACGCGCCGTGACTTCAGGCGACGGCGACCATGTGGTCGCGGGCGCATCGACTCGATGCCTTTGCCGCTCGCCGGTCTTTGGGTGCACGTCGATTCGAAAGAAGCCGCCGGGCGGCAGCGCGAAGTCAAAGCGGAACGTCGGGCCCGCAGTCACCTCGATGCGCATCGTTCCACCCAGCATGTCCGAAGTTCTTGGATTCTCCTGCGTGGCCCAGATAACCACGGCACCGAGCAGCGCTGCCGCGATCGCCGCCCAGCGGCGGAACGACAGGACGCGGCCTGAGCCTGCGCGAGCAGGTCCCATCGCGGCGCGCATGCTGCGTTCGGCGAGGTCTTCCAGTCGTGGATCGGGACGCGAGAGATCCTCGCGCTGCTGTCGCGCCGCATGGTCGATCGAGCCCTGCGTCTGCTGCAGGCTGCGCAATTCGGTGGCAAAATTCGTGTCGCGCATCGCCGCGATCACAGCGGGGTCCGTCGCGCTGCGCTCGCCCGCGAGCACATCGATGAGCAACGCTTCTTGCTCAGCGGTGAGGTGTTGCGAACTCATGCCATCACCGCCGCGCCGCCGAGGCACTGCCGAAGTTGCAGCAGAGCGCGGTAGTAGCGCGCCTTGATCGCGTTCAGGTTCTTGTGCGCAAGCCTTGCGACTTCATCGAGCGTGAGGCCATCAAAGTGCTTGCTGCGGACGAGCGCTGCATCCTGTTCCTCGAGCCGCGACATGCAGCGGTGCACCGGTCCGTCAAGCTCATCAGTCGCCGCATCGCATGCCGCAGGTTCATCCACTAGTTCTTGCGACCGAGTTCGAGTTCGAGCCTCTGCGCGCGCCGCGTTTCGAAGTGCGTTCAGGCAGAAGGAAGCAATCCAGCCTTCGAGTGGAGCCGCGCCCGAGTAGTCAGGCAGTTTGCGCCATACCGTGGTTGCGACATCCTGAACTAGATCCTCCAAGTTCTCCTGAGACAGCCGACCGCCGCTTCTCGACTGGCGCGCACCGATGATGCGTCCAATGCAGCGCATGCGCACCGCGATTTCGTCTCGTGCCACGGCGTCACCGTCCAGCGCGCGCCTCGCCAGGAGCGCATCGTTTGAGAATGTGGGGGGCATCGTGAGCCGTTGGACGGAGCACGATAGGAACGGATATGGCACTCGGTCCAGCAGGCTGGCGACTCATGTTGGTCGGCAGGGGTCAGGCCGGGGGGCGTTGGTTGCGTCGAATCGGAAGATCCGACTTCCAGTGTTCGCAAGCATGCCCCACTTCCACGCGAGTCTCTGGCTCTTGGAATGTCCCGATGCGAGGGCCTCGCTGACCTGGTTCTGACGACCCGATTCCAGTGGGGTCTGCCACGCGCCGGGCGTACCTGAATTCGTAGTTTCTGCGTTAGGTTTGTCGCGCGCGGGACAAGAAGCCCTGTCCGGGGACTCACCGTGCGGCGCGCGTTCTCACCGCTCGCCACGCGGTCACTCGGACGGCCTTACTTCGTTCCAGCAGCCATCGGGAGAACGGATGCTGGATCGGGGTGCGGCAAGGAGTCGTCGGCGACGTCGACTCCGCGGGCTGTGCGGGGGCATGGTCCGTAGGGATGGCGGCTCCGGCAGTTATTTGCCGGGGCCGCAAGCCCGCCTCTCGCAGTGACTTACCGCCGACGGACTGCTGTCACAGCAGGCGCCGGATCGAGCGGACTAGCGCGCTCGCCGACCCAAGCCCGGACGCCATCGTCCAGCGGTCCTTGGGGTCGTTTCCGAGCACGAGCCCTGCCGAGTGGTTGCTCCGGACCGCATCGACCTCGGGATCCGGGTCGTAAGCGCCGAGCGCGCGCCGCACCTGCTCGACGTCATCCTTGGCTCCAGCGAGCAGCGTCCAGCCCGGGCCCATTCCGTTGGTCTCGGCGTAGGCGGCGAGATCGGCCGCGTTGTCCTGTTCGTCGAGCGAGATCGACACGAAGAAGACATCCTTGCCGAGCTGGTCGCCAAGCAGAGTCTGTGCCTCGACGAGGGCTGCCGTGGCTGCCGGGCAGACCCCATCGCACTGCGTGTACATGAACTGAATCACGACGCAGCGGCCCCGGATGACCTCGTCGTAGAGGCGCACGACGCGCCCGTGCTGATCGGTCAGCGCGACGTTGGGGATCCCGCGTGCGTTGGCTCCGGTCGCGTCGCCTGCTGTGACCTCGCTGCCACCGCACGCGGCGAGGAAGCCGACGGCGGCGAGCGCAGCAGCAGAGAATCGAGCGCGAGGCATGACGGGTCAGACTACATCGAAGCAGGTCATCATGTAGGCATCCTCGTGCTCGGTGGTGTGGCAGTGCAGGACCCACCGGCCCGGGTAGTCGCGGAACTTCACGAACACTTCCACCTCGTCGTTGGGGCCGAGGATGACTGTGTCGCACCGCGCGTTGCCGTCGCGTTCGAGGGGCCCTGGGACGCGGCCGTTGCGGCGCAGCACGCGCACATACTCAAGGTGCGCATGGATGGGATGCCACCAGCCGCCGCTGCTGTTGCGCAACGTCCAGATCTCGCCTTGGCCTCGGCGCGCCGTGAACAACGGGCGCTCGAGATCCACGGACTCGCCGTTGATGACCCACACGCCGTTGCTGCGCCCAAAGCGGAGTTCGCGCCGCGTCGCGGTCGCGATCTCGGCGGCCGTGATGGGCTCGAACGGGCGCAACGTGTCCGGCACTTGGCTCGCGTCCGGCGCCGGCTGTCCGACGACGAACTTGAGGAAGCGATCACCCCGCGGCTTGAACGCGGGCCGGTCAAAGGTGCCCTTCGGACCGCGGCCATCGGGATGGTCGATGCGGCTCTCGAGGTAGAGCACGGTCCCTGGCGCGAATCGCGAGAAGTCCACGACGATGTCGAAGCGCTTGGCTGGCGACATGTAGAGGAACGTCTGGCCGCGTAGGGTCTGCGAGAGAAGCCCGCCTTCGTTGGCGATCACGTCGAACGCGACGGGCTGGCCCGACTCCGTGCGGAGCTCGGCGCCGAGGAAGCGCGCGTTGCAGCCGTTCAGCAGGCGGAAGCGATACTTGCGCGCGCGCACGTTGCAGAACGGTTGCACGGCGCCGTTGACCAAGAAGAGGTCGCCGAGGAACCCGTTGTGGTCGAGCGGGTCGTACCAGAGCTGCCCCTGTGCATCGAGGCGGCGGTCCTGCAGCACGAGCGGTACGTCGTAGTCGCCACTCGGCAAGCGAAGGCCCGTCGCTTCGTCGCCCGTGTCCAACTCATCGAAGAACAAGAACGAGCCCGCGAGTCCGCGGTAGACGTTCTGCGCGGTGTAGTCGAGGACGTGGTCGTGGTACCACATCGTCGACGGGCGATCGTGTTCGTCCGCAATCCCATCGATCGCGCCCGGATCGAGGCCCGGCATGGAGTAGTCGTAGTGCTCGCCTGGGTGCGTCACGGCGTGGTAGCCAGGGATGTTCTCGGGGAACCCATCGCTGGACGCGGGCAAGTGGGCGCCGTGCCAGTGCACGACCGTCTCCGTGACGCCAAAGCCCGTGTGGTCGCGCGGCAAGTCGTTGTGGTAGCGCAGCACGATCGGATGCCGCGAACGCTGCACGATCGTCGGGCCGAGCATGAGCGAGGTGCTCGCGACATTGAGGTCGCGGTAGCCCCAGACTCGCGTCAGCGGCAGTTCTGGGTGCAGTCGCACGCTGCGCTGCTCGGCCACGATCTCCAGGTAGGTGACCGCTTCGACCGACTGCCGCGGCAGTTCCGCAGTGTTGGCAAACGCAGGGCGCGGCGTCGCGGCGGCCGGGATCGGCATTGGCGCGACGAACGGGGTTACCCGGGGGCTTCGCGGCGGATCCGCGAATCGCAGGTGCGCAGAGGAGGTGCGTGGAAGAAGCGGCATCGCGCCGGCGCAGAGGCCGAGGCGAAGGAAGTCGCGGCGATGGAACATGGATAGCGATAAGCCCTGTGGGGCTGGGCGAAGCCGACTGGCACGCCAGTCGTGGGAGAGCTCAGTGCACGGCTTCGCGAGTGGGGGAACTCGCGCGCTTGCGCACGGCGCCTGCTTTCGGCGCATCGTGAACTTCAGATGCGATCGAGCTCTTGGGAAGCTTCGCAGTGCAAGACGAACGCCCCATGCAGTTGCGGTCGTCAGTGTCCGAATTCACGTCGACTTCACGCGCGTCGCCTGGAGCTCGCACCATCTCGGTTGCGTTGACTCCGCCCCGAGCGTCGCAGATACCAGTTGGCCATGCGCATGCGATCTCCTTGGGCCCGGCTCGGCATCTTGGCGTGGTTTGCTTGTCTTGCCTCGGCGCAAAGCGACCTCGCGAAGGTCGGCGCGTCGCCTGCGCACGAGGCTGCCTCGGCGCGTCTTGCGCAGGCGATGCCCGAAGAAGACCGGTCCTCGCTCGGCGAGGAGTGGCTACGCAAGCAAGTCGAACTTGCGTGTGAAGCGCGCGCACGCGTCGCGTGGGGTGCATCGCTGACGGAAGACCTGTTCTTGCAGTTCGTGCTGCCCTACGCGCAGGCCAATGAGCCGCGCGAAGATTGGCGAACGGACTTCGCCGCGCGATTCCTGCCCAAGGTCGCGGACTGCAAGACTCCCGGCGAAGCGGCACTGCGGCTCAACGCGACGATCTTTGGCGAACTCGGCGTGCACTACTCCACGCAGCGCAAGCGCGCGTGCCAGTCGCCGAGCGAGTCGATCGAGCAAGGCAAGGCCTCGTGCACGGGGCTCTCGATCCTCCTCGCGGACGCATGTCGCGCGTGCTGCATCCCGGCGCGGCTCGTGTCGGTGAAGTGGCCGCACAAGCAAGGCAACCACACGTGGGTCGAGGTTTGGGATGGAAGCGACTGGCGCTTTGTCGGCGCGGACGAGCCTGATCCTGCGGGCTTCGATCGCGCGTGGTTTGTCGGCGACGCAGCGCAATGCGAAGGCGCGGACGAGGCGCATCGCATTTGGGCTGTGTCATTCGCGCCGACGGGCAAGACGTTTGAACTCGGCTGGGCTCCCGGCACGCGCGCTCACGGGATCGATGTGACGCAGCGTTACGCGAAGAAGGCCACTTCGACGCAGGATCCCGCGCAAAGCGCCGCCGACGCGGCGTTGGCTGTGCAACTCGATCGCTTCTTTGCGGCAGACGAAGCGACGCGCGCTGCGTTTGAGTTTGATCGCAACCTCGACGCGGAGTTGCGCACGAAGGACGGCGACGCGCGACTGCGCAAGTTCGCGTTCGATGCGATGCGCCGCGCGCCACATGCAGAACTGCGCGAGGACTTTGCCAAGGACCGCGTGCGCGCTGGCGAAAAGGAGAGTCCCTTCACCAAGAAGCAGGTCGGCGATCGCGGCAAGAACGGCTTCGGCCTCGTGATCGCGATGCACGGCGGCGGCGGCGTGCCGAAGGAGTTCAACGACAGCCAGTGGAAGCACATGCAGATCTACTACAAGGACCACCCGGAAGCGGGCGGTTACTGGTACTGCGCGCTGCGTGCTCCGACCGACGAGTGGAACGGCTTCTACACCGACTACTTCTACCCGCTGCTCGAACGCCTGATCCTGCAGTTCGTCGTGTGCGCGGACGTCGATCCCGACAAGGTCGTCGCCATCGGCTACAGCCACGGTGGCTACGGCGCGTTCGCGGTCGGACCCAAGTTGCCGCATCGATTCTCCGCGGTGCACGCGAGCGCGTCGGCGCCATCCGATGGCCAGACTGTGGCGACCGGGCTGCACACGCTCGCGTTCTCGTTCATGGTCGGCGGCAAGGACACGATGTATGGCCGTCGCGATCGCTGCGTCGCATTCGAGGAGACGCTCGCCAAGTTGCGCGGCGAACACGCGGGGCTCTACCAGCAGGCCACGTTCACACTGGTGGAGAAGAACGGGCACACCGGCTTGCCCGATCGCGATCTGCTCGAGCGCTTGGTTCCGTTGGTGCGCGCGCCGCTGCCGACGACGCTGCTGTGGGATCCCACGGACGGCGTCGTGCGCGATCACTATTGGCTGCGCAACGAGAGTCCTGCCGGCGGCCAGCGGCTCGAGGCGCGGCTTGCTGGCAACGAGTTGCGCATCGCGATCAAGGACGCCAGCAAGGCGGAGGCGTGGCTCGATGCGCGCCTCGTCGACATGAACGCCAACGTCGTCGTCCTCGACGGCGATGCGAAGCGCGAAGTGGCGCCTGTGCCCTCGCTCGGCGAACTGTGCCGCACGATGTGGTTGCGAGGCGATCCGCAGCTCGCCGCGAGTTGGCGGTTGCCGCTGCGCTGATCGAGCGCGCTGCGTCGCGCGCCTTTTGGCGTCAGCCGACCAGCGTCTTGCCGTGCAGCACGAAGAGCACGACGGCGAGGTAGCACACCCCGGACACCGCGAGCGGCGGATCGCGGAACAGCAACTTTGACGGATCGCCGCCTTCGCTCTTTCGGTAGACGAGGAAGAGGTAGCGGAACACGCCGTAGGTCACGAACGGCACGGTGTACATCAGCGCATCGGTGCCGTGGCGCGCGATGGTTTCAGGGCTCACGGTGTAGAGCGCGTAGGTCAGGATGCTGAGCGCCGCGAGCGGGCCGATCAGCATGCCGAGCAGGGGCTCCGTGTAGTCGCGCAGCGTCGCGCGCGTGGCGCCTTCGGATCCCGCAGTCTTGCCGAGCTCCTCGAAGCGTTTGCAGAACGCGAGGAACAGCGCGAAGAAGAACGTGCAGAGCAGAATCCAGTGTGACGCATCGACGGCGATCGCCGCGGCGCCGGCTTTGACGCGGATGCCAAAGCCGATCGCGATGCACATGCAGTCGAGCACGACGACGCGCTTCCACCAGAACGAGTAGGCGAGGTTGAGCGCGAGGTAGCCAAACGGCCACCATGCGAAGCCGCCAAAGCGCGCCGCGGTGGGTTGGCCTGCGGCGCCAAACGTCGCGCGTCCGCCATCGACGGCGAGCGCGATCGCCGCGGCGCCGCCCCAGGCCAGCGCGAGCAGCAGCAACGCCGCAGAAACTGGCAGCGCGCCAGACGCGATCGGCCGCAGTCGCTTCTTCGGGTGCTGTCGATCCGACTCGCGATCGACGATGTCGTTGAGCACGTAGACGCCGCTCGCGGCGAGGCAGAACGCAGCGAATGCGAGCAAGCCTTGCAGCCAAGCCGCGGCATCGAAGAGCCGCGGCTCCGCGTTTTGGCCGCCGATCGGCGTGAAGAACAGGAGCGGCGCGAGCACGAGCAGGTTCTTGACCCACTGATGCGGACGCAGCGCCTTCAGCCCGTGAAGCAGCATGGCGAGCGATCATCGGTGCGCTCCTCGCGAAGGCAAGGTCGCGTCGTTTCGCAGATGCGCTCCGTTCGCTAAGGTGCTCGGCTTCGTCCGCATGAAGCAAGACCGCCAAAAGGGCCTCGACGGCCTGTTCCGTCCGCGTTCCGTCGCAGTCGTCGGCGCGAGCCGTCGCGCGGGTTCGATTGGTCGGCAGGTTGTCAGCAACCTGATTCGCGGCGGCTTCACGGGACCGGTCTACCCCGTCAATCCAAAGGCCGAGGTCGTGCTGTCGGTGCCAGCGTATCGCTCGGTCACCGCGATCCCTGGGCCGGTCGATCTCGCCGTGCTCGTCGTTCCGCCGGACGCAGTGCTCACGGTCGCCGCAGAGTGCGGCAAGAAGGGCGTGAAGGGCCTCGTCGTGATCACCGCCGGTTTCCGCGAAGTTGGCGGCGAAGGCATCGTGCGCGAGGAGAAGCTCGCCGCGATCAGTAAGCGCTACGGCATGCGCGTGATCGGCCCCAACTGCATGGGCATCGTCAATGCCGAGCAGGGCTACGCGCTCGACGCGAGCTTCTCGGCGACGATGCCGCGGCCTGGCTCGGTTGCGATGGTGTCGCAGTCTGGCGCGCTCGGCGAAGCGATCCTCGCGGATGCTGCGCAGGCTGGGCTCGGCGTCGCGATGTTCGCGTCGGTCGGCAATCGCGTCGACGTCACGGCGGCGGACCTTCTCGGCTACTGGGAAAACGATCCCAACGTCCGCGTGATCCTGCTCTACCTCGAGACGGTCGGCGAGCCGCAGGAGTTCGTCGAAGTCGCGCGCCGCGTGTCGCGCAAGAAGCCGATCATCGCGGTCAAATCGGGCCGCAGCGATGCGGGCGCGCTCGCTGCGTCCTCGCACACGGGCTCGGTCGCTGGCGCTGACGTCGCCGCCGACACGATGCTCGCGCAGTGCGGCGTGCTGCGCGTCGACAACTTCCGCGACATGTTCGCGCTTGCGCAGGCGCTGCTCGACCAGCCGCTGCCAAAGGGCCCGCGCATGGCGATCGTCACCAACGCGGGCGGCCCGGGCATCCTGGCGACGGACGCGATCGCGGGGCTCGGCATGGAAGTGGCGCCGCTGCAGCCGTCGACCGAGAAGGCGCTGCGCAAGGTGCTGCCGGTCGAGGCCTCGGTGCGCAATCCAGTCGATCTGATCGCGTCCGCCGACGCCGCGCGCTACCGCGCAGCGCTCAAAGTGGTGGTCGCCGACCCGACGGTCGAAGGCCTCGTCGTGTTGTTCGTGTCGCCGGTGATGATCGACGCCGCTGCGGTGGCGCAGGCGATCGTCGACGAGACGCGCGGCTGCGGGCGCCCCGTGCTCGCATGCGTGATGGGTCGCCAACGCGGCGACGAAGCGCAGCGCATCCTTCGCGACGCGGGGATCCCGGTGTTCCGTTACCCCGAGGATGCGGCGACGACGCTGCGGCAGATGCTGCGCCGCACGCGCTGGCTCGAACGCCGTCCGGCGCGCGTGCCCGACCTGCGCGTCGACAAGGACGCTGCGCGGCGCATTCTGCGCAAGAAGGGCCGCGCGAGCGGATGGCTCGCCAACGCCGAGGTCGAAGCCGTTCTCGCTGCGTATGGCATCCCGCTTCCGCCATCGCGTCGCGTGCGCACTCCGGGCGAAGCCGTCGCAGCTGCGCACGAGCTCGGATGGCCGGTCGTGCTCAAGGCCGAGGCCGCCGAGTTGCTGCACAAGAGCGAGCACCGCGCGGTGCGCGTGGGGCTGCGCACGGGCGACGATGTGTTTGCCGCTGCTGCCGACCTGATCGAACGCCTCAAGGGCAAGTTCCCCGACGTGCGCTTGCAGGTGCAGTCGCAAGCGCAGGGCCACCGCGAAGTGCTCATCGGCATGACGCGCGACAGTCGCTACGGGCCGCTATTTGCCGCCGGACTTGGTGGCGTGTTGGTCGAGGTCATGCGCGACGTGTCGATCCGCGTCGGTCCGCTCGACGGCAAGGATCCGCAAGAGATGTTCGAACGCCTCAAAGGCGCGCCGTTGCTCGGCGCATTCCGCGGCGCGCCGGCCGCAGACGTCCCGGCCGCGGCGGACGCGCTGCTGCGCATCCAGAAGCTCGTCGTCGACTTCCCCGAGATCGCCGAAGTCGAAGTCAATCCGTTCATTCTCGCCGAGAAGGGCAAGCGCAGCGTCGCCGTCGATGGCCGCCTGCGAGTGGAGCACGCATGAGCACTATGAGTGAGAGCACCCGCGCTTCGTCGGGGCCACGGTTCTCGTTGATCGTTCCGATCTACAACGAGGAAGAGAACGTGACCAACTTGCTCGACGAGATCGAAGCGGTGCTCGTGCCGCACGGTCCGTTCGAGGCATTGCTCGTCGACGACGGCTCCAAGGACCAAAGCCGTGCGCGCATGCAGCAGTGGAAGAAGGACCACAACGCGGCGTGGCTGCGCATCGTGGCACTCGAGAAGAACTGCGGGCAGAGTGGCGCCGTGATGGCGGGCGTCGAGGTCGCGTGTGCGCCGATCATCACGACGTTGGACGGCGACATGCAGAACGATCCGCGCGACCTGCCGGACATGGTGCAGATGGTCGAGAGCGGGCAAGCCGACGCCGTCGTTGGTGTTCGCCGTAAGCGCCAAGACACGTGGACGCGGCGCATGAGCTCGCGCATCGGCAACGGCGTCCGCAACTGGGTCACAGGCGACAAGGTCACGGACGCAGCGTGCGGCATCAAGACGATCCGCCGCGAGTTCTTCCTGCGCGCGCCGCACTTCGTCGGCATGCATCGCTTCATGGCGACGTTGGTGCGCTACCAAGGCGGCAAGGTCGTCGAGCGCGACGTCAACCATCGTCCGCGCGCAGCCGGCGTCGCGAAGTACGGCATCGGCAACCGCGCGCTGCGCGGCCTGCGCGACTGCTTTGCGGTGAGCTGGCTCCGCACGCGCATTCTGCGGCACAAGGTCGCGGGGATTTCGTGAGCACTCAGCGCGCCGCGTTGTTGCTGCTCGTCGCGGCTGCCGCGGCGATGCTGCCGCAGGCCTTGCTGCTCGATTGGACGGGCAC
>JBEELK010000278.1:0-3992 GCA_041168165.1 Planctomycetota bacterium | reverse complement strand
GCGGCCACTTGGAGCCCACCGGATGGTCATAGCCAAACACGACCGGCGCGCCGTCCTGACGCTGCAGGCGAATGCGAACCTCGGGGTATTCGGGCGCCTTGGCCCAACGCAGCGCGAGGTTGTTGGCGTCGATCTCCAAGAGGCGCGGGCAACCCGGGACGAGCGGTGCGAGCTCGTCGCGCCACTCGACCGCGATCGCAGCTGCCGCGATCACGCGATCGTCGGGCGCCTTCTCGCCGGTGCGACCTTGCATGGTCTGCGCACCGCCCTCGCGCCGCAGCACGACATCAGGAACCCCCGCGTCATCGACCCACGGCAACGAGATGCCATTCTTGTCGCAAAGGCACAGCGGCTTGCCGGTCTCGTCGCGCACGGCGATCACGGGACGGCGAAGGCCAAACGCGACTTTGAACTTATCGGGGAACACGCGCTCCATGCGCGTCTCCTCCACCCACGGCACGGTCGCGAGGCCGGCCATCAGTTCGCGCGCTGCCGAGTCATCGAGGATCGTCGACTCGCCACGCAGCCAGACTTGCAGATCGCGCGTGACGGCGATCAACAGCGGACCCTGGAGCCAATCGGGACGCGCGAGCAATTCGACGCGATCGCGATCGACGAGCGGACTGTGCTTGGAGGCGCCAGCGACTCGCGTTTCGAGCACATGCAACGCGCGCGGGCCGAAGAACCACGCGACGAGCAAGAACGTGCCATAGACCGCGACGCGCGCGATCCACGCGCTGCGCGCGGGACGCGATGGCTCTTGCATGTGTGCGCTGTCGAGGCCGTTGTCCACGTACGCTGCTGCCCCTCTGGGTGATGACGTCGAAGAGAACCGACGCCGTTACGCGACGAAGTTGCTGCCGAAGTTGCGAGTCGAGTGCGCGACGCGCGCGCAAACCCAAGCGATGCCGGAGTTCGCGCGGCACAGGATGCGAGGCGTTGACGATGCAAGCCTCACAGCCGATCCAACGTGCGCGATCAGTTGAGGCGCGCGACCGTCGGCTTCTGCTCGGCGATCTTGCGGGCATTCAGGCCGCCGGTGACCGAATCGCAGTCTTCGACGAAGATCTCCAGCACGTCGAGAACTTGCTCGACGACGTTGCGATCCATCGTGATCTCACGGCCGCCCTTGGCCGACTCCAGTTCGGTCTCCAGGAGGCGCGACAGCACCTTCACCTGGGACAGACGACGGCTCACGTACTTGCCGATGTTGATCTCGCTCTTGCCTTCCATGGTTTCGATCTCTTCTGCGGGTGGGTTGTGCCGCGCAAGCGCGACAGAGTTGTATGACCGGTTGCGAAACGCGCCCCGCGACCAAGCGGAGCGGGGCGGAAGATAACGACGAGAGGTGCCTGCGCCAGCGCAGAGCCGCGGGATTCTCGTGCTGGGACGGCGCGCCGCATTCTGCAAGGCGAAGGCTTGGAGCCTCCCCGACACGCCCTGCCAACCCATCAGACCGCTGCACGACTTCGTCGGATGTCGGACATGGCGGTTCCCATTGCGGCGGCCATTTGCCAGCATGTCGCCCTGTGTCCGGCAAGCAGTTCAAGGGCTACACGCTCAACGCCTTCCAGGTGCGCGCCGCCGAGGCGATCGAGGCTGGCAAGAATGTGCTTCTGTCCGCCCCGACCGGCTCCGGCAAGACGCTGGTCGCCGAGTATGCAATCGAGCAAGCCGTCAAAAAGGGCCGCCGCGCGATCTACACGAGCCCGATCAAGGCGCTGTCCAACCAGAAGTTCCGCGACTTCAAACAGGATGGCCTCGACGTCGGGTTGATGACCGGCGACCTGACGCTCAACGCAGACGCGCCGCTCGTCATCATGACGACCGAGATCTTCCGCAACGCGGTGTTCGAGGACCCGCAGCGCTTCGCCGACACGGACTTCGCGATCTTCGACGAGATCCACTTCCTTGACGACCCAGAACGCGGCACGGTCTGGGAAGAGTCGCTGATCTTCGCGCCCGACCACGTTCGCTTCGTCTGCCTGTCGGCGACGATCGACAACCTCGACGAGTTCGGCCGCTGGATCCAAGAGACGCGACCGCAGGACCTCGCCGTCATCGAGCACGACAAGCGACCCGTGCCGCTGTCCCACCGGCTCTACCACCAAGACGCCGGCGTGTTCCAACTGGCGCAGCGAAAGAACGCAGTGCAGTTCCACGAGCGCGCGCTGCTGCGCGACAAGCGCCATGGCGGCCGCGAAGGGCGCCGCGAGCGCGAGCGTTCGCGCTGGGGCGACAAGCGCGAGCGCAAGCAAGGCCGGAGCCTGTCGATCGGACCGCGCCCCTACATGCTGCTGCTCGACGAACTGCAGCACCGCCAACTGTTGCCGATCCTCTACTTCTGCTTCTCGCGCAAGGAGTGCGAGATCAAAGCCGAGCGCAACATGAACCGCCGATTGCTCGATCGCAGCGAGCGCGCGCGGATCGAAGCGATGTTCTACGAAGTGTGCGAGCGCTTCGAGTTGTCACCCGAAGGCGACGCAGCACTGCTCAGCATCCTCGGCCGCGCGATGCAGGGCACGGGCTACCACCACGCAGGCATGCTGCCGATCCACAAGGAGATCGTGGAACGCCTGTTCACGTCTGGATTGCTGAAGCTGCTGTTCACGACGGAAACGTTCGCACTCGGCATCAACATGCCCGCGCGCACCGTGGTGTTCGACTTGCTTCGCAAGTTCGACGGCGTGCAAATGGACTACATGCGCGCGCGCGACTACATGCAGATGGCGGGTCGCGCGGGCCGCCAAGGTCTCGACGAGAGCGGGCTCGTGGTCTCGATCCTCGAAGACGAAGACCTCTACGAAGCGCCGTTGTCGCGCTACCACGGCAGCAAGGTCGAGCCGATCACGTCGAAGTTCAACCTGTCGTATTCGACGATCCTCAACCTCTACGCCCACATGGGCGGCAAGGTGCTCGACGCGTACGACAAGAGCTTTGCTGCGTTCCAAGCAGCGAAGGGCTCGGCAGCTGCGCGCGAGAAGAAGCGTCAGGCTGCGCGCGCAGCGCTCTTGAGCCGCATCCACATCCTGCGCGAAGCCGGCTACCTCGGCGACGATGGCTTGCTGCCGCGGGGCAAGCTCGCGCAGAAGATCAACGGCTACGAGATCCAAGCGACCGAGATCCTGTTCCGCGGCGCGCTCGAGGGCATGGATATCCACCAGCTCGCGGTCACGTTCGCAGCACTGATCCATCAGGAGCGGCGCAGCGCCGAACTGCGGGGCTACCGGCGCGAACTCGGACCGATGATGGCGCGCGTCAACGACGCGGTGCAGAGCTTCTGCGCGGTCGAGACGCTGCATGGCGTGCGCAACCCCATCAAGTTGCCCGATTGGGGCATCGGCCCCGCAGTCGACGCGTGGAGCCGCGGCTGCTCCGTCGAAGAACTCGAACACCTTGCGCGCAGCGACGCGGGCGATGTCGTTCGCACGCTTCGCATGGCGATCCAAATGATGCGGCAGTTGCGCGTCGTCGTCGGCAAGGGCGAAGTCCTCGGCGCGCGCCTCGAAGAAGCGATCGTCGCAATCAACCGCGACGTGGTCGACGCGAAGCGGCAGTTCGAACTCGGCTAGCCCGCCGCTACCGTCCGCATCATGGCCAGGCGTTACTTCGTCGATTCATTGCCACAGCAAGGCGGCGCGATCCTCGTCGGCGAGGTCGCCCACCACTTGGCCACGGTGTTGCGCATGCGCCAGGGCGACGAAGTCGTGCTGTGCGATGGCCGAGGCAACGAATGCACCGCGACCGTCGAACGCAGCGGCGGCGGCAAGGTTGCGATCCGCTCGAGCGAGCCGCGCAGCGTGCAGCAGGACTCGTTCCGGCTGCATGTCGCGTTCGCGCCGCCGAAGTGGACGCGCGCCGATTGGCTGTTCGAGCACGGCACCGAGGCGGGCGTCTCGGTGTTCTGGCCGCTGTGGACCGAACGCACGCGACCCCAGGGCGGTCGACGCGATCGCTGGGAGAAGCTCGTGCGCGCCGCCGCCGGACAGTGC
>JBEELK010000277.1:0-5066 GCA_041168165.1 Planctomycetota bacterium | reverse complement strand
ACAAGTGAACCGCCCCACCTCCATGCGAATCCTCACGACTCTGTTCCTCACGAGCGCAGCGCTCCTCCTCGCCGCGTGCTCCAAGACCGCTGGGCCGACGATCTACTGCTCGCTCGACGAGCAGTTCAGCCGGCCTGCGATCGAAGGCTTCGCCGCGCAACTCGGCATGGACGTCAAGGCGCGCTACGACACGGAGGCGGCGAAGACCGTCGGCCTCGTCAGCGCGATCCTCGAGGAGCGCAACAACCCGCGCGCCTCGGTGTTCTGGAACAACGAACTCGCACACACCGTGCGACTCGCGCAAGAAGGCGTGCTGGAGCCGTATGACTCGCCCGCCGCGGCCGCGATCCCCGCGAAGTTCCGCGACGCGCAGAAGCGCTGGACTGGCTTCGCGGCGCGCGCGCGCGTGATCGTCGTCAACACCACACTGCTGCCGGACCAGAAGGACTGGCCATCGAGCTACAAGGACCTCGCGGACCCGAAGTGGAAGGGCCGCTGCGCCGTCGCGCGCCCGCTCACGGGCACGACGTTGACGCACTTCACGGCGCTCAAGAAGGAACTCGGCGAGCAGGGCTTCGAGCAGTTCTTCGCCGCGATGATGCAGAACGACGTCAAGTTCTTGCAGAGCAACGGCGCCACGCTGCGCGAGACTGCGGCGGGCAACGTCGCATGGGCCTTCACCGACACCGACGACTACCACGTCGGCAAGCAGCGCGGCCAACCGATCGCGTGCGTGTTCCCCGACCAGAAGGACGGCGAGATCGGCACGATGCTGATCCCCAACTCGGTTGCGTTGATCAAGGGCGGCCCCGACCAAGAAGGCGCCAAGAAGCTCATCGACAAGATCCTCTCCGAGTCGACCGAAGCGCTGCTCGCCGCCGCAGAAGGCGCGCAATTGCCGCTGCGCGCAACGGTCGAAGGGCCCGCGGATCCTGCGATCCTGCAAGTCGGTCGCTTCCGCGCGATGGCGTGGGACGTCGAGTGGACCGCGCAAAACCTCGCGCGCGCGAACCAGGACTTCGGCAAGCGCTTCGGGCTCTGAGCCACTCGACATGAACCACCGCGCACAGACAGCCATCGCACGCGCGCCCTTCGCGCTCGCGATTCTGTTCCTGTGCTGCTTCGTCGCCGCGCCGATCCTGCTGCTGTTGTGGCAGACGGTGATGTCGCCCGATGGCTTCACGCTCGACGCGTGGCGCGAGTTGTTCGCGGACGCCAAGGACTGGGAGCGCGTGCGCTCCTCAATCGAACTCGGCGCAGCGTCGCTGCTCGTGTCGATCGGACTCGGCTTCTCGCACGCATGGTTCACGGTGTCGCGCGACGCGCCGTTTGCCAACGTGCTCGCCCCGCTCGGCGTGGCGCCGCTCGTGGTGCCGCCGATCTTCGTCGCGATGGGCTTTGCGGACTTGCTGCCCGTCTCGGGCTTCTGGCCGTGCGCGATCCTGCTCGGCACCGCGCACGCGCCGTTCGTGTGCGTGATGACCGCGCGCGGACTGCGCTCGATCGACGGCCGCGGCTACGAAGCGGCTCTGATGCTGCGCGGCCGCGCGCGCGCAGAGCTGTGGCTGCTGCGCGCGATCGCGCCCGAGTTGATCGCGGGCTGCATGCTCGCGTTCTTGTTCACGGTCGCGGACCACGGCGTGCCCGAGTTCTTGACCGTGAAGGGCAAGACGTGGCACACGTACGCCGAAGGCGTGTTCTCGCGTTGGACGCGCCGCGCCGTGGGCACCACGTTCGCGGATCGCCAGAGCCCGATCATCGCCGCAGCGCCACTGGTGCTGTCGCTGCTCGCGACGCTGTGGCTCGCACTCAAGCTGCGCGCGCGCGCCGACGAACGCGGCGTCCGCACGGAGTTGCCCGTGCGATCGCTCGGCATGTGGCGTTGGCCGAGCTTGCTTGCGCCCATCCTCTACCTCGGCGCCGGCATCGGCGTGCCGGTGTTCGTGCTCGTTCGCTGGACCATGGGTTCGGCGCAGAAGGCGGAGCCGATGTCGATCGCGTTCGCGCAGAAGAGCTTCCAGAAGGCCGTCGACCAAGGCCTTCCGGACCTCATGCACTCGGTGTGGCTCGCGATCTTCGTCGCGCTGTGCGTCGCGCTGCTTGCGCTGCCGCTCGCGCGCAAGGCAGGTCGCGGCTCGCGTTGGATCGAGGTCGCGTGCGCAGTGCCAATCGCGTCGCCGGCCATCCTGCTCGGGATCGGGCTCGTGCTTGCCTACAACAGCGGCCCGCTCGCGCAGCTGTTTGGCAACGGCTTCTACGACGGCTGGGGCTTCGCGTTGTGCGGCTATGTCGCGCGCATGCTGCCGTTCGCGGCGTTGACGCTCGCGGCGCAAGTGCGTCGCGTGCCGCTCGCGGGCGAAGACGCGGCGCGCATGCTGCCGCGCTCGCCGCTTGCGCGCGCGCTGCGCATCCACTTGCCGCCGCTGTTGCCCGCCGCGTGGTCGGCGGCCGTGCTCACGTTCGTCCTATCTCTGCGCGAACTCGACCTCGCCGTCGTGCTGCCCGCAGCCAATGCGACCGCCGTGCGGCGGCTCGCCAATGCAGTGCACTTCCAGCACGAGGACTGGAGCGGCGTCATCGCGCTGCTGCTGTTGTCGATCGCCGTGCTGCTTCCGTTGTTGCCGTCGCTGATCGCCGGTCGCAAGCTCGCCTCCTTGTCGTGACCATGACCAACGCAGTCGAAGCAACGGACCTCGTGTGCAAGAAGGGCTCCTTCACGCTCGGCCCGTGCACGTTTGTCGCGGGGCCCGAGGCGCGCGTCGCGATCGTCGGACCGTCGGGCTCCGGCAAGTCGACGCTGCTGCGTTGCATCGCTGGCCTCGATCGTCCCGCAAGCGGATCGATCCGCATCCACGGCACGGTCGCGCATGACGAACGCAACGACGTGCCGCCCGATCGCCGCGGCGCTGGCTTCGTGTTTCAGGATGGAGCGCTGTGGGCGCACATGACCGCGCTGCAGCATCTTCGCTTTGCCGCGCCCTCGATGTCGGACGCCGATGCGCGCGCTCTGCTGCGCCGCGGCGGCGTCGAGCACGTCGCAACGCGGCGGCCTGCGGAGATGTCCGGCGGCGAGGCGCAGCGCGTCGGCCTATTGCGCACGCTCGCGGCCAACCCGCGCGTGCTGCTGCTCGATGAACCGCTGCGCTCCGTCGACGTGCACCAACGCGACGCGCTCGTGTTGCTGCTGCGCGAACTCGCGGACGAACGCAAGCTGCCGACGATCCTCGTCACGCACGACCGCGACGAAGCGCTGGCGCTCGCCGACGAGATCTTCGTGATGCGCGATGGCCGCATCGTCGAACGCGGCGCCGCCACGACGCTGCTCGCATCGCCAAAGACTGCGTTCACCGCTGCGTTCCTCGCGGGCGCCGCGTGCCTGCCCGTGGAAGCGCACGGCCAAGGCCAGGTCGCGACGCCGTTTGGCTCCATGCCTGCGCGCGGCGACGCGGCGCAACTGCGACTCGTGCTGCTGCCCGGCGACGTCGCGGCCTCGCCTTCGACGACCGGCTCCGCGACGACCGGTTCCTTGACGACCGGTTCCTTGACGACTGGCCGCGCGCTCGCGTGCACGCCGCACGGTGCGGACTTCCTCGTGCGGGTCGCATTCCGCGGCCAGATCGTGCCTGCATCGTCGCCCGTGAGCATCCGCCCCGGGACCGACGTCGAACTTCGCCTGACCCGTCCTGCGCGCGTATTGCCGTGGGATGACCTTCACTCGGACGCACTGCCCCCGTCATGAGTATCACAGCCCGCCTCGCCCTCGCCGTAGGCATCCTCGGCCTATTCACTGCGGCCCTCACGTTCTTGTCCTCGGGACAGACCACGGCGCGCGCCGCCGACGCTCCGCTCTGGGAGTCCGCGCGCCAATGCCAGGAGTGCCATCAGGAGGCGTATGACGAATGGGCCTCCTCGCACCACGGCATCGCGTTCACCAATCCCGAAGTGCGCGCGCTGTCCGACGACTTCCGCCGCGAAGAATGCATGGACTGCCACCTTCCGCGACCGCTCGCGGTCACGGGCTTTGGCAAGCGCACTCTGCCGCGCCGCACGCACTTCGATGAAGGCGTGAGCTGCATCAGCTGCCACCTCGGCGAAGACGGCGGCATCGTTGGCCGCAACGATCGGCCCGAGGTGCCGTGCAAGCCCAAACGCAGCGAAGCGTTCTTGTCTGTTGATGCGTGCATGAGCTGCCACAACCAGCACCAGACGACGGACCAGTGGCGCGCGAGCCACTACGCGCAGCAGGGCATCCACTGCACGAACTGCCACATGCCCGAGGCGGACCGCAAGCGCCCTGATGGCACGGTGAGGAAGGGTCGCAGCCACGTCTATCCCGGCGCGCACGACCCGAAGATGCTCAGCCAGGCCGGCACGTTCACCGCGAACAAGGACGGCAACGATCTCGTGCTCGCGTTGGAGAACACGGGCGCGGGCCACAACTTCCCCACCGAAGAACGGCACCGCGCGGTCGACCTCGAGTATCGCTTCTTCCGCGGCGCAGACGCCATCGCCAGCGATGGCACCGGTGGCGCGCCGGAATGGAGCCGCGCATGGCGCTTCCGCCAGCCGTATCGCGACGAGCCCGGCGAGAACACGCAGTTGCCCGCAGGCCAAAAGAAGGAGGCGCGCGTAGCGATCCCTGAGGGATCGACGCACGCGATGGTCCGCATGTGGTACCGGCTCACCCCGCTGTGCGACGACAAGGACACCGCGCGCAGCACGTTGCTCGACGAGCGCAAGGTGGACTTCTGATGATGACTCCACGAATCGTCTGCGCGTTCGCGCTGTCGCTCGCGTTGTCGGGATGCGGCAACGACGCACCGAAGCAGGCATCGATGCCCGCGCTTCCGCCGTTGCAGTTGCAGCCGCGCATCGAAGAACTGAAGCGCATCGGATCTGGCGCTGACCTCGCGCTCGATGCCGCGATCAAGAAGGAGCTGCAGGAGTATGCGGACATCGCGGTGCAACTCGTCGAAGCCGACGAGCGCACGGCAGCGCGCGCAGAGCGTTCGCTGCTCGAGCACGCAGCAGTGGACGCGATCCTGTCGCCGATGCTGAAGCACGAG
>JBEELK010000276.1:0-20931 GCA_041168165.1 Planctomycetota bacterium | reverse complement strand
GCGCGATCCACATCGACAGCGAGCCCCAGCCGCAGCCGAGGTCGAGCACGCGCATGCCGTCCTTCAATTCGCCGCGCTCGCAGGTCGTGCGCAGCATGTTCGCTTCGCTGGTCTCAAGCGTGTCCGCGCCGGGGCCCCAGAGGCCGGAGCTGTACTTGCGGTTGGGGCCGAGCACCTTCTCGTAGAACGCGGCCGGCACCTCGTAGTGCTGCTCGTTCGCAGCCTTGGTCTCGTCCGCGATCGGTGCCGCATCGCACGCAGCGATGTGCGCCATCAAGCGCGCCTGCACTTGCTCGGGATCGAGGACTTGCTCTTGTTGCAGGCGATCGCGCAACAAGCGGCGGATGCCAAATCGGATCAGGAAGTCAGGAAGGAGGCCGCGCTCCAGCAAGTTCTCGGACAGGCTCAATGGGTTCCTTTCGCCGTCGCAGAGACGCGCGGGCGCCATGGGAAGAAGCAGTTCGTCTCGCGCTGGTAGGCGCGGTAGTCATCGCCGCGGCTGCGCAGCGATTGCTGCTCAGCCCACGGCACTCCGCTCACGAAGCGGATCAAGAAGTACATCGAGGCGGGCGCGATCCACGAGATCCAACCGTGCGCACCAGGGCTGCAGATCGCGCCGATGCCGCACCACAACAGCCACTCACCGAAGTAGTTGGGGTGGCGGCTGTAACGCCACGGGCCGCTGCGGCAGGTCTTGCCCTTGTTGGCCGGATCGCGTCGGTGCGCAGCAAGTCTCCGGTCCGACCACGACTCCAGCCACAGGCCGATCGCAAAGATCGCGAGACCAGCAGTCTGGATCGGGCTGGTCGAGGCGGCATCATGTTGGGCCAACGTCACGAACGGCGTGGCGAACAAGAAGGCCAAGAGGCCTTGCAGCAGGTAGACGAAGACGAAGAGCCACGCTGCGCGCGGGCCCAACCGTTCGCGGAGTGCCGCGTATCGGCCGTCCTCGCCTCGATGCCGCAGCACGCGATCCAGCAGGATATGAAGCGAAAGACGACCGCTCCACACGACGGCCACCACGGCGGCGAGGCTGCGCGACAGCGCGCTGCCCGAACCGAGCGCGGCTGCGCCGATCGCAAGCACTCCGATCGTTGCGGCCCAGCCGACATCCACGCTTGTCGCGTCCTTCGTGCGCAATTGCCGCAGCCACAGCGCGACCATGACCGCTGTGGCCGCCGCGAGGCTGTAGAGGTAGTCCGCCGCGGGGAACGCTCCGTCGACCGGGAACGGCGAGAGAGCGTTGTGGGGCACGGCAAGCACGGGCGCGCTTTCGTAGCTGCGTGCGTGCCGGATGCAATCGTGCGCACTGCGATCGCGGGCCGCCGTGCATCCGTGCCAGTTGCAGCGTCGAAGGGGGCGCGGTGAATCCCCGCTCCGCAATCCACAAGCCCAGCGTGCTGACTCCGCTGTGGGCCCTGGTGGATAACGACCTCCGCGATCGGTTGCCGGTGAAGGGCGGGGACGAGGATGCGATCGAATGGCCGCGCCTTGTGCCGTTCTTCGCGCTGCACCTCGGTTGCCTCGGAGCAATCTGGACCGGTGTGAGCTGGTTTGCCGCGGCGGTTTGCCTCGCCCTCTACGGGCTACGCATGTTTGCGATCACTGCCGTCTACCACCGCTACTTGTCACACCGAAGCTACGACGCGCCGCGCTGGCTCGTGTTTTTTGGCGCGTGGACGGCGGCTGCCGCTGCGCAACGCGGACCGCTGTGGTGGGCCGCGCATCATCGCAGGCACCATCGCCACGCCGACCAAGAAGGCGATTCGCATTCGCCGCTCAACGGACGCTTCTGGTGGAGCCACGTCGCTTGGTTCACGACGCGACGCAACTTCCGCACGGACCTCGCGCAGTTGCCGGACCTGCGCGATCGCGCGGAGCTGCGTTGGCTCGATCGCTTCGATGTCGCCGCGCCGCTGTCGTTACTCGCGGCGCTCTACGTGCTCGGGGAGATCCTTGCTGTGCAGGCACCGTCGCTTGAGACGAGCGGTTGGCAACTCGTCGTCTGGGGCTTCTGCGTGTCGACGACGCTCGTGTTCCACGTCACTTCGATGGTCAACAGCGTGTGCCATTTGTTTGGCGCGCGGCCTTGGCAGACGAAGGACCAGAGTCGCAACCTGCCGTGGCTCGCGGTTCTCACGTTCGGCGAAGGCTGGCACAACAACCACCACTACTGCCCAGGCTCGGTGCGCCAAGGCTTCCGTTGGTGGCAGTTCGACCTGTCGTTCTACATCCTGTGGACGATGGAGCGCGTTGGTCTCGTCAAGCTGCGCCCATTGCCGGCGCGCGCTCGCGTCGGTGGGGCTAGGAGCGCATGACGCGCGCCGCTGACTTGATTGGCCAAGGTCGGCGCCGCATCGCGATCGTGGGCACTGGTATCAGCGGCCTGCTGGCCGCGCGCTTATTGTGCAGTCAGCACGACGTGACCGTTTACGAAGCGGACTCGCGCATCGGCGGTCACACGCACACGGTGGATGTCGAAGTCGGCGGCGAAACGCGCGCGGTCGACACGGGTTTCATCGTCTTCAACGACAAGAACTATCCGGGTCTCGTTCGCGTGCTGACGCAGATCGGCGTCGCGAGCCGCGAGACCACGATGAGCTTCTCGGTGCACTGCGAGCGCACGAAGCTCGAGTACTGCGGCAGCACCATCAACCAGTTGTTCGCGCAGCGGAAGAACCTGCTGCGGCCATCGTTCTGGGGCATGGTGCGCGACATCCTGCGCTTCCATCGCGAGGCTCCGCCGCTGCTCGCTGGGACGTCGGACCCGAGCCTCGGCGAAGTGTTGGAGAAGGGCCGCTACGGCCGCGCGTTCATCGATCACTACCTCGTCCCGATGGCGGCGGCGATCTGGTCGGCGGAGCCTCACTCGATCCTCGCGATGCCCGCGCGCTTCTTGGTCCAGTTCTTCATGAACCACGGGATGCTGCAGGTGGACGGTCGTCCGCAGTGGCGCACCGTGCAGGGCGGGTCGCGCAGTTACTTGAAACCGTTGTCGAGCCCATTTGCCGATCGCGTGTTGCTCGGCGCCAAAGTGGAGCGTGTCGAACGCACACAGAACGGCGTGCGCGTCACCGCAGCGGGCCAGCCCGTTCGCGAGTTTGACGCGGTCGTGATGGCGACGCACAGCGATCAGTCGGCGCGCATTCTCGCCGACGCGAACGATGCGGAGCGCTCGGTGCTCAGCGCGGTGCGCTACCAGAAGAACGACGTCGTGTTGCACACCGACGAAAGCTTGCTGCCGGATCGCAAGTTGGCGTGGGCCGCGTGGAACTACCGCATCCCGCAACGCGCGCAGGACACGGTTGCAGTCAGCTACTGCATGAATCACTTGCAGGGATTCGAGGGCAGCAAGACCACCTACGTGGTGACGCTCAACCAGAGCGCGCAAATCGACGAGAAGAAGGTCCTTCGCCGTTTCGTCTACGATCACCCGATCTTCGATCGCAAGGCCGTCGACGCGCAGGCGCGATTGCCGCAGATCCAAGGTCGTTCGCGCGTGTGGTTCTGCGGCGCGTGGTGTGGCAACGGATTCCACGAAGACGGCGTGCAGAGCGCGCTGTCGGTGTGCAAGGACTTCGGGCTATCGCTCGACGACCTGGGCAGCAACGCAAGCGGCGTCAGCAGATGACGGGCGCGTCGACCGCGAGTTGCCTCTACGAGGGTCGCGTGCATCACCAGCGGCACGATCGCGTGGGCCATGGCTTTGGCTACGGGTTCTTCGCGTTCTGCCTCGATCTCGACGACATCGCTGCGTTGACGCAGAGCGGCGGTGTGCTCGCGCCGAAGTGGTGGAAGCCGATTCGCTATCGCCGCGCGGACTACCTCGGCGATGCAAAGGTCGATCTTCGCGACGCGGTGCGCGACGAAGCGCAGCGTCTGTGTGGCGAACGTCCGCGCGGCGCGATCCGCATGTGGACCAACCTGCGCACGTTCGGCTACGTGTTCAACCCGGTCACGTTCTACTACTGCTATCGCGAAGATGGCCGCCTGCATGGCGTGCTCGCGCAGATCACGAACACGCCGTGGGGCGAGCGGCACTGCTACTGGACGCCGTGCGACGCCAGCGGCGAGACGGCGACGGCTTCGATGGAGAAGCGCTTCCACGTGAGCCCGTTCCAGCCAATGGGGCAGCGCTACGAGTGGCGGTTCGAGTCGCCAGGCGAGCAGTTGACTGTGCACATGCAGAACCGACAGGATGGCGCCGTCGTGTTTGAGGCGTCGCTGTCGATGCAGCGCGCGCCGCTCGATGGTCCCAATCTGCGGCGACTGTGGCTGCGGCACCCGTGGACCACGGCAAAGGTCATCTTCGCAATCCACTGGAACGCCCTGAAGCTGTGGTGGAAGGGCGCCACGTTCTATACGCATCCCGACAAGCAGAAGGCGGCAGCATGACGACGACGATTCTCTCCGATGCAGCGACCACGGTTGTGCGTCTCCCCTTCTTGCAGCGGTTGTTGCGCGATCGCGTAGTGGATCGGCTGAAGGGCCTGAAGAACGGCGCGCTCGCGTTCTCTGGCAACGGCAGCGGCGGCGAAATCGTGTGCGGCGCCGCAGACGGCGCGCTCGGCAGCGCGCGCATCGAAGTGCGCGACGGACGCTTCTGGAGCGCCGTGGCGCTCGGCGGCGCGCTTGGCGCGGGCGAGAGCTTCTCGGCGGGCCACTGGCTCAGCGACGATCCGGCGCGCGTCGTGCGCATCATGCTGCGCGATCGCCATGTGCTGAATGCGTGCGAGAGCGGCATCGGCTCGCTGTTCGCGCCGCTGCTTAAGGTCTGGCACGCGCTGCGGCCCAACTCGATCTCGGGATCGAAGAAGAACATCGCGGCGCACTACGACCTCGGGAACGACTTCTTCTCGATGTTCCTCGATCCGAGCATGACCTACTCGTCGGCGGTCTTCGCGCCGGAGGACGTTGGCGCTGGCGTCGCAAGCCTGCAGAAGTCGCAGGGCAACAAGCTGCGGCGCTTGTGCCAGAAGCTCGGCCTGTCGTCGAAGGATCGACTGCTCGAGATCGGCACCGGCTGGGGCAGCATGGCGATGTGCGCCGCGGGCGAGTTCTCGGCCACCGTGACCACGACAACGATCAGTCGTCGGCAGTTCGATCTCGCGCGCGAGCGATTCGATCGTGCGGGGCTCAGCGATCGCATTCAGCTCGTCGAGCAGGACTACCGCGCGTTGCAGGGCCAGTTCGACAAGCTCGTCAACTGCGAGATGGTGGAGGCCGTGGGGCATCAGTTCCTTCCCGGCTTCTTCGGCCGCTGCGCCGAACTGTTGCGACCGGGCGGCGTGATGGCGATGCAGGCAATCACGATCCAGGACCAGCAGTACAAAGCGGCGCTCAAGCACGTCGACTTCATCAAGCGCTACGTGTTCCCGGGCAGCTTCATTCCGTCTGTGACGGCGCTCGTCGATGCGGCGACGGAGGGCTCGGACTTCCGGCTCGTGCACATGGAAGACTTCTCGCGGCACTACGCGGAGACACTGCGCCAGTGGCGCGAATTGCTGCTGCAGAACCGCGCGGCCATTCTCGCCGCGGGCTACGACGATCAGTTCTTGCGCACGTGGGAGTGGTACCTCGCCTACTGCGAAGGCGGCTTCGCTGAAGGCTACCTCGGCCTCGCGCAACTCGTGTTCGCGCGTCCGGGCTCGAGTCACGCGGTGGACTCGGCAGCGCTCGCGCCCGTCGCTGCGGATCCCTACCGCGGCTGAACGGGCAATACGTTCGTCGCGGTCAGAACGTGACGGTCACGCCGAGTTGGAACCCGTCGAGCACGAAGTCCGCTTCATGACGAAGGCCGCCGCGCGTGCCTTCGCCCTGGAATGTCGACCAGCGATAGCCTGCGAACAGAGTCACGTCTTGGAACGGCACCGCGTAGCAAAGGCGCGTCTCGAAGTCGTGCGCGAGTCCATCCCAATCGCCGCTCTGTAGCCACGGGCACAGCGAGTAGCTGACGTCGAGCGAGACTTGGCGCATCGTCGCGCGCACGAGTGCTGTGCCATAGAACGCGTCGCCGCCGAGGTCGACGTTCTGGCTCCGCAGTCCGTCGGTAGTGCGGATGTCGAGTTCCATGTCGCGATTGGCCCACGTCGCACCGGCTGCGCCTTGGATGCGGATTGGGTTCTCGCGCCATGCGAGTTGGCCGTCGAGCACGGACTGCGACCAGCCGAGTCGCCATTCGTCCATGCGCGGCTCCGCCGCAGCGACGTCGCCAGTTTGCAGCGCGCCGAGTTCGTCGGACAACGTGCCGCTTCCCGAGGGGCCAAGGTCGAGTCGGTAGTACTCAATGCGAATGCCCGAGAACCCATCGCCGATGTCGGCGCGCAGGCCGACGTCGTCGCCGTGGTGGCCTTGGCCTAGCGAGTCGAGCGACTGGGACGCGTTGTTCTCCGGTCCCGTGCCGGGGTTGTTCTGCATCGCCACGTCGCCGCGCAGTCGGTACTTCGCGAAGTAGGGCGAGAGATGCACGCGCGGATCGTTGGGCGTCGGGAACGAGCCGCAGCTCGCGAAGGCCAGAACGAAGCCGAGCAGGGGGAGTCGCATCGCGCATGCACGGTACGGCGTGAGCCCGGTCCATCAAGCACTGCTGCTCTCCATGCGCGGACTGCTAGTCTGTTCGGATGACCGAAGCCTTCCTCGAACGCGACTTCAAGGCCTACGAAAAGCACCGCCAGGACGACCCTGAGTACAACGCGCTGCGCTTGTCCGTGCGCCGCAAGCTCAAGGGCATGGCAGACGCCGTTCAGAAGGAGGCGAAGACGCTCGGCGTCGAGTTGAGCGCGCAGGCGGGCCTGCACCATCCGTACACGTTCAATGCCTATCGCGTGCGCGAGCAGCGGGCCTACTTGTGCCGCGGCGCGAAGGAGCGCAAGAAGCTCGGCGCCTTCTTCGGCGAGGCGCTCGGCAAGGACGCGGAGACGCACTACATCCAGACTGTGCTGGAGGTGTGCCTCGACGACCAAGTGGTGGAGGCATCGCTGCGCATCCATCCGCAAGCGTGGTGGGACGGCGAGAACCTTCGCAAGAAGTGCGCGAAGGATGATGACGCGCTCAAGGACTTCTGCGCGCGTCTACGCGCGTTGCCGCCAGGCTTCGACTTGCGCGTGCACGACTGGAAGAAGAGCAACTGGTGCTCGCAGGCGCAGCCGCTGCCGATGAAGGAGACGCTCGCGCTCTACACGCCGGGCAACCACTGGCTGCACATCCAGCGCCTCTTGCCGAAGGAGGACGCGCTCGCGATGGGCGAGGAAGCGGAGGCGTGGGTCAAGAGCTCGCTGCTCGCGCTGCTGCCGGTCTACCAGTTCATCCTCTGGGACCCGAGTTGACGCAGCATCGGCCTTAGTGGATGCGTCACTGCGACGGATACGTCGCCTTGACCCACTCGGTCCACTTCTCGTCCATCTGCAGCACCGAGATCCCGTAGGCCTTCTGCAGCGCGTCGCGCGTGGCGCCGACGAGGTCCTCTGAGTTGGGGGACCAGTCGTCGTTGACGCGGCCCTTCACGTCGAACAGGAATGCCTTCCACTTCGCGTGATCCATCGACAGCAGGTAGTCCATGCGCGACCAGATCGCGACGTGGTCCTCGAACTTGATGTCGCCGAAATCGCGCAGTTGGTAGCACTCGGAGAACGAGCGGTACTTGGCAGAGCCCGCCATCGACTTCATCAGCGGCTTCCACTTCCACGTCGTGCGAAGGTCCGCAGGCGAGCCCTCGGTTTGGTCGTAGCTATTCCACTTCTCGTCGACGCGACGTTCGAACCAGTGCGCGATGCCTTCGCGGATCCAGACTGGCAGGTCGTAGTTGTAGTAACGGAAACCGTCGAGCAGGCACTGCGACACGTTGAACGCGAGCGTGCAGTGCATCGCGGTGTCGTGCTTGAGACGGCCGCCGTCGCACTCGGTGGCGACCGTGAAGATCAGGCAGCCGACGTCCTTGAAGTGCCACCGTTGGCCGAACTTCGAGTCGCGGCCCATGTACTCCTTCATGTAGGCCTGGAACGGCGTCGCGCTGTCGAACAGCAGCACGAGATACTTGTCCTTCATGCCTAGATAGGGCCCGTAGCCCATGTAGGCGCTGCCCGGCAGTTTGACGACGTTTTTCGGATCCTGCGGGAAGTCCTCGTCCTTCACGCCCGCCATCGAGCGGAACTCGGCGTAGATGTCCTCGCAGCGCTGCGCAAAGAGATGCGCGCGCAACCACGGGTCGAGCTTGCGCGTCTTGGGGTCGACGCCCGGGATCTTCTCGGCGAGGCGTTCGAGTTCGCCGCGGATCTTGGCGCGCGTTGCCGGTTCCATCGGCACGGTCCACTCGGGCAACTCGACGCCGATGCGGAAGTGTGCGGTCTCGATCCAGCGAATCTGGCTGTAGGGGACGGTCTTCTCGATGTCCGTCGTCTGCGCGATGCCAGATCCCTTGCCGCCGAACGCGAACGGCCCGAGCGACACGTAGCCAGCCTTCTGCAGCGCCTCAGGCTTGTTCTTGGTGTAGGGGTCGAGCTTCCACTTCGGTTGCTTGTCTTGCGCGGCCAGCGTTGCGCACGCGAGCAGCGACGCGATGAGCGTCGCGGAGGCGAGCGCCGCCGCAGAGGCTGCATTGCGGAAGGCGCTCATTTGCTCTGCCACTCCTTGGCCATGCCGATCACGTCGAATGCAGACAGCTTCTCCATCGGCTCCATCCCGTTCATCACGCGCATCACGTTGACGGCTTCCTTGACGACGCCGTGGTCTTCCGCGGCGAGGTAGGTCTTGATGATGGGCTTCTCGTTCTCCGTTGCGACATACCGCAGCAAGCGAAGGCCGGCGGCCTTCACTTCATTGCTGTTGTTCGCCATGCGCTCCGCGAGTGCGAGCGCGCACTCGCCGCTGCGCGCGAAGGGCAGCGCCTTGCTGACGAGTTCGACGTGCGATGCCCAGTCGGAGCGAGTGATCTCCAGCAGTTGCATCAGCGCGTCCTTGTCCTTGCGCGCAGCGAGGCCCAGCGTCGCATAGAGCAGCGTTTGCTCGTCGGATTCCTTGCGGAATGGCTCGAACGCAGACTTCAGCTCTGGATCCGCCATGAGGCAGAGGCGGCGAAGCAGATACTTTCGCAGCTCGATCTTCTTCTTCTTGGCCTGTTCGGCCATCAGCGCGCGGTGCTCCTCGGTGAGCATCTCGTCGAACACGAGGTAGAGCTCTTCGTTGAGCGCGAGTTCCTTCTCTGCATCGCCGACCTTCTGGAACAGAATGGGCGCGGCGCCTGCGCCCATCGCGAGCATCTCGCTGCGCGCGGCGGCGCGCACCGCTTCATCGTCCTTCTTCAGTTGGCCCGTCAGCACGATCGCACGGTCGCGGTCCTTCGCTTGCAGCGCAGGCCACGCGGCGAGGGGCTTCTTGGTATCCGTCGTCGAGGCGGACGATTGTGGGCTCGCGTCCTGCTTCGCTTGAGCGCTCGCCGTCGGCAACGCGATCGGCAGCGCGAAGAGAAGGAGCGCAAGAGTGGAGAGTCGCAGGTCACTCATGGGATGTTGAGCCATGGCGGCATCGCAAGGCGGTAATCGGGATGCACGTAGGTCACGAGCCGCGGCAACCGCGTCCTGAGGTCGAGTTCCCATTGCCCCTCGGCTTGGGAGTCGTGGGTGAAGAACCCGACCAACACGCATTCGCAGGTGTCCTCCATGGGCACGCGCGTCTGCGTCAGGTCGATGCAGCCCGCGAGCACGAAGCCGCCAGGCAACTCGATCGGCGGGCTGACTGCGCCGAGGTTCTCGGGCGTGAACAAGAAGTCCGCGACGGGCAGATCGACGTTGCCGCGCGAGATGCGTTCGCGGCGGAAGGGGCGGCCGTTCGCGTTCTTGAGCAACTCGTCGACGTTGCCGCTTGCGTTGCGCAACGTGGTCGCGAGATCGCGCTGCGCGTTGCGTTGCTCGGCGAAGTCCCGTCGCGCGAACAGAATCGGAATCGTGTAGTCGGACAGGACCTTCTGGATCTTCTTCTTGCGCGAGAACTCAGGCGCTAGTGCATCGAGTGCTTCGACCCGTTCGCGCACGTCCTTCCATGCGATCGTGATGCCGTCGGCGACGAGCAGCACGTCCTCGGGCTTCAATTCCGCTTCTTGCGGCGGAGTCGCAGGTTGCTGCGGCTTCTCCTTGTCCGTGCACGCGGGCACGGCGACGAGGAGCAAGGCAAACGCGAGTCGGCTCGCGGCAGCCATGGGGGCGAAGGAGCGCAGTTCGTTCATGGCTGGTCGTGCGCCGCGAGGTAGTCCGCGACTGGCCCGCACAAGAATGCGTAAGTCGCGTAGAGGAGGTCCGCCACCTGCGGCAGTTGCGCCGTCGGGATCGCGCCGGGGTAGGTGCTTGTGACTTCGAGCCACAAGGAGCGGGGATCCTGCGGCCAACTCTCGACACGCACTTGATGCAGCGCGCGGTCCTGTTCGCTCGGCGGGAAGGCGATCCGAAGGCCGAGGCCCTGCAGCGGTCGGCCGAATCCAGCCAGCGCATCGCCGCGGGCCAGCAGCTTGTGCGCGAGAAAGTCGCGGCCGTCGCGGTGCTTGGGGTTGATCAGCGACCGCACGCAGAACTGCTGCGCAATCGACATCGGGATCGCGAGCGTCGACATCGAGGCGCCTGCCACGTTGACGACGCGCGTCGCAAAGTCCTCGATGGTCGTCCCGCGGAACTCTTCGCGCACGATCAGTCGGTCCGAGTGGAACGACAGCGACGAGATCTGCCCCGGGGCGTGGGGCATGTTCGTCATGTGCACCGCGTCCGGGGCGATCTGGAAGCTCTGGTAGCCGAAGGCCGGCTTCTGGAAGAGCGCGTTGTGGACCCCCTGGGCGAGGTCCGCGCGGAGCGGCGTGGGTGGGTAGAGGATCTCGGCCGAAAACGAGATCGAGCGGGGGTCGTAGGCCATGCGTGCGGGCGCATGCTACCAGCGGCGGCACCGAAGCGTTGGCTGCTGCGCCGTTCCGTTCTCGTCTCCGAGCGGGACGGTTCGCGGCACAGAACCCGGAGCTTTGTCCGACCCGGCTCGTATCGCTGCGCCAGCGCGGTAGACTCCGCGACCCCGTAATCGAACCGATTCCGCCTTCCTGACATGAAGCCCCTTTACCTCGCCGTGTTTGCCGCGGTGGTGTCCCAGAGCCTCTGGGCCCAATCCGTCGAAGACCAGATCCAGTCGCTCCAGAAGGAGGCGGACAAGCTCCAGGACCAAGCTGCTGCCGCACGCGACAAGCTGCTGCTGCCGATCAAGGTCAACGGCGTCGCCCTCGATCCCAAGATCGTGAAGCGCGAAGCGGTCTACCTCACGGGCGGCAAGCTCGTCGAGGCGAAGGTCGCGGACTTCTTCATCGTCGAAGAGGTGAAGAAGCAGATCGAAGCCGGCAAGCGCCGCCCCGAGGAGTTCGATGTCCTCGAGGAAGACGTGCTGCGCGAGCTGGAGCCGAAGATGAACCAGTTTGCGGTGACCAACCCGGGCGTCGACTTCTGGGAAGTCGTGCGCACGCAATACGGGCTCAACCGCGAGACCTTCTTGCAGCAGCGCAAGCAGGCGATCGTGTTCGATCGCGTGTTCTTCCCCGGCGTTCCGAAGGATTGGCCGCAGATCACCAAGGAGGCGATCATGGCCAAGACGAACAGCGGCCAAGGCCAGCAGTTCCTCGAGCAGCTGGAGAAGACGGCCGACGCCAAGGATGAGAAGGGCAACCCCAAGCCGCTGCCTGAGTTCTGGATGACGATGATGCGCCAGTTCGTGCAGCAGGGTCTGCGCAACTGGTCGGACATCAAGTACGCGAGCAACGGCCTCGCACCCGAGGTGGTGCTGTCGGTCAACGGCATGGAGTGGCCGACCGACGACGCGTTCGAGTTCGTGCGCCAGGGCCTGTTCGTTCAGGACGTGGATCGCGCGATGCAAGAAGTCGTGGCGCGTGAAGCGCTGCGCCAGGAGCTGGTCAAGAAGGGCGTCTACGTCGCCGACGAAGAGTTCCAGCGCCGCTACGACGAATACCGCCAGCCTTACGACACGACGCCGTTCACGGTCGAAGTGATCGCGACGAAGTTCAAGGGCTACCCGTGCCTCGAAGCCTTCCGCTCGCGTTGGCGCCTGATGACGTCGTTCTACGACCTGATCAAGGAAGAGCTGACGGACGAGAACCTGCAGGCCTACGCCGACAAGCGCGCGGGCTTCTTCGGGGACGGCAGCGCCAGCATCGAGCTGATCCAGTTCTTGGCGCGCGACATGCAGACGATGGCGTGGCAGAACGATGGCATGGCCAAGGCCAAGGCTCGCTGCGAGGCGGCGTTCGCCGATCTCGAGGCCGGCAAGATCACGTTCGACGATGCGATGACGAAGCGCGGCGAATACATCGTCAACGACGAGAAGCGCGGCCGCCTGGGCTTCCTGCCGCTCAACCAAGTGCGTCAGCAGCTGCGCGAGAACGAGTTCTCGGAGCTGCTCGACGGCAACTCGGTCGCGACGTTCCTGTTCTTCGATGCCGAGGTCGGCAAGGCCATCGGCCCGATCAAGGGCACCGACGCTTGGTACATCGCGCGCGTCAACTCGCGCACGCCGCCGAAGAAGCGCATGGACGTCAAGAACGAGCGCGACCGCGAACTGGTGCTCGAGGATTACCGTTCGCACCGCTTCATGCAGTGGGCCAACGAGGTGATCCAGAAGGCGGTCATCGAGTAAGCTCCCGCGGGTGACATCTTCACCCGCGCCCAAGCCGGCGACGTTCTCCACGCTGCTCGCCCGCATCTGGGCTTCGATGCTTGCGCACAAGCGCCTAGTTGGCGCTTCGCTCGCATTCGGCGCGCTCGAAGCGATCTTCACGAAGGCGCCCTTCATCCTCGTCGACCCGCTGATCCGGGCGATGGCCGCGCAAACTGGCGGCGCGGCGCCGATCGCGCTGTCCGGCGGGAGCTCCGATGGCTGGATCGATCGGTTTGCCTCCTGGTTCCAGGGGCAGGCCGATGTCCTGGCAGGGTGGATCGGCCGCGACGCAAGCTCCGCTGGCGGCCCTGCGATGAACCTCGTCATCGCCGCGGCGCTGCTCGCGTCGTTTTGCGGCATCCTCGGCGGCGTCTGCATCTACGCGCTGCAGATCACGTCGCGCTTCTTCGCGATCAAGATGGTCGCGGACCTTCGCGTCGCGATCGCCAAGCACATCCTGTCGCTGCCGCTCCGCTACTTCGGCCAGCGTCGCATGGGCGAGTTGATCAGCAACGTCACCAACGACGCGCAGGTGCTGCAGCGCTCGTTTGAGCTTGCGAGCGACAACGTGTTCGTCGATCCGATGATGATCATCGGCAACATCGTCGTCGTCGCGATCGTGATGCCCAAGGCGCTGATCGTGCTCGCACTGATGATCCCGCTGATGGCGATTCCGATGTATCGATCGGGTGAGCGCGTTCGCCGGCGCAGCACGAAGACGCTGGAGGCGATGGGCGGCGCCACCGAGTCGATGAACCAGATCCTCTCGGGCATTCGCACCGTGAAGGCGTTCCGGCTCGAGGAGCAGCGTCTCGACGAGTACGAGGACCAGAACAACACGTTCCTCGATCGTTCGATGAAGATGCTGCGCGCGAAGGGCGCATCGATGATGCAGACCTTCCTGGGCTACCAGATCGGCTTCGCGGCGCTGTTGATGATGCTCGGCTACTTCGTGCTCGTGACTGGCGAGGTCAAGTTCAGTGGCGTGGCGACCGTGCTGCTGCCGCTGGCAACGACCTACCAGCACGTGAAGCGACTCACGCGCGCCTACACGACGTTGATGGAGTCGACGAGCGCGCTCGAGCGCATCGAGTCGATCCTGCAAGAGCAGATTGCCGAGGGCGAGTCGGGCGGCGAGCGCATGGCGACGCTGCGAGGCGAGGTCGAACTCGACAACGTGTGGTTTGCGTACGGTGACGAGCCAGTGTTGCGCGGCGTCAACCTGAAGGTGAAGCGCGGCCAGACCGTCGCGTTGGTGGGGCCGTCGGGCGCTGGCAAATCGACGACGATGGACTTGCTGATGCGGTTCCATGACCCGCAGAAGGGCCGGATCCTGATCGACGGCAAGGACCTCCGCTCGCTGTGCATGGACGACTATCGCCGCCTCACTGCGGTCGTGAGCCAGCAGCCGTTCCTGTTCAACACGTCGATCCGCGACAACATCGCGTGCGGCAAGCCCGGCTGCTCGCAGGCCGAGATCGAGGCCGCCGCGAAGGCCGCTAACATCCACGACTTCGTGCAGAAGTTGCCGCAGGGCTACGACACGCTCGCCGGCGAGCGCGGCTGCAACCTGTCGGGCGGCCAGATGCAGCGCATCACGATCGCGCGCGCGATCGTGCGCGATCCAGCGATCCTGTTCCTCGACGAGGCGACCTCGAGCCTCGACTCCGAGAACGAAGAGCTCGTGCAGCGCGCGCTCGACAATCTGCGGCGCGGCCGCACGTCGTTCGTGATCGCGCATCGGCTTTCGACGATCGCGCAGGCGGACCTCATCGTCGTGTTGGAGCAGGGCCGCATCGTCGAGATGGGCACGCACGACGAACTCGTTGCGAAGGGCGGCGCCTACAAGCGCATGAAGGACCTGCAGACTGCGTGAGGTCGACCCGCTACGCGCGGTCGAGCAGCGCCACGACGGTCGCGCGGATCGCGAGCTTGTTGCCGATCGAATCGAGGCCTTCGCCCGACTTGCCCTTCAAGTTGACGCGGTCTGGCTCGACGGCGAACAGTTCCGCGAGCCGCGCGCGCATCGCGGCTCGGTGAGGCTTGAGCCGCGGCAACTCGGTCTCGACGACGACGTCCATCGACTTCACCGTGAGGCCCTTCTGGCGGACTAGCTCCATCGCGCGCGCGCAGAACTCCGCGGAGTCGCGGCCGCGATTCTTGGGGTCGTTCTCGGAGAACAACGTGCCGAGGTCGTCGAGCCCCGCGGCGCCGAGCACCGCGTCGACCGCCGCATGGAGCACGACGTCGCCGTCGCTGACCGCGGCAGGGCCGCGCTCGCAGTCGATTCGCACGCCGGCGAGAACGCAGGCGCGGCCGGGTTCGAGCCGGTGCAGGTCGATGCCGAGTCCGATGCGAAGGTCGCTCATGCTTGGTTCTCGAAGTGGCGCAACAGGGCTTCGGCGACGGCAAGGTCCGCCGCGTGCGTGATCTTGAGGTTCTGCTGCGAGCCGGTGACGACTTCGACGGGGCAGCCGATCGCCTCCGCGAGCGACACGTCGTCGGTCGCCTCGATGCCGTGCTCTGCGGCATGCGCGATCGCGCGCGCGAGGACGTCGCGGCGCAGAGCCTGCGGCGTTTGCGCATAGAACACGCCGCGGCGGTCGATCGTCGCTTCGACCGTGCCGTCCGCGCGGCAGCGCTTCAGGGTGTCGGTCGCGGGGATCGCGAGCAGCGCTGCTCCAACTGCGCGCGCGCGATCGATGCAGGTTTTGGCCGCCGCGAGCGGAAACAGCGGGCGCGCCGCGTCGTGCACGAGCACGACGTCGCAGTTGGCGCTCGCCGCGGCGAGGCCGTTCTGCATCGACTGTTGCCGCGTGGTCCCGCCATCGACGATGCGGCAGGACAACGCATGCAGCGCGCCCATCAGTGGCGCGAGATGCGTTGCTCGATCCTCGGGTCCGACGAGGACGATGAGTTCGCCCTCGGGCTCAGGGCACAGCCGCCGAAGGCGCTCGGCCGAGAGTTCGAGCAGCGTCTTGCCGCCGAGTTGCAGGAAGCCCTTGGGGACTTCGCCGCCAAAGCGCGTGCCGCGGCCCGCGGCCAACAGGAGCATTGCGACCTTCACGCGGCGAACGCTACGTCGCGGCGTCGGGGCTCGCTACCATCCCGCCGTGGCGGCAATCCGGATCCTCGGCATCGACCCTGGCACGCAAGTGGTCGGGTTCGGGTGCCTCGAGCTCAGCGTCGAGTCTGGGGCGCGATCTTCCTCCGCAGCGCCGCTCGCGCTGCGCGCGAGCAACGTGGTGCGCGCTGGCGCAGTGGGATCGGAGTCGGTGCGGCCCGTCGAGTGCGGAGTTCTCCGTCTCGGCGCGCGCGGGGCCACGGTGCCCGAGCGACTGCGAGAACTGGCGGACCGTTTCCGCGAACTGGTCGCGCGCCTTGCGCCGCATGAGTTGGCGTTGGAGCAGGCCTTCTACGGCAAGAGCGTGCAGTCTGCGCTGCGTATCGGCGAGGCGCGCGGCGTCGTCCTGGCCGAGGCGTCGCGAGCCGAACTTGCGATCCACGAATACGCGCCGGCTCGGATCAAACGGTGCGTGACCGGCCGCGGCGACGCGCCGAAGGAAGTCGTCGCCGACATGGTGGTGCGGCAACTCGGCCAAGCTGCAATGGCAGCGCTCGTCGGCATGCCGCGCGATGCCAGCGACGCGCTTGCGGTCGCGCTGACGCGAGTCGAGGAGCGGCGTTCGCCGTTGCTGCAGGCTGCGTCCAATCCGCTGCTCGCGGGCAGCCTCGGCGAGATCCCATCGCCGAGGCGTCGTTCGTGAGATGTTCTGGCACCTTTGGCGCACTTGCATTTTCGGCGGAGTAGACGTGCAATCGCGCCTCGTCATCTCAGACCTGACTCCCCGGGCCTGTGGTTTGGCGCGTGCAATCGAGCGCGTTGATCCCATCCTCGTGGGAGGGCCTGTCCTACCCGGACCCGGCCAGGGCGGCTGACTTCGCTGTGCATCGGTGCGGACGCGTTCGTCGTCCCCAGCGGTTGCAGCGTGTTGTGGTGCGGTCGGCGTGGTCAGCGTCGGCCTGTTCGGAGGGATGTCGATGATCCGTGGACCAGTGTTGCCGCTGCAGCGCGACGGCCTTTGGCGTTTGATGCGCCAGCGGTCGAGCTTGTTCGAGCGAGGTTTCCGCGTGATTGCGGAGCAGATTGAGCTCGGCACCGCAGGGTTGCCGCCGGTCGAT
Source organism: Planctomycetota bacterium (assembly GCA_041168165.1). Taxonomy (GTDB): domain Bacteria; phylum Planctomycetota; class UBA1135; order UBA1135; family UBA2386; genus SXPK01. The sequence goes on along the minus strand of JBEELK010000276.1, from coordinate 4,062 downwards.
GGCCTGCTGCGCGATGCCGGTGGCTCGCCGGTGCTGGTCTTTGTGACCGATGATCGCGACACCTCGCTGATCGCGCGCGTACTGGCTGCGCATGCGTTTTGGCTGCGCAATGCAGAAGGCATGGCGCGCGCCCTCCCGGAGGCTGACCTGCGCGATGGTGCGGATTGTCGCTTGCTCGTGATTGGCGTTGCGCTGCGCAGCGAGATGATCGCAACGCTGCAGCGGTTGCAGATCGCGGGCCTCGAAGTGCTCGAAGTCGACACGTTTCGCATGGGCGGTCAGGAGCGCGTGGTCGTGCGTGCGCACGGCGACGCTGCCAAGAAGCCGGCCGGCAGGGACCTCGACGAGTCCGTCTGCGCTGCGGGCCGCAGCGTGTTTGCGTCGTTCGAGCAGTTTGCTCGCCGGCTCGACGCCAAGATTCGGATCGAAGGCGATCGGTTCTCTCGTCGCGCGAGCTTCGAGGGTCGGTTGCTAGGCGACTTGTGGTTTGAGGCCGGCGCGGTCCACTCGCTGGTTTCTGGCGGGGCCCAGCGGCGCATCGACACCGACGCAGACCTGCGCACCGTGTGCGACCTGTTTGCCCGCCGCTATCTGCAGGTGCATGGGCCGGCGATGGAGATCGTTTCGGAAGCGCATGCCTCCGCGGTTGCCGCCGAAGACGCCCTGGACGCAGACCCTAGCCCGACAGCCTTCCCGGCCAATGGCCTGGAGGCCGTGCGAGCATGCCTGTCCACCTCCCGACTGACGCGCGAGGAGCGCGAGGCTCTGCTCGACCCCGCCTATGGCCGCGACCAGGAGGAGCGGACTTCCGCCAGCTGAGCTGTCGCATCGGACAGTCGCTGTCGGGCTCTCGATGGAACACCAACTCGAGCCTGTAGGAAGCCTGGGACGCCGGTTGATGCAGCGATTGCTGCGTCGGCCAGGCACCGGAGCCGCGGCGACGCGCGAGGCGCGCGTGATTGCGGTTGCGTCGGGCAAAGGCGGAACGGGTAAGTCGTTCTTGTCGACCAACCTCGCGGTGGCGTTGCACCGCATGGGCCGACGCGTCGTGGTGGTGGACTGCGACTTTGGCCTCGGCAACGCCCACCTGCTGCTGGGCGTCAATCCGCGCTTTGCCCTGCATCACCTGCTGTCAGGCGAGGTGGATCTCGCGCGTGTCCTGACCCCGACGCCGTTCGGGCCAGAACTGGTCGCCGGCGGATCGGGCATCAGCGGGCTCGCAGAATTCAGCGCGCGACAGTTCTTGATGCTCGCGCGCGCGCTCGGTGCCGTCGCGCGCGACCGCGACGTGGTGATCCTCGACTGTGCTGCAGGTTTGTCGACGCAGTCGCTCTTGACGACGCTTGGCGCGGAGCACGTCCTGCTCGTGACCAACCCAGAGATCGCAGCGCTCACGGATGCCTATGCCCTCGTGAAGTGCATCGCGCGTTACGAGCGCAGCCCCGACATCCACCTCGTGGTCAACCGGGTCGCCGAGGCGGGGCAAGGCCGGCCGACGTTTGAGCGCCTTGCCGATGTGGCGCGCCGGTTCGTCGGCCGCTCGCTGCACTACCTCGGCGAGATCACGGACAACCCCGCGGTGTCCCATCGGCGTCTCGGTCAGCCCCCCCTGATCGTCAGTCATGAGGAATGCAACGAATCCAAAGCGATACGTTCGATCCTCAATGGACTCGAAGTGGCGGCTGGTCCGCTGGTGGCTGGGATGCCGGCCGAAGGCCTCGAACAGCGGTTGATGCAGCGCCTCCGCGGCCGCTGACCAACGCGCGTCATGCCGCGGGCTTGCTCGCGAGGGGGCTGTGATGGGGGACCCTCACGTGCCCGATCCAGCCTATTCCGATGCGGTGCTTCCGCCGTCCCGTCGTCGGCTGCTGCTCCGACTCTGGGCCGCGTGCACGCTGCTGTTGGCCGTCCGCGCCTTTGCGCACGGGATGCTGACCGCGAACGCGCGCCCTTCTCCGGGCGCCCTGCCGACGGTCATCGACATCAACCGAGCATCGGTGGCCGAACTACAGGCGTTGCCAGGCATCGGCCCCGCTCGGGCGGAGGCAATCGTGTTGCATCGCGTGCGGCACGGGTCGTTCTCGGACATCGACGGGCTGCTTCTTGTCGACGGGATCGGCGACGACACCGTGGCGAGCTTGCGGTCGTGCGCGGTTGCTCGTGGGCCGCTCGAACCCAAGTGACCGCGGCAGCACATACTCCGACGCTGCGTGGCGGCCGGCTTTGGTGTAGGGTTCGCGCCCCCCATGGATGCGGAACAGGCCATCGTCGACGACTGCGTGCGGCGCGCGCTGCTGGAAGACCTTGGGTCGTCCCAGCTCGATCCCGACGCGGATGTGACGAGCCGACTCTCAGTGTCGGCCGATCTTCGCGCCCACGCGAGGATCACGGCGAAGGCGCGCGGCGTCATCGCGGGGCTCGATTGCGCAGTGGCTGCGTTCTCGATGCTTGATCCGACCTCGCAGACGGTCTGCCATCGCCGCGACGGCGACGCGGTGAAGCCCGGCGACCTCGTGCTCGAGGTGTCAGCCCGGATGCGCTCGCTGCTGGCCAGCGAGCGCACGGCGCTCAATTTCCTGCAGCGCTTGTCCGGCATCGCCACGGTGACGGCGCAGTTTGTCGCCGCCGTGAAGGGGCTGCCGACCAAGATCCTCGACACACGGAAGACGACGCCTGGGCTTCGCGTGCTTGAGAAGCGCGCGGTCGTGGCTGGTGGCGGGACCAACCATCGCATCGGTCTCTACGACCAGGTGCTGCTCAAGGAGAACCACTTCGCTTGCGCGAAGCCGTTGCCCTACGCCGAAGTCGTGCGCCGCTGTGTCGCCGCGCATCCCGCGCCGGTGGTCGCTGAGGCGCAGACCGAAGCCGAGGCGGTTGCTGCAGTCGATGGCGGTGCCAGCGTCGTGCTGCTCGACAACTTTCCACCAGGGCCGTCGCTGCAAGACGCCGTGCGCGCAGTCCGCGCCGCGGCGGCGAAGAAGGGCGGCAAGGTCGCAATCGAGGCCTCCGGTGGTGTGCGGCTCGACAACGTCCGCGCGTATGCCGAATGCGGCGTCGATCGCGTCTCGATCGGCGCGCTGACGCACTCGGCTCCTGCGCTCGACTTGTCGATGCTCGTGGAGGAACGGCGGTGACCGCTGCCGGACCGCTGCGCTTTCCGCCCGACGCGCGCCAGGTCCGGTTGGCGCGTCAGCACGTTCATCAGCAGGCTGGATTGCTCGGCGCCGCGGAGTCGCTGTGCGACGCGGCCGCACTCATCGTCGACGAACTTGCCAACAACGCGGTCGAGCACGGCTCGAGCTACCGTCGAGCGGGGGCGATGCTCAGCGTCGACGTCACGTGGTCGGCTGGTCGGCTCAGCGTGGAGTTCATCGATCCAGAGATGCCGGAACAGGCGGTGCGCGAACTCGCCGCCGCGCTGCAGGCCGCTGCGGATGGCATGCCGTCCTTGGAGAACGAGCGCGGCCGCGGGCTGTTCTTGATCTCGATCTACATGGAAGAGGTCCGCGTCGAAGTGGCGCCGGGTGGCGGCCTCCGGTTGCTGGGCAAGTTGTCGCCGAGCTGACTTGGTGCGCGCGTTCGCCCGCTTCCTCGGTTGGTTCGCGTCGGCTCCGACCTTTGTCCGGTGGGGCTGCGTCGCGCTGGAGATGGCGATCTTGTGGTGGGCGTCGTCGGGGCCCATCGGCGGCGCGCACGCATCGATGCTGCGGGCATTCGTCCACAACCTTGCGCATGTCGTGGCCTACGCAGCGATGGGCGCGATGGCGGCGCTTGCCTGCTGCGGCACCCGCGAGCTGCGTGCGAGCGAGCGCACGACGGCGGTTGCGATCGCCGCGGCCTACGGCGTGATCGACGAGCTCCACCAACGCTTCGTGCCAGGCCGTGCGTCCGCGCTCTCGGATGTCGGGTCCGATCTGTTCGGCGCAGTGTTCGGCGTGATGCTCGTGCATGGATTGCGCAGCTCCGAACGTGGTTCGTGGCGGGTCGCAGTCCTGGGACTCTGCGCTGGCATCGCGTGCGCGCTGGTCGGCACGTTCACTCCCTGGTGATCCGCGGCGCGCG
>JBEELK010000275.1:0-14107 GCA_041168165.1 Planctomycetota bacterium | reverse complement strand
CGCCCGAGCGGCCGCGTCCGTGGATTGGCGGCCTGTCGGTGGCTCGCGCCGAAGTTGCGCAGTTCGTGCGCAGCGTGACCGCGGCAAAGTGAGGTTCGCCGCGGGCTCGCTGCGGTAGCGCTTTAGGCGCGCACTGCGGCTTCGACTGCTGCGACGAGCTCCGCGGGGCGCAGCGGCTTCTCCAGCCATGTGCCGGGCTGCAGCAGGTCGCGGCCGTGCTTCAGCATGCGCTCGGATGCGCCGCTGACGACGATGACGGGCACGCTCGCGCTGCCGCTCTCTCGAAGTCGACGAAGCACTTCGATCCCGGGCATCGTGGGGAGGCCGAGATCGAGCACGACGACGTCCGGCGTGTCGTCGCGCAACGCATGCAGCGCCTGCATGCCGTCCTTCGCGACGCGGACGTGATGACCATTGCGCTGCAGTGCGCGCGCAAAGACCTGCGAGGTCACGGGCTCGTCCTCGACGAGCAGAATGCGGACCGTCTGGGTCTGCGTGGGAAGCCGCTTGGCTTCCCGTTGCAACGGCTGCGAAGAGGGCGCAGCTGGGTGTGCATAAGGCATGGAATTCTCCTGTTGGATAGGTCCAAGCTCTCGTCACTCCATGGCTTCGCGCTTTCGGGAACCCTGCCTGCCATCGGCCTTCTGTGCGCCCTAGTGGCGCAGTGTCGCAGGATTCAACGCTGCAGCAGCGCGAAGGTCTGCTCGCCCAAGAACCGCATGGATGCGCGGAACTCGATGCGCGCAAAGCCGGCATCTTTCGCTTCGTTGACGAACTGAGCGCGCGTGATCGCGGATCGACCGCTGCGCTTCTTGCCGATGGCGCGGCGCATTACGCGGCGCGCGTGCTGCAGGCTCAGGGCATCGAAGAAGGTCGCGACCACGGGCCCCGTGGTGACTCGGCGCAGTTCGCGCAGCACCGCGACGCGCTCCTCGCGCAATGGCAGGTGTTGCAGAAGCCGACAGCACAAGGCGCCCGCAAATGCTCGATCGGCAAACGGCAATTGCGTCGAACACGCGCAAATGCGGCGCTCGCCTGTCGGAATCGCGCGCACCATTTCGAAGTCGCGGTCGAGTTGCACCACGCGCCCGGGTAGCTCATTGCTCATGCGGCCTGCGCCAGACGGCGCGTCGAGCCACGGGCCAGTCTGCGGGCTGCAGCGAGCGAGCAATTCGCGCAGGATGGCGCGCTCGCGGTGGTCGGTGACGGGACCGGATCCGCTCGTGAAACGGCGGTCGCGGTAGCGCTCGGCGTAGCCTGCCTCGCGGACGTAAGGAGTCGGATCCACGCGCGCACGATACCAACGGCTCAAGCCGGATCCGCCGCCGCGTCGATCGGAGGATCTGGAGGCCCCCGTGGACGAACCCCGCACCCCCGCTGCCAAAGACCACCGTCGCGAGGATCGCGTTCCGCTCGACGGCCAAGTGACGATCTCGATCGACGCGCAGCAGTTGCCAGGCCCAGGCCGCAACGTCTCCGCCCAGGGCGTCTACTTCACGACGTCGGCCAAGATCCGCGTGCAGGTGCAGGTGCCGGGACAGGAAGCGCCGATCCCCGGCGAACTCGTCCGAGTCGAGTCGATGGGCGACGGCAGCGTTGGCATTGCCGTGCGCTTCCTGCCGTCTCCAGCTCAGCAAAGCTGATGCCCCGCGGCGCTCGCTGCGCGAGGCCCTTGGCAGGCCAGCGGGCTCGCGCCTAAGGTGCGCGTATGAGCCTTCGCGACCAGCTCAAGAAAGCCAACATCCTCTCGGACAAGGACCAGCGCCGACTCGCGCATGAAGCGCGGGTCGAACGCAAAGAGAAGGGGCACGAGCAGATCGAGAAGGAGCAGCAGCAAAAGCAGCAAGAGCTTGCGCAACTGCAAGAGAAGGAGCGGCAGCGCATTCAGCAGCAGCAGAAGGAGCTCGACCAAGCGCGTGCGCAACGCGAGGAGGAGTCCGCAGTCGACGCGATCCTCGCACACGAAGCGTGGAAGCCGGGACCCGGCGCGTTGAAGTTCTATTTCGAAACCGAGGACGGATCGCTGCCTTGGCTCGAAGTGTCGCCGCGCGAGGCGCAAGAGCTGCGCGCAGGGCAGCTGTGCATCGTGACGCCGAGTCGTGTCGGCGCGCATGACTACCGACTCTTGTCGCTCGAACTCACGCGACGCATCGCGCGCATTCGCCGCGATGCGATCGTTCACGCGCCGCGCGGCATCGCGGGCTGATCGATCGATTCAAGCCGCGGCTCGCGCGCGGCTCGGTGAGGCTGCGAGCCGCGACTGCCGCGAGGCTCGGTGAGGCTGCGAGCCGCGACTGCCGCGCGGCTCGGTGAGGCTGTGAGCCGCAAGTCGTTCGCGGCTCGGTGAGGGCCTCAGCCCTTCTTGCCCATCTTGCAGCCGGCGGGCGCATCTGACGTGCCGCAAGTCGGCTGGCAACCGCCGCCCGAAGGCGCCGAGCCCGCGTTCTTGTAGTCGGTCTGGTAGAAGCCCGAGCCCTTGAAGATCACTCCGGCGCCCGCGCCGATCAGTCGTTCCAGCTTCTGCTTCTTGCACGAAGGGCACTTCTTGAGCGGCTCGGCAGACATCGCATGCATCTCCTCGAAGCGATGGCCGCAGGCGGAGCAGAGGTAGTCGTAGGTCGGCATGGCGAGGATCCTATCGGCGGTTTGGAGTCGGTGGGTGTGCCGCAGTGGCGCAGCGAGAACTCAGCCTGCGCTCATGGGCTTGCCGGAAACGACGACCTTCGCGTGGCGAAGCACGCGGTCCGTCATCAGGTAGCCAGGCATCAGCACCTTCAGCACGCGGCCTTCGTCGACGCCTTGCTTGGCCTCGACAGCGACGGCCTCGTGGCGCGCCGGATCGAAGGGTTGGTCATTGGCGTTGATCTCCTGCAGGCCGTGGCGTTCGAGCGCCGAGCGCAGCAGCGTCAAGACCATCCGCACGCCTTGCACGAGCGCTGCCGGATCCGAGCCAGCGGTCTGTCCATCCCACGCTTGGAGCGCGAGCTGGAAGTTGTCGAGGACGGGCAGCAGTTCCTGCGTGAAGCCTTCGAGAATGCGACGGCGCGCGTCCTCGGCTTCCTTCTGCGCGCGGCGCCGCATGTTCTGCGCGTCGGCCAGCGTGCGTTGCAGTTGCTCCTCGAGCTTCGCCTTCTCATGCAGCAGCGTCTGCACTTCGGCGTTGTCGGCGGCGTTGGAGGACGGGCGCTCGCCCGCGTTCGTGTCGTTGGGTTCGGTCACGAGAAGTAGTCCTTCACCTTTTCGAAGATCGTTTTCTTGGCGCCCTTCTTGGTCCGCTTGCCGTCCTCGAGCTCTTCGAACTTGCGCAGCAACTCCTCCTGTTCGGAGCTCAGTTGCTTGGGCACGTCGATCTGCACTTGGACGATCATGTGGCCCTTGCCGTAGCCATCGAGGCGCGGAAGGCCGTGGTTCTTGATGCGCAATCGCTCGCCAGGCTGCGTGCCGGCGGGGATCTCGAGTCGCACCGTTTCGTCGGTGATCGTCGGGATCTCGATCGTGTCGCCGCACGCTGCTTGGCGGAAGGTGACGCGCGTCTGCATCAGCAGGTCGTCGCCGTTGCGCGTGAACACTGGGTGTTCTGCGACGTGGATGACGACGACGAGGTCGCCTGGCGGTCCGCCGCCTGTGCCTGGCTCTCCTTGGCCCTGGATGCGCTCCGCATGGCCGTGCTCGATGCCCGCGGGAATCGTCAGCGTGATCGGGACTTCCTTCGGCAAGAACGCGCGGCCGCGGCACTTCGTGCACGGGTCCGCGATCGTCTCGCCTTGGCCTTGGCATGCCGGGCATGCTTGGCGCAGCTGGAAGAAGCCCTGGTTGCGGATCACCTCGCCGCGGCCGCCGCACGTGCCGCAGCGGTTCTTGCCGGTGCCGGGCTTTTGGCCCGTGCCCGCGCAGGTGTCGCACGCTTCGGGGCGCTTGATCTGCACGGTCTTCTTGACGCCCGTCGCGACCTCGGCGAGTTCGACTTCGAGGTCGATCTTGAGGCTGGAGCCGCGGCGTCCGCGGCCGCGCGCGCGACCCCCGGTGAAGAACTGCTCGAAGAAGCCGCCGCCGCCGCCGCCGAACATCTCGCCGAACGCGGAGAAGATGTCTTCGGCCGACTGGAAGCCGCCGCCTTGCGCGCCATCGACGCCAGCGTGGCCGTATTGGTCGTAGCGAGCCTTCTTCTCTGCGTCGGACAGCACGGAGTAGGCCTCCGCAGCTTCCTTGAATCGCTTCTCCGCCTCGGCGTTGCCCGGGTTGCGGTCGGGATGGTTGTCTAGCGCGAGCTTGCGGTAGGCCTTCTTGATCCCGTCCTCGTTCGCATCCTTGCCGACGCCGAGGATCTCGTAGTAGTCGCGCTTCGTAGCCATGTTCGCGATCGGCGGTGGGGCGGCCGCGCCTTCCTGCTAGGGTCGGCGCGGCCTCTGCGAGGTCAGCGGATGCTGCCCTCGATGGCCTTCTGGTCCTCCTTGATGGAGGTGACCATGGTGTTGGTCGTCAGCATCAGGCCGCTGATGCTCGCCGCGTTCTGCAGCGCGGAGCGCACGACCTTGACCGGATCGATGATGCCGGCCTTGACCATGTCGACCCACGTGCCCGTGAGCGCGTCGTAGCCTTCGTTGCCCTTCTTGGAGAGGGCTTCGTCGACGATGACCGCGCCATCCTCGCCCGCGTTCTGCGCGATCTGGCTGATCGGCGCTTGGCACGCGCGGCGAATGATCTCGACGCCGAACTGACGGTCGCCATCGAGCTTCATGCCGTCGAGCGCCTTGCTGGCGCGCAGCAGCGCGATGCCGCCGCCGGGGACGATGCCCTCTTCGACTGCCGCGCGCGTTGCGTTGAGCGCGTCTTCGATGCGCTGCTTCTTCTGCTTCATGTCGGCTTCCGTCATCGCGCCGGAGCGGATGATGGCGACGCCGCCAGTCAGCTTCGCGAGGCGCTCTTGGAGCTTCTCGCGGTCGTAGTCCGAAGTCGTCTTCTCGATCTGCGAACGGATGCTGTCCGCGCGCGCGTCGACCGCAGCCTTCTTGCCTGCGCCGCCGACGATGGTCGTGAAGTCCTTCGTGACGCGGATCTTCTGGGCCGAGCCCAGTTGCTCGATCTTGACGTTCTCGAGCTTGATGCCGAGGTCCTCGCTGATGCACTCGCCGCCGCACAGCGTGGCGATGTCCTGCAGCATGGCCTTGCGGCGATCACCGAAGCCCGGCGCCTTGACCGCGCAGATGTTCAGCACGCCCTTCAGGCGGTTGACCACGAGCGTGGCGAGCGCTTCGGACTCAATGTCCTCGGCGATGATGAGCAGCGGCTTGCCAGCGCGCGACACTTGCTCGAGCAACGGGATCAGCTCGCGCACCGAGGAGATCTTCTTCTCGTGCACGAGGATCTTGGCGTCCTCAAACAGCGTCTCCATCGACTTCGCGTCGGTGATGAAGTACGGCGAGATGTAGCCCTTGTCGAACTGCATGCCGCCCGTGTGCTCGAGCTCCGTTTCGAAGCTCTTGCCTTCCTCGACCGTCACGACGCCTTCCTGGCCGACCTTCATCATCGCATCCGCGAGAAGGTTGCCGATCTCCTTGTCGTTGTTGGCGGAGATGGCGCCGACGTTGGCGATCTCGTCGCGGCTCTTGGCGTTGATCTTCTTCGCCATCTTGAGCAGCTCGGCGATGACCGTCTCGACCGCCGCGTCGATGCCCGCGCGCAGCGCGTTCGGGTCGACGCCGGACGTCAGGTAGCGCTGGCCTTGCGTGAGGATCGCTTCGGCGAGCACGGTCGCCGTCGTCGTGCCGTCGCCAGCGACGTCATTCGTCTTGCTGGCAACTTCGCGCACGAGCTTCGCGCCCATGTTCTCGAACGGATCTTCGAGCTCGATTTCCTTCGCCACCGTCACGCCGTCCTTGGTGACCTGCGGGCCGCCGAAGGACTTCTCGATGATGACGTTCTTGCCGGCCGGGCCGAGCGTGACCTTGACGGCCCTGGCGAGCTTCTGCACGCCCTCGACCGCCTTGCGCCGCGCGACTTCGTCGTAGGTGATTTGCTTGCCCATCGGATCAGTCCTCCCAACGAGCGAGGATCTCGCTCTCACGAAGGATCTTGTAGTCCTCGCCGCCGACCTTCACGTCGCTGCCGGCGTACTTGCCAAACAGGACGACGTCGCCCTTCTTGACGTCGAGCTTGCTGCGCTTGCCGTCCTTCTGCAGTTTGCCTTCGCCGACTGCAGTGACCTTGCCGCGCTGCGGCTTCTCCTTGGCCGTGTCGGGCAGCACGATGCCGCCAGAGCTCATCTCTTCAGCGTCGAGCACCTTCAGCACGACGCGGTCGTCCAGGGGTCGCAGGTTTGCCATGTTCGTTGTCTCCTAGTGGGTATGGGTTCGTTGACTGGCGCTCACATCTGGCCGTGTGCGCCGTCGTGGTCGTGGTCGTCCTTCTTCTTCGCCTCGGTGATGAGGCAGTCGGTCGTGAGCAGCATCGCTGCGACCGAGACCGCGTTTTGCAGAGCCGAGCGCGTCACCTTGCACGGATCGACGACGCCGAACTCGAACATGTCGCCGTAGGCGTTGGTCAGCGCGTTAAAGCCGAAGTTGACGCCCTTGCCGGCGAGCACCTTGCGCGCGACGACGGCGCCATCGAGGCCGCCGTTTTGCGCGATGGTGCGGACCGGCTGCTCGCAGATCGCGCGCATCAACTCGACGCCGAACTGCTGGTCGCCGGGCAACTCGAGGCCATCGAGCGCCTTCTTGGCCTTCAGCAGCGCAGTGCCGCCGCCGGGCAGCACGCCTTCGGCGATCGCCGCGCGCGTCGCGTGCAGCGCGTCGTCAAACAGCGCCTTGCGCTCCTTCATCTCGGTCTCGGTGTGCGCGCCGACGCGGATCTCCGCGATGCCGCCGGCGAGCTTCGCGAGGCGCTCCTGGAGCTTCTCACGGTCGTAGTCCGAGGTCGTCGCGTCGATCTCGCGCTTGATCTGCTCGCAGCGCGCCTTGACGTCGGCGTTCTTGCCCTTGCCCTTCACGATGGTCGTGTTGTCGCCATCGACGATCACGCGCTCCGCTTGGCCGAGCTGGCGCAGTTGCACCTTCTCGAGGTCCATGCCGAGGTCCTTAAAAATCGCCTCGCCGCCGGTCAGGATCGCGATGTCCTGCAGCATGGCCTTGCGGCGGTCGCCGTAGCCAGGCGCCTTGACCGCGCAGACCTTGAGGATGCCGCGCAGCTTGTTCACGACGAGCGTCGCGAGCGCTTCGCCCTCGATGTCTTCCGCGATGATCAACAGCGGCTTGCTGCTGTCCTTCAGCTTCTCGAGCAGCGGGAGCAGCGGGCGGATGTTCGACAGCTTGTCCTCGTGCACGAGGATGATGCAGTCGCGGAGATCCGCGGTCATGCTGTCCGGGTCCGTGACGAAGTGCGGCGAGAGATAGCCGCGGTCGAATTGCATGCCGGTGACGTTCTTGATCTCGGTGTCGAGGCCCTTGCCTTCTTCGACCGTGATCACGCCGTCCTGACCGACTGCCTTCATCGCCTCGGCGAGGTGCTTGCCGATCTCGGGATCGTTGTTGCCGGAGATCGTCGCGACTTGCGCGATCGCCTTGTAGTCCGTCGCCGGAACGGGCTTCGCCATCTTCTTCAGCGACTCGACGATCTTGTCGCTCGCGATGCGAATGCCCTTGATCAGTTCGGCGTGGTTCGCGCCTGCGATCAGGTAGCGCATGCCGCTCTCGGCGATGGCGCACGCGAGCAGCGTCGCGGTCGTCGTGCCGTCGCCGGCGACGTCCGACGTCTTGCTGGCGGCTTCGCGCACGAGCTTCGCGCCCATGTTCTCGTAGGGATCATCGAGATCGATCTCCTCGGCGACGGTGACGCCGTCCTTGGTGATCGTGGGGCCGCCCCAGCCCTTGTCGAGCACGGCGTTGCGGCCGCGGGGACCGAGGGTGGAGACGACTGCCTTGGCGAGCTTCTGGGCTCCGCGGAGCACGGCTTCGCGGGCATCGTTTTCGAATACGAGTTGTTTGACCATCACGTCCTCGACGGGGAATCTCGAAGTGGTTGCGGGTTCCGCACGGGCGCACGCCGGCTGGTCCGGGGTGGACCACGGGGAGCTTGCGGCCGAAGTGCTTGGCGCCGGGACAGTTCGTCCCGCGCACACCAAGAAGCCGACCGCCGCCGGCTAAGGGCGCGCGCGAAAGCAAAGCCGGTGCCGCGGATGTGCCGGACTTCGCCCGAATGGTTCTTCGTTCGTATCTCCTTTTCTTTTCTTGGTTTGTAGGTGATGCTCGCGAACTTCCGATGCTGTGGGCGCAATGCAGGCCGCGCCAAACTGGCAGGGCTCCCTCGCGGTGTTCGCCGCAACGGTGACATTCTGGCATGAGCACGATTCGTCGCTTCCTCGTTCTCCTGTTCGCTATCGCGGCGGCGCTGCCCGGTGGGGCGGCCGCGCTGCGGGCCCAGACTCCTCTGTTCGAAGTCCTGCTGCTGGACGGTCGCTCAGTGTTCGCCGACCGCATTCGCACCGAGAAGGACGGCGCGCTGACGCTGCGCTCGAAGCGGGGTGAAGAACGCATCGAGTCTGCGGGCGTGTTGTGCGTGCTGGGTGGTCGGAGCAAGGAGTCCTCGCTGCCGCGCGCCTACTTCGCGGGCGGCGATCTCGTGCGCGGCATGCTGACTGGCGGCAACGAAGGCGGCGATCGGATCGAACTGCAGTCGCCGACGCTCGGCTCGCTCACGCTCCCGGTGGATCGGCTCGAGTGCCTCGTGTTGCGCCCAGACGCCGCGTTGTCGCGCGACCTCGTGTTGCCTGACGGTGCAAGCGAAGCACTGTTCTTGCCTGCCGCGCTTGGTTTCGACCGCGTTGCTGGCGCGCTGCATCAGTTCGGCGCCGATGGGATCCGCTTCCAGCCCGAGGGCCAGAAGGAACCGCGTTGGTATTCGGCGCGCGACCTTGTCGGCCTGCGTATCGATGGAGCAGAGCCACAAGAAGGCGCGCCCATCGCAGAACTCATCACGCGCAGCGGAGATCGCGTCGCGTTGTCGGCCTACGAGTTCCGCGGTGAGGATCTTGCGGTGACGCTGCTCGGTGGCGACCAGAAGAAGCTCTCGCAAGACGACGTGGCCTGCCTGCTGCGGCTCGACCAAGGGGCGCAGTTTGCGTCGCGACTCGATCCCGTGCGCGCGGTCGAGGCGTCGTTCGCTGGCGATGCGCTGCTGCCGTGGCAGCGCGACCTGTCCGCGAATGGTGCGATCCTGTCGGCGGGTGGTCGCTGCTACGCGCGCGGGCTTGGCGTGCACAGTCGAAGCCGACTCGAATACGTCGTGCCCAAGGGCGCGAAGTCGCTGCTGTTGCGCGTCGCATTCGACGACTCGGCGGGGCAGTTGCGCGTGCGCGGGCACGTCGCCGTGGCGGTGCGCATGGGCGATGCCGCGCCCGTGTTCGCGAGCGAACTGAAGCCCTCGGATGCGCCCAAGACCATTCCTCTGATCGCGGTGCAAGAAGGCCAGGTCGTGGCGTTCGAAGTCGAGTTCGGCGAAGGGCGCGATCTCGGCGATCGCGTCGATTGGCTGTTGTGCGCGTTCTTGCCGTGACGAACTGCGCCTCTTCGCATTGCAGTCCCTGCGGTAGGCTGTAACGCGTGTTGCTCTGGATCGCGATCGCCCTTGGGCTCGGCTGCGCGCTGTCGATCTGCGTGCGCTCGGGGCCCGCGTCGGCGCGCTCGGTCAACGTGCTCGCGCTGCTCGCAGTCGCGGCCGCGGCGCTCGTGCCGCCGATCGCAGAGCGCGTGCTAAAGCCAGCAAACGTCGCGATCGTGACCATTCGCGAAGCGTCGGCAGAGTTGCGCGCGCAAGGCGAGCAGTTGCGCGTTGGCTTCGATCCTGCGCCCGACATCGCGTTTGTGCAGTCTGCTGGCGATCTCGATTCTGCGATTGCGCGCGCCGCCCTCACCGCGGGCCCGCGCCTCATGGACACGATCGTGGTGTGGAACGCGCCATTTGCGCCGTCGTCGCATGCGCCGCAATCGCCGCTCGCTGGCGCAAGCGCGCTGGTCGCCACGCCGCTGTCGTTCTCGCCCGACTCGTTGCGCATGGAGTTCGCATCGGCTCCGCGCGAAGGAAGGCCGCTCGCCGCGGAAGCGCGCGTTGCTTCCACGGACGCGATGCGCGCGGACCTCGCGGTTGCGGGCGAAGGTTGGGACGCAACAAGCAGCGTGACGATTGGCGCAGCAAGCCTTGGTCGGATCGAAGCGCTGCCGAACAACGATGGCATCGCGCAGGTTCAGGTTGCTGCGGACAGCGGCGGTCGCCGCGTTTCGTGGAGCGGTGCGTTCGAAGTGCTCGCTGCGCCGATCGCGTTGGTGATCGCTCCGCCTGGGCCGCTAGCCGCAGCGCTTCGCGCGCAAGGCGTGAAGGCCGAAGAGGCCGACGGACTGCCCGAGGATCTCTCGCGCTACTGCGCAGTCGTGCTCGGATCTGCGTTGCCGGTCGCTGCGCAACAGCGGCTGCAGCGCGCGATCGACGACGGCATCGGCGTGTTTGCGTTTGGCGACGGGCTCCAACGCGATGGCGAGCCACTGCGCGACGCGCTGCCGATCCGCGTGTTGCCGCGCAGCGAAGGCAACGAAGGCAATGGCGGCGAAGGCGACGGGCCCGCGATGCCAACGCCCTCCGATCCCAACGCGCCAAAGGAACCGAAGGACCAACCCAAGCAACCCGAGAAGCCCAACGAGGATCTGCGTTCGGAAGATCCGATCGTTTCGCCGAAGGAGCCGATGGAAGTCGACAAGCACCCGATCGCGATGGTGCTCGTCATCGATCGCTCGGGCAGCATGGGTCTGCGCGTAACAGGCGGCGAGACGAAGATGAGCTACGCCAAGACGTCCGCGCGCGAGACGGCGCGCGCGCTCGGCGAAGGCGATGAAGTCGGCCTCGTCACGTTCGGCGACGACGATCAAGCCCGCGTGGAGATGCCGTTGACCGATGCAACGCAGTTCGCGCGCATCGAGCAGGGCATCGCGCGCCTCGCGCATGCCAACGAGCGCACGTTCCTCGACAGCGGTTTGTTGAGTGCGCGCGCGATGCTCGGCAAGTCGAAGGCTTCGGTCCGCCACGTCGTCGTGCTGACCGACGGCGAAGTGTGGGACCAAGAACTCGTGCTGCGCCAACGCGCCAACGCGATGCGCAAGGAAGGCCTCACGCTGAGCATGATCTCGATCGTCGACGATCGAACGCTCGCGACGTTCCAAGGCATGGCCGAACGGCTCGCGCGCGAAGGCGGCGGCTCGTTCTTGCCGGTGCGCGATCCGCGCTTCGTGCCCAAGCTCGTCAGCGCCGAAGTCGTTCGCGCGCTCGATCGCGTGGGCCGCAAGCCCAACGGAGTGGGCAACGATCCGACGGTTCCGCCCGCGGAGGACCTGCCAAAACCAAAGCCGCCGGAGCCCAAGGAACCCGAGAAGCCCAAGGAACCGGAGCCGAAGGAACCCAAGGTCGATCCTGCGAAGGACGCGCCGTTGTCCATTCGCGCGGTCGCTGCTTCGCCTGCGCTCGAGCCGATCCCTGCGGAGTGGCCGACGCTGTCTTCTGCGATCCCCGCGGCGGCGCGCGCGTCGTCGCACGTGCTGCTCGTGGCTGGCGCCGAAGGGCGGCCGGTGCTCGCGTTCGGCAACTTGGGGCTTGGTCGCGTCGGCGCGTTCTGCGCAGACCTCGCCGGCGACGCAGCGAGCGCGTTCCGCGCGGATCCCGACTTCCCCGCGCGGTTTGCGCAGTGGGTCGTGTCCGTGCAGCGTGCCGAGACGGGGCGATCTGCTGTGAAGTTTGGCGCCGCGACGATCGAGCCGCCTGCGCCGACGCCGCGCGAAGTCTCTGCGTTGCGCGCGCTTTGCGGTGCCGAACCGGTGCCCATCGCGGATCTCGCGCTGCCGCCGCCGATCGCGTCGGTGCGAACGCGGTCCGTGGTTCCCGATTGGGCGCTTGCCGCAATCGTTTTGTTGCTGTCGCTCGCTTGCGTCGAGCGCATCGCCGCGCGCCGCGCAGGATGAGCGATTGGCGCGGACTCAGTCCGGCAGCGTGAACTCCGCAGTGCGACCGCTCTCGATCGTGAGTGCTCCTTGCATGCGCGCGCCATCGGCGCGAACCCACAACACGGCGTAGCGTCCCGCGGGCAGCGCGCCGCGTTCGGCGTCGATCCATCGCGGTTCGGTGCGGACATCGGTGTCCTCGCGTTGGCGCCAGAACTCGATGCGCCGGTCCTTGCGAGCGCGCGCGTTCGACTGCGATCGGATGCGCACGATGCCAGGCTCTGGCCACTCGAGGACGCCGAGATTCCATTCGCCGCGGCCATCGACGTAGACGTCGGGCAACGTCACGAAGCCGCCGCCTTCGACTCCGGCTTCGATGCGATAGGGGCCCGCCATCAGTCCTTCGATCGCGAGTCCGCCCTTGCCTTCGCGCGGCGCAAGGTGCGCGCCGCGATGTGTGTCGAGTTGCACGATGCGAATGCTCACGCGCGCGTTGGCGAGGAGCTCTGGCAGCTTCGGCGTGAGCGCAATGCGCGCACGCTGCGGCGCCGCTTCGGACAACCGCAGGTTCGCGTCCTGCGCGTCGGGGATCCACGTTGGCGATGCGAGCAAGGGCAGGCGAAGGTCGCCATCGGGTGCCCAAACCAGGCAGCGGCTCGGGCCCGGCAACTCGGCGAACGCGAAGGCTCCACCTTCGTCCGTCCACGCCACCTGCGCATGCGCAAACTCCGGCGCTTCGAGCTCGATTCGCGCTCGAACGAGCGGCTCGCCAGGTTCGTCGCGCATGGAGCCGAGCAGTCGCGATCGCGCGCGCAGCGTGAAGTCTTGCGTTGTCGTCGAGAACGGCGAGGCAGTGGTGCTCGCGCGTTCGCGGCCGAGTCCCATGCCGATGGCGATCAGTTCGCACGGGCCGTCGGCCGGCGCAGCCATTTGGTAGCGGCCCTCGCCGTCGGTTGTCGTTCGCGCGCGCACGGAATCGTCGGGCATCACGATCGCAACCGCGGCGCCGCGCACCGGCGCTCCGCTTGCGTCGCGCACGATGCCCGTGAATGCGCCGAGCGAACTCGAAGCAATGGCTTTGCTCTTCGCTGCGTCGCGCGGCGTCCTCTCCAATCGCTTCCGCAAGTCGTCGAGGTCGATGCGCAGGCGGTCCGGATCGCGATCCTCGCGATCGCCGCGATGGACGCTTTCGCGCGATCGGAGGTCGGAGAACACGCCGCGAGGATGCAGGCTCTCGCGCAGCGTTGGGGCGCTCGCGAATGCGTCGTAGTGCGCCGCCATCGCCGCGTCGTGGCAGTTCCGGCAACGCATTCCCGAGTAGAGCAGCAGCGTGCGACCGCACAACGCCTCGAACTCGTCGCGCCGACGCACCTTGCCCTGCCGAGTCGCGGACTCCGTGCGCCGACCATTCGCGAGCACGCGTTCTGTGGCGCGTGCCGTTGCTTGTTGTAGATCGCCCTCTTCTTGCAGCAGCAGTTCGAGCAGCGCCTCGGGTTCGTGCGGCTTGCCCGATGCCACGAACATCGCGGTGGAGGTGACTCCCGCGTCGAGCACGAGCGACTGCATGGGCTCCACGCGTCCATACGCGGAGACGGCGGCGATCACGCGCAAGCGCGTCGCGCGACCGAACGCCTTTGCTTCGAGGATGCCGCGCGCGTCCGTCGCGTCGGGCCACAGCGTGAGCGCGGCGTTCTCAGGCGCGAGATACAGGCGGGCGTCTTGGATCGGCAGGCCGAAGGGGTCGCGCACGATGACGCGCAGCGTGAACTCGTGGGGCAGCGCGAGGTCGACTCGGTCCTCGAGCAGAGGCGCCGCTTGCGAGTCCGCGACGCGCGCGCTGGGCTCCTTGCTGCGCGCTGCGCTGGCCTGCTCCGATTCCGGCGCGTGTTCTCGCCGCGCGGTCGTCGCATCGACGAGAGCGATGGGCTCCGCGGGCTCGCTGCGCAGCAGCAATGCGAACGCGCCGAGCGCGATGACAACGACGACGGCAACCGCCGCGCGATGGCGTCGGTGCTGTGCGTTGTCGTCGCGATGCGTCGGCCCGTGCATGGCGGCCCAGTATCGCAAAACCGTTGCGACAGACTCTCGTCGCTTTTCGGCTTCGGGGACGGCCTCTGCGTCGCTAATTCTTC
>JBEELK010000274.1:0-9062 GCA_041168165.1 Planctomycetota bacterium | reverse complement strand
ATGCGCGGCAAGCGCCGCCATCCGAAGGACGGCCGCATCGCCGTCTGTGTCGCGACCGTGCACGACATGCTTTGGCGCGACGAGCTTGCGATTGCCGAATGGCGCGAGGTCGCAGCCAATCCAGAGAGCGCAGGCTGGAGCGCCGCGCAAGCGCGTGGACGCCTCGGCGACCAACTGTTCTCGGCGGGCCGCTATGGCGAATCGCTCGCACCGCTGCTCGCGGGCGCGATCGACGATGCCGCGCAGCGTCGTCGCGCGCTGGTCGCCGTCGCGCGCGAGTTGCCGTTCCGTCGCAAGCCCACTGGGCCGCTCGTGGCGGAGGAGCCGCTGCTCGAAGGCGCGCTGCCGGAGTTTGCCTGCGCGATCGGCGAACTGCACCGCGCGTTCGCAGTCGACACCGGATCGTCGATGACGACGATCGCGCGCTCGCTCGCGAAGGAAGCTGGCGTTCGCGCGCTGTCTGACGTGGGCTCGATCCCCGATGGCACCGGTCGCCATCTCGCGGCGGTGATCGGCGTGCTCGATGCGTTTGCCGTCGGCGAGATCTGGTTTGGTCCCGTGCCCGCACTCGTCGTCGAGGACGAACGTCTGTCGATGCGCGATCTCTTCGGCGGGCCCGAACGGCCGCCGATCGGCGTGCTTGGCCTCGACTTGCTGAGTCTGTTCCGCATGACGCTCGATCCGGTGCGCAAGAGCCTCGTGCTGGAGTTGCCGCGCGGACTGCCGACGACCTCTTCGGTGCAATGCGTGAAGAGCGAAGGTCGCTGCCTCGTGCCCGTGACGATCGAAGGCGAGCGACTGTGGTTCGTGTTGGACACCGGAGCGAGCCACAGCAGCCTCACCGCGCAGGGTCTCGCCAAGTTGCCGCTCGGCGACGCACGCGCGGTTCCGTCCTATCGCCGCATCTGGACTGCCGGCGGCGGCGGCGCGTCGGTGCGCGAACTGCGCAACGTGGACCTGCGCGTGTCGCAAGTTCGCTTCGCCGCGGTCGACCTGCCTGTCGTGCCGCGTGCCCCGCATGGGGTCTTTCCCGTTCACGGCGTGCTCGGCATCGACTTGATGAGGCAGTGCCGCGTCACGTTCGACGATGGGCGAGCGCGCATGGAGCCAGGCCAATGAAGCGGATCGCATTCGTCGTCACGGGCCGCGTGCAGCGCGTCGGCTACCGTCGCTTCGCCCAGCGCGCTGGGGAACAGGCGGGCGTCAGTGGGCACGTTCGCAACGAAGCGGATGGGTCGGTCGTGGGGGAGGCAGAGGGTGGCGATGCTGCGCTGCTCGCCTTCGTCGAAGCGCTGCGGCGCGGGCCCGCGATCTCGCACGTGCGGTCTGTCGAGGTCGAAGACCGTCCGGCGCTGGGCGATTCTGGCTTCGAGATCCGCTGACCGAGCCGTGCGCCGCCGCGGCGTCTTGCCTCGTTGGCAACGACGGCCCACATGGAGTAACAACACGCGCCGCCCGACTGCGCTGCGCGCCGCCTTTCCGCGGCGGACGCCGCCGCTGGCGCCTTCTGCTGACCCGACTCGCAATCCGACTTCGCTCATGCGCACGACCGCACTTCTTGGCTTGTTCACGTTGTCTCTTCTCACCGCCTGCGCCGGCACGATCGACCGGCGCGTCGATCCCGATAGCCCCGATGCAGTGGGCGGCGCAGTCCTGCAGAGCCAGGACATCCGCACGATGGCCAAGAAGATGGCCGATGACATCCGCGCCTCGGGCGTGCTGACGTCGCAGGCCGACGGCCAGACGGTGACGTTTCACATCACCGAACTGAAGAACGAGTCGTCCGACGTCATCAACCGCACGATCGTCCTCAACAAGCTGCGCACCGAACTGTTCAAGGCGCTCGGCAACAAGATCGTCGTGCTCGATCGCAGCGCCGAGGGCCTCGACGCCGTGCGCAAGGAACGCGAAGCCAAGCGCGCCGGCGCAGTGACGCAGAACGAAGGCATGAAGGGCGGCGTGCTCGGTTCCGACTACGTGCTGAAGGGCGTGATCCAGGATCGCGTGCAGCAGTCGGGCAAGTTGAAGAGCGCGTACTACCTCGTGACCTTCGAGCTGACGGATCTCGAGACGTCGCGGTTGATGTGGACCAACGACTACGAGACCAAGTTCGAGTCCGAGAAGTCCGTCATCACGCGCTGATCCGACGATGCAGTTGCGCGCGCTCTTCCTGCTGCTCCTCGCCACGCTGTCGGCGTGCGGAATCTCGCAGCCCGCGATCCCGGTCGCTCGCTTCACGCAGGGCGACCTCGGCGTGGTTGCAGACTTCGCGCGCAAGGAAGCGACCGCCGGTCCGGTCGAGAACCAAGCGCTGGTGCTCAACGTGCTGGCGCAGTGCGAACTGCTGCAAGGCGACATCGACGCGGCTTGGCAGCACTTCGGCGCTGCTGCGCGCGTGATGGGCAACTGGCAGACGAGTGGCAGCGAGGAGTTCTCGGCGATCGTCGGCAGCGAGAGCAGCAAGGGCTACACCGGCGATCCCTACGAGAAGGCGATGAACGCCTACTACCTCGGGATGTGCTACTTGCTGAAAGGCGAGCCCGACAACGCGCGTGCTGCGTTCAAGAAGGGCATCCTCGCGGACGGCGAATCCGGCGACGAGAAGTACCAAGCGGACTTCACGCTGCTGTTCTGGCTCGCTGGCCGCATGAGCCGTGCGATGGGGATTCCCGCCGACGCGGAGGACTTCTTCAAGGAAGCGAAGAAGGCGGATGAGTTCGCGCGCAGCCATGGCTCGCGCGGCGAGTCCAACAACCAACTGCTGCGGAGCCCCGAAGTCGGCAACCTCGTCGTGCTCGCTGAAGTCGGCATGGGGCCCGAGAAGATCGCGGCCGGCAACGAAGGCGAACTCGCGCGCTTCCGTCCGCGCTGGTCTGCGGCGCATCGCGCGCAGGTCTGGATCGATGGCGAGTTGCGCGGGCCGACGTGGATGCTCGCCGACGTCGATTACCAAGCGCGCACGCGCGGCGGCACGGAGATGGAGGGCATTCGCCAAGGCAAGGCGGTGTTCAAGTCCATCACGCGTACCGCGGGCGTTGGCGCGCTGATTCTCGCCGCTGGCGACACCAGCAGCACGGGCGCGCGCGACAAGGCGCTGATCGGCGCTGGGTTGCTCGTGTTGTCTGCGCTCACTGCCGCGAAGGCGGACACGCGCCACTGGCCCACGCTTCCATCCACGGTGCAAGGCGCTGCGTTCGACGTTGCGCCGGGGCAGCACACGCTGCGCATCGATTTCCTCTCGACGAGTGGGCAGATCCTGTCCGACCTCACGCAAACGTGGACGGTCGACGTGCCCGCAAGCGGCGAGAGCTACTTCATCTTCCGGTCCCTGCCACGCATGGACCGCATTCCGAGGTCCAAGCCATGAAGTCCCTTCTGCTGCCGTTCGCCGTCTCGCTGATCACCGTTGCGTGCAGCGCTCCGCCCTATCCTGCGTTCGCGATCGAGAACGATGCCGAAGCGACTGCGCAGGTCGTCGTCGCCGACGCATCCCTGCAGGCCGTCGTGCGCGCTGGTCGTCCGCTCGTCGAGCGCACGCAGCAGGGCGACTTCCTCCGCGTCGTCGTGCCGATCCGCAACGTCGACGACGAGCCGATCTCGGTGTTGGTGCAGGCCGCGTTCCTCGACAACCAACGCCAGCCGTTGCCCGATGAGTCCAACCGCCAAGTGCTGCTGCTGCCGCCAGGCGGAACGTCCAACTTCGAGGCAATCTCGCGCCAGTCGCGAGCGTCCGACTTCGTCGTGCGCTTGAGCTGGAACAAGTGAATCGCCGAGGGGTGCCTGCCATGCGTTGCTATCCGATCGCCATCGTCTTGCTGCTCGCGTCGTGCGCTCCGTCCTACGTGACGCGCGTCGATGCGCCAAAGCCAAGCGCCGTGAACGAAGAGCCCGCGCAGCCGCAGAAGCGCCCCGGCGCAGGCCAAGAGACGAAGGGCTTCGCACCGCGCGCCGAACTGAGCAGCGACGGCGCCGCACGAGTCGCGCGCGTGGAAACGAACGATGCGAGCTCGAGCGCGTGGCTCTTGAGCTCCGCAGACGAGCGCCGCGCCGCCGACCAAGCGGCGATGGAGCAGACGGTTGTCGAGCGCACGGTGTACGTCGACCGGCCGATCCACGAGACGCGCTACGTCTACACGCGCGGCTACGGCTACGGCTACGACTGCTACGGCAACCCGATCTACGTCAGCGACCCGTATTGGCGGCCCTACCGTTCGACGTTCCCGGTCTACACCGTGACCGGCGCCACGATCGGCGCGTTGTCGAGCGGTTGCAGTTCGAGCGGCCGGAACATCGCAGTCGGCGCCGGCATCGGCCTGCTGTTTGACTCCGCGAACTGGTGGTGGTGAAGCCGCGCGCCGCGATCACTTCCCAGTGATCGCAGGCAGTGTCGACTTCTTGAGGAACAGCACGGCGAAGCACGTCGCCTCGATCGCCATCGTCTCGCTGCCGCCGGCCTTGAACGCGCCGGACTTCTGTTGCTGCGCGAGCAAGTGCAGCGCGCCTTCGTAATACCAATCGCGGCCGCACAGTCGCGCGATGCCAGCGAGCTCGCACGCGCGTTCGAGGCTGTAGAGCCAGTAGTGCCAGTGCTTGTCGGCCTTGCCCACGAAGCCTGGGTTGCTGCGCACGGTGAACTCGCGGCCTAGCCAGCAGAACGCGGCGTCGATCGCATCGTCGAGTTCGCGCAGTCGGCGCTTCGGCGCACGTTCGATCGAGAGCATGCCAGCGCGCGCGACGATCATGCCTGCAAGGCTCGCGGCAGTGAGGCTGCCATACGGCGGCTCGCTTGGCTCCTGATACGCAAAGCCGCGAGGTGCTACGCGCAATGTGCGCGGCTCAGGCTCCTTGCCCGCGGCGAGCGCGAGATCGCGGTGGGTGACGAGCGCAAGCGGCGCGCCGCCGCCGATCGGCGGGCACTGCGCTGCGAGGAAGTGGTCCGCAGACGCAGCCCACGTCGCATCGGAGATCGAGAGGCCGCACAGCGCGGCGGCGTCGAGGCCGAGCAGTCCGTACTGCGACACCGAGTTGTCGAAGCGCTTGCCGCCGTCGTAGTCAAAGCGAAGCGTGCGCTCGGGATCGACGCGCGTGTCGCGGTTGTCGAGCAATCGATCGAGCCACTTCTGCGCGAGCGCGCGTTCTTTGTCGGGCAGCGTTCTCGGCGCGCGCACCGAGATGGCGCCGGAGCGCACCATCTCCGCCTCGCGCATTGGCGCGTGCTGTTGCGACAACGTCATCAAGGCAGTCGCGAGCGAGTAGCTGTCCGTCATCTTGCGCTTGTGCAACGCGGCGAGCGCATCGGCGAGCACGGGATCCGTCGGCGGCACTTCGGCGTGGAGCAGCGTCAACGCAGCGAGCGCGAGCCGTCCGCTGCCAAACGTGAATGCGTCGTCCTTGCCATCGCGAGCCCACGTCGCGGAGTCGTCCTGCAACTGCTCGCGGACCCACTGCGATCCGCGCCGCACCGCGTCGGCCACGCGTTTGCGGAAGTCTGCGTCCTGGTTCTCGCGCACCGCGACCAAGTCCCACGCATCCTCGATGTCGATGCGGCGCACGCGCTTCTTCTGCTCCGTCACATGCAGCGTCAGCGTCGCCGAGAATGAAGTCACGAGCCCCTTGGTTGCGTCGACCGCGCGCTGCAACTCCAGCGAGCCGCTCGCGTCGAACGCGAACATCGCCGTCGGCTCGTAGTGACCGTGCTTGGGATCCGTCGCGCTCGGCGTCGCCGCCTTGCGGTCAATCGCGAGCTTCATGCGTTGCATGCCGTTCGCGTCCAGCGCGCTGACGCTGCCGCTCACGACGAGATCGCCAAAGGGGACCATGCGCGGGAACTTCCACGTGCCGCTGCCGGACGCTGCGAGATCGAACGCGATCGCGCGCACGACGTCGCGAAGGTCGCGCACCGGCGTCGTCACGCGTTGGCGGCGCTCCTCGAGTTCGCCTTCGCACAAGAATGGCCCCGGCGCCAATTCGGGCAGCAACTGCTGCGGAACGGCGTCGGTGCCCTTTCCCGTTTCGGACTTGCTTCGCGAATCAAATACCGATGACGCAGCGCGCAGCGTGCGTCGATACTCCGCGGCTCCAAGCGGAGGCAGATTCCACGCCAGCCCTTGGCACCAGAGCGGCGCGGACGCGAGCGTCCACGCCAACAGAGAACATGCGATGCGCATGCTCTCTAGACGCGTGAGGGGGGAAGAGAATCGCTGGCTAGATCGCCGGCTAACTCAGCGCGGCGGCGAGGTCGGCCTTGCCTTGGCGGCGCAGCAGGCTCGCCAGCAACTCCATCGTCTCCGCGTCGTCGCGGCCGAGCTGCAGCGCGTCGCGCTGGTGGCCAAGCGCCGTGAGCGCCGCGTCGTGCGTTCCCTTGTCCCACCACAGTTGCGCCAAGTGCGCATGTGCACGCGAACAACGTGGATCTGCAGCGAGCGCATCTTGCATCGCCGCGATCGCAGCGTCGGCGTCGCCATGCGCGATCGCGTGTACGCCGCGCTCCATCGCCGTGGCGGCAGCGGTGGCGCCCTTTGGCCCAGCGAGCGCTGCGTCGAACATGCGCCCAAACGCGTCGGCGCGCGATGTCCAGTTCCAGTCGCGCTCGATGCTCGCGCGCACTTCCTTGCCCATGCGCGCACGAAGCCGCGCATCGTCGCGCAGCACCGAGAGCGCCTTCTGGAACGCGAGCGCAGTCCGAGGCAGCAAGAAGCCGTTCTCGCCGTCGCGGATCAGCTCCGGCATGTTTCCGACTGCGGTCGTCACGATGGGCACGCCGCACGCGGCCGCTTCGAGGCACGGATTGGGCGTGCCCTCGACGCGACTTGCGCAGACGTAGACGTCGATCGAGCGATAGAAGTCGCGCATCTCGTCCTGCGAACGCAGGCGCTCTTCGCGTGCCGCGATGCGCAGTTCGACTCCGGGCAACGCAGCGCACGCGGGCTCGATCACGTCGGGCAGACCGCGCATCGACGCGCCGAAGTTGCCGACGCTGCCAGCCCATCCGACGACGAGCGTGCCCTCGTTGGATGCACGCGGAGTCGCTGACGGCGAGAACAACGTCGCATCGACGCCGTTCTGCAGCAGCCACGACGCGCCGCCGACGAGCGGTCGCACTTCGCTCTCGAGCAAGCGACTGTGCGTGAACACGAACTTGGGCAGGCGGCGCAAGGCAGCGAGGCCCTTGCTGCGGAACTCGCCTTCGAGCTCGTTGTGCGAGCAGACGCCCATCAGCAGCTTGTCGCGCATGCGCGCCAGCGGCTCGCGCAGCCGATCGAGCGACTGCAGTTGACGCCAGTAGAACATCACGACGAGATCCGCCCCGTCGAGGTCCGTCTCGGTGAGCGCGTCTTGGTAGACGATGCGACCGTCGTAGCGACCGCGAAGATCGCGGCAGAGGTTCTGCGCCTTGCGGTCATGCGCCCAACCGGGCGCATCGACGACGAAGAGCACGTTGGGCAGCGCGCTGTGGCGATAGCGACAGCCGAGCACGCCGCGCGGCACGGGTCCATCGACGCGCCAGTGGCGCTCGACCGCGAAGCCGCGGCGGCGCAACGTGTCGATCAACACCGTGGGCGAGTAGCGAGTGCGGTACTCACTGGGTCGCCGTTCGGCCTCGGGCTTGCTCCAGTCCGAAGTGAGCCACTGCGCGCGAGGGTCGTCCCCGTAGCTCTCATCGACGTAGTCGATTAGCAGCAATCCATCGTCCTGCAGCAGCGACGTCGCGCGGTCGAGGAACGCATCGAGCGAGAACCCATCGACGAGCTGCATCCAGTTCATCGCAGCGATCGCGGCGTAGCGCAGTTGCGGAGCGCCACCGAGCGACTGGCCGTCGTCGCAGAAGAACTGCATCGACGCGCCTGTCGATGACGCAAGCTCGCGGCCTGCGGCAATCGCCTTGGGATCGAGGTCGCAGCCATGAAGGTGGCGCACGCCGTTGCGCGCGAGCCACTGCAGGTTGACGCCAGGGCCGCAGCCCACGTCGAGGATCGGCGCGTCTTTGTCCGCGTGCTGTGCGAGCCACTCGTAGCCGAGGCAGTTGTCCCAGCGCTCGTGACGATGCTCGATGCTGTAGCGGAACCACGGTTGCACGGCGTGGCGTTCGAGCGTCGGAGCCGGATCGAAGGATGGCGCGAACGCGGACCAGCGCGCGTCCTGCTTTTGCCATGCGCCGAGCTCGATGCGGGTCGCGCGCGAACGCGTGACCGCGTCTTCGTCGCGAGCCAACGCATGCGCCGCCTCGGTCAACGTCGCGGGCACAAAGCCGAGCTGCTTGCTGCGCGCGAACACTGCGTCGAGGTCGGCGAGCACGCGATCGACTTCGGCTTCCGTTTGCGCATACGGCGAAGCGCCCGCGATCAGCTCCATCGAGTGGAACATCATGCAGAGTGTGCGCCACGGCTTGCCGCGGTCTTCATCGCGCGCCGCAGCTTCGAGCAGTGCGATCATCGTTGCGCGGTCGCTGTACCACGGGCGCAGCCAAACGGGGTCGCTGCCAGCTCGCCCAGGGCGCGATGGCTCCGCGATCGTGATCGGGATCTCGAACAGCGAGCTGTCGCCGCTGCGCGCGAGGTCGCCGTTCGCATGCACGCGCCACGGCTGCAGCGATGCGCTGCGCCAATCGGGTCCAGCGGCGCCGTCGTTGCCGGGCCATGCGATGCCGGGCGTCACCGACGAATCGACGACGTAGCCGAGTTCTCGGAGGAAGCGGCCCGTGTGCGCGCCTGCGCCAAAGCGTCCGGCGCGGAAGCTGGTGGGTCGCTTGCCGAACTGTTGCGCGAACAACTCGGTCAACGTCGCGAGGCGATCGCGCTCGTCAGAAGGCGCGAGATCGCGCTGCATCGCGCGGATGCGCAACGATGCGTCGGACCATGACTCAGGACGCGGCCCTGGCGGAAGATATTCCGCGTGCAGATGCGCGCCGAGTTCGCAATCGCGCAGCGAACGCAGCGCATCGGCCGCGTCGCGGTCGAGCATGGCTTCGGCGCTGACGAGATACGTGGGGCGCACGCCGTGCGCGCTGCACAGCGGCGCAAAGCGCTGCGGCAGTGCCGCGGTCACGCTGCGGAAGGTCAGCG